>DASTGR010000417.1:0-7789 GCA_035718885.1 Pseudolabrys sp. | reverse complement strand
GATTCTGGCCGGCGCAGCCGCCGCGGAATGCAACGCCGCCGCGCGCAGAGAGCGCGGTTCAGCTGAACAGAATCGCGCCGCGATCTGCGCAAATTGAGAGCATCAACAGAAACGGCGCAACAGGCGTTCCTGGAACTCGCGGCGCTCGATAAAATTTAATGTAAAAGCCCGTCTTTGTTCACCAAACGTGCGCGCTTTTTTGGTTAACCAAACCTTTCCACCGCTCCCCGATCGGCCTAGACTTCTGGTCAAATGACAACCGCCTATGGCGGTCCTTGAGGGGACGGGGGGTCATGCGTTTCGCGAGCCTAGTGCTGCTCTGCGCCGCAATGTTGGGTGCCGCTTCCGCGCCGGCCTCCGCGACGATGCGCATCTCGGAAGACCGCGGCGGCCAGATCGGGCAATACCTTCAGACCTTCGCCACCGTGCGCTCGTCGGGCGAGCGCGTCGTCGTCGACGGCAACTGCCTCTCCGCCTGCACGCTGCTGCTCGGCCTCATCCCGCGCAACCGCGTCTGCGCCACGCCGCGCGCGCGCTTCGGCTTCCACGCCGCTTGGATGCCCGACGACGACGGCCGTCCGGTGACGAGTCCGCTCGGCACGCAGGCCTTGTGGAACATCTATCCGCACGACGTGCGCCGCTGGATCAACCGTCATGGCGGCCTGACTCGGCGCATGATCTACATGCAGGGCACCGACCTGCATGGCGTGGTCGCGACTTGCGGCGGCGAGCGCGTCTACACCGCGCGCGCGGAGCGGACGACGCATGTCCGCTCAGCTTCGCGGCACGCCCGCTACCGCACCCGCACGGCCCGCTATACGGGCGGCTACTCCGCCAGCGACCGCCATTAGCGCCATCGCCGCGTAACTCGCGACGCCGTACCGCGCATAGAGCGGTCCCGACACTGCGCTCGCCGCCGCCATCACTGCGCTGAGCGCGATCGCCAGATGGCCCTGCGCCGTCGCCGCCTGCCCCTCGCCCGCATGCCGCGCGACATAAGTGAGCGCGCCGAGATGCGTCGCGCCGAACGAGAGCGCGTGCAGGATTTGCAGGAACGGCAGGAGCGCCGCCGGCGGGTTGATCATCATCACGCCCCAGCGCGCCAGCGCCCCGGCCGCGCCGAGCATCAGCAGTGCGGTCGATGAGATCGGCAGCCGGCCCTGAAACGCGAACAGCACGATCTCCGCGATGACGCCGATCGCCCACAGCGCGCCGATGCTGCCGCCGGACAGGCCGTCGCCGCGCCATTGCAGCGCCGAGAAGCCGTAATAGACGGCATGGCTCGCCTGGATGAGGCTCGCCGCGGCCAGCACGGCGATGAAGCCGCGGTCGCGCAGCAGGCCGCGCCGGGCCGTTGGCGGCGGCAACGCCGGACGCGGCTCGACCGCGATCGGCTTCAGCGCCACGGCGGTCATCGCGACCAGCGCGCTCGCCACCACCATGATCCAGATGAGATGCCGCGCCGGCATGACCTCGATGGCGAGGCCGGTGATGAAGCTCGCCGCGATGAACGACACCGATCCCCACAGCCGGACCGGACCATAGGCGCGGCCGCGCACGGTCAGGCCCTTGAGCGCATAGGTCTCCGTGAGCGGCATGACCGGCGCGTAGAACACGGACGCCAGCGCATAAGTAAGGAAGATCGCGAGTGCGCCGGCCGACAGGCCGACCAGCACGAAAGCGATCGCGCTGATGCAGGCGCAGATCATGATCGCCTGACGCAGGGCGTCGCGGCGGTCGGCTTCGCGCGCGGCGAACGGAATGCCGAACACGCGGACCAGCGACGGCACGGCGATCACCAGTCCGATCAGCGACGGATCGATGCCCTTGGCCTTGAGCCAGACCGGGAAAAACGGGAGTTGGACGCCAGAGAATATGAAAAGCGCGATGTAGAGGGCTGCCAGCCGCGGCGCGAAACCTGATCCTTGGGCCGGGAGGGCCGGCATGGCGGGCGATCCGGGATGAGCGGCCTTCTGGCCGAATCAGCAGGCATGATTGATAAACTGCCCGGACGGGGAATGCACATGTCGAACGAGGCGCAGGCCCTCGCCGGTGAGAGCCCCGGCGAGAGCCCGGACGACGCGGAATACAAAGCCTTCCTGACCGTGCTCGCATCGAGCGCGCGCGGCCGCGCATTTCTTGCCGAGCATGCCCGGCGCGCGCGCCAGGCCGACACCGAAATGCTGCTGGCCGCGCTGGCGCGCATCGAGGACATGCTGGCCGAACAGCGCGCGCAGGCTGCCGCGCCCGCGCCGCCGCCCCCGCTCGCGCCCGGCGCGACGGCGCTTGCGGCGATCGCCGCGCAGGCCGTCGCGGCCGCGCAGAGCGACATGCCCGAGATGAAGGTGATCAAGGCCGGCAGCCGCCCGCCGCCGCCGCATTTCGAAGGCGAGGATTTCGCCGGTCCGGCCGACCCGGTCCCGAAACTGCCCAATCCGGCGGCTTACTCGAACGTCATCGCCGACTCCGTGCCGCCGGAACACTCCGCGCCGCCGGGCACGCCGGTCGCCGACGCGCTCGGCCACATCCTCGCGCTCAGCGACGAGGAACGCCTGGCGCTGTTTTCGTAAGTCGTCACCCTGAGGCGCCCGCGCGAAGCGCGGGCCTCGAAGGGTCTCTGAGCGAGCGGCGGTCATCCTTCGAGGCTCGCGCGTTGCACGCGCTCGCAGCTCAGGATGACGGGGGCCGTCTCAAGCGCCGATCAGCTTGGCGAACAGCGCGGCGTCGACATTGCCGCCGGAGAGAACGCCACAGACGATCCGGCCCTTGAGGTCGAGCTTGCCGGCAAGCATCGCCGCCAGGCCGACGGCGCCGCCCGGCTCCACCACCAGCTTCAACTCCTCGAAGGCGAAGCGCACCGCGCGGCCGACTTCTTCGTCGCTGACGGCGAAGCCCTTGCCGATGAGCTTTGTATTGATCGGGAACGTCACCTCGCCCGGCGTCGCGCTCATCAGCGCGTCGCAGATCGAGCCGCTCATGCGTGCGTTGGTCTCGTGCTTGCCGCTCTTGAACGAACGCAGCGTGTCGTCGAAGCCTTCCGGCTCGACACCGTAGATTTGCGCCTCCGGCGCGCCGGCCTTGATGCCGAGCGCGGTGCCGGCGGCGAGGCCGCCGCCCGACATGCCGATGAACACGATCTCGGGCTTGATGCCCTGCGCGGCGAGATCCTCGACGATCTCGCGGCCGATCGTGCCCTGCCCCGCCACGATCAGCGGATCGTCGTAAGGCGGCACCAAAGTCGCGCCGCGCTCGGCAACGATCTTTGCGGCAATGGCCGCGCGGTCCTCGGTGTTGCGGTCATAGCCGATGACCTCGGCGCCGAGCGCCTCGGTGCGCATGCGCTTCGCCTTCGGCGCGTCCGACGGCATGACGATGGTCGCGCGCATACCGAGGAGCTTTGCCGCGGCGGCGACGCCCTGCGCATGATTGCCGGAGGAATAAGCGACGACGCCGGCGGCGCGCTTGTCTTGCGGAATCGACGAGCACTTGTTGTAGGCGCCGCGGAACTTGAACGAGCCGGTGCGCTGGAGCGTCTCGGCCTTGAGGAAGACGCGGGCGCCGAGCCGCTCGTCGAGCACGGGATGGTTGATCAGCGGCGTGCGCACGGCGACGCCCTTGATGCGCGCCGCGGCGGCGTCGACATCGGCGAAGGTCGGCAGCGGTCTGGTGTGTGCGGTCATGCCGGCAAGGCTAGCGCAAAGCGCGGGGGCTGTCGTCCCCCGTCGCAAGCGGGGCCCGCAGCGTCGCGCGATACAACCGGCGACATGACCGGTAGCGACGCCTTGCGGGAACCCCGACGCCTCTGCTCTGATCGCGGCCACGCGGTTGCGGGGAGCGGACGATGACCTTCGAGACGATCCGGTACGAGGTGAAGGACGCGGTCGCGACGCTGACGCTCTCGCGCCCGGAGCGGGCCAACGCGCTCAACGCCCGCATGCTCGAGGAGATCAACCTGGCGATGGACCGCGCCGAGGCGGACTCAGCCGCGCGCGTCGTCGTCGTCACCGGCGCGGGCGCCGCGTTCTCCTCGGGCTTCGACCTCAAGGAGCAGATGGAGCGCAAGCCCACCGGCTTCGATGAATGGCGCGCCGTGCTGCGCAAGGATTTCGACGCGGTGATGCGCTTTTGGCATTGCCCGAAGCCGACGCTGGCTGCCGTGCGCGGGCCGTGCCTCGCCGGCGCGTTCGAACTCATGCTCGCCTGCGACATGACGATCGCCAGCGACACGGCCTTCTTCGGCGAACCGGAGTTGAAATTCGGCGCCGGCATCGTCGTGATGCTGCTGCCCTGGCTCGTCGGGCCGAAGATCGCAAAGGAGATCATCTTTCTCGGGCAGGACCGTGTATCGGCGGGCCGCGCGCGCGAGCTCGGCATCGTCAACCGCGTCGTTGCGGATGAAACGCTTGCCGCCGAGACCGCCGCCGTCGCCCGCCATCTCGCGACGCTCGATCCCGCTTTGCTCAAGCTGACCAAGCGCGCGATCAATCAGTCGCTCGAGAAGCAGGGCCTGCTCGACGCGCTCGAAGCCGCGCTCGCCATCGATCTCGACATCGAAGGACCGGGCTCGGCCGACAAGATCGCCTTCATGGAGGTAGCGCGCGCCGAGGGCCTCAAAGCGGCGCTCGCATGGCGCGACCGCCGCTTCCCCGGCGAGCGCAAGGAATGAGCGGCTTCGCCCATCTCGGCCTCGATACGCGCGCGGCCCTCCTGGACCTGGCTTCGGATACCGCTGCCCCCGGCGGGACGACGATCGGCGCAGCCGCGATGGTCGCCGCGGCCGAGGCGATCGCCGCGGCGCTGCGCACGAAAGGCTCCGGGCCGGACGAGCCGGTCGTCCTCTATATCGCCAACGCGCCGGCCGACCTCGCCGGCTTCCTCGGCATCTGGCTCGCCGGCTGCGTCGCCGCGCCGATCCATGTGACCACGCCCAGCGCGGCGGCGGACGCGCTCGTCACCCGCCTCGGCAGCCGCTTTGCCGTGCGCGCCGGCGCGGTCTCGGCGGTCGGCGATGCCGCGCCGCCGCGGCGCAAGCTGCTCAGGGACGGGGCGCTGATCGTCTTCACATCCGGCAGCACCGGCCAGCCGAAGGGCGTCGTGGTCGGTCACGCCGCCCTCGCGTGGAAGCTCGGCGCATTGTCGCGCCTGCTCGCCTTCACGCGCGACGATGTCGTCGCCGTGCCATTGCAGCTCACCTTCATCTTCGGCATCTGGGTCAGCCTGCTGGCGCTGCAATCCGGATCGCGGCTGCTGCTCACGCCGAAGCTCGGACAGGACGCGGAGCCGCTGCGCGAGGCGACAGTGCTCGCCGCGGTGCCGACGCTTCTGCGGGCGCTCACCGCCGCGCCGTCGCGCGAGGCCTGGCGCCTGCGCGCGGTGCTCACCGGCGGCGAGCCCTTTGCGCCGGCGCTCGCCGACAGGGTCGCCGCGCGTTTCGCCGGCGCGCGCATCGTCGACCTGTTCGGCCTCACCGAAACGGGCAGTTGCGACTTCGCCGCCGATTACGGCGCGGGCGCACCGGTCGCGGGCACCATCGGCCGGCCGACCGAGGGCGTAACGTACCGCATCGCCGCTGCCTCGCTCCCCGGCGGCGGCGGCGAATTGCAAATTCGAACGCCCGCGCGGATGCTCGGCTACCTCGACGATCCCGCGCTCACGAAGCAGGCCTTTGCCGACGGCTATTTCAGGACCGGCGATCTCGCCGTTGAGCGCGACGACGGCTGCGTCGCGCTCGTCGGCCGCGCGAAGGACATCATTTCGCGCGGCGGCAACAAGATCGGGCCCCTGGAGATCGAGAACCTGTTCGCCCGGCACGGCGGCGTCGCCGCGGCGCTCGCCTTCGGCGCGCCGGACGAGCGGCTCGGCGAATCTCTCCAGTTGATGGTCGTGCGCCGCGACCCGGCGCTGAGCGAGGCGGATCTGCGCGACTGGGCGCGCGAGCGCATCGAGCGTTACAAAGTGCCCGACGCCATCCACTTCGTCGACACGCTGCCGGTCGGCCGCACCGGCAAGGCCGACCGTGCCGCGGCGCGGCTCGCGCTTCAGGACCGCGGCCGGCTCTAGAGCGGCACGCACCGGGCGATGCTCGCGCACGAAGCAATTGAGGTGGATCAAGCGCGGCGGCGCGGCGCGACGCTAACCTTGCGCCATGACACACACACCGTCTCGCATGTTCGCGCGCCGCGAGGTCCTGATCGGGACATGCGCGGCCCTGCTCTCTGCCTTCCCCGCGCCGGCGCAACAAGGCTGGCAGAAGGCGAAGGTCTACGGCGTCGACTTCGATGTGCCGGCCGGCTGGAAACGCTTCGATTTCAAGCGCCCGCCCGAAGATCACGACGAGGTGCAGTTCGCCCAGAATGCGAAGGATGTCTCGGCCGGCCCGTGGTTCAGCATCTTTCCGACCAACGAGACGCTGCTCGATCCCGACCTCAAGGAGCAAGCCACCACCATCGACGGCCGCGCCGCGAAGATGACCGACATGCTCACCAGCGCCAACGATCCGCCGCTGCGCCGGCGCCAGATCGTCGTCTATTTCGCCGATCCGCGCGCGCCGGCCTTCCTGTTCGATGCGGATTCCGAGCAGTGGACGACCTGGGGCCCGGTGCTCGACCACATCCTCGCCAGCATCAAGCTGCCGAAGCGCTGAGCGCGGCTATTCGCACGCCGCCTGCCCTTCATATTCGCCCCGCGGCGTGAACGATTGCTCGATCCGCCCAAGCAGCGGATCGACCTCGCCGCGCGCCGCCGCATCGTATTCCAGCCGCACGATCGCCCACCGGCTCTTCTCGCAGGTCAGGATCGCCTTGAGGAACATGGCGCGGCTGCCGCGCGTGCCGGTGATGGTGAGCTGATCCTTGCCGGCAGCGCCCTTCGTCACTTTCGTGACGACGTCCTTGTCCTGCGTCATGCGCCTGAGCGCCTCGCGCGGCGACATGTCGTCCTGGTTCACGACATTCGAGATTTGCAGTGTGCCGTTGCCCGGCCCCTCGCGATAGAAGCGGCCGGAGCGGTCGGCGCTGGCGAGACGATAGAAGCCGAGCGGCAGATCGATCGCGTAGCCGGCGGCGAGATTGATCCGCCGCCGCCACGTCATGCTCTCGGTCGCCGTGCCGACCTTCGGGCAGGTTTGCACGAATTGGGCGGCCGCCGCGGGAAGCGGCGCGGCGATCGTCATGCCGGGAAGCGTCCATTTCGCGTCCGGCGCGGCGAGCGCGGCGGCGCTGTTGTCGGTGACGAGAATGTCGTAGCCGACCGCGGTCGCCTCCGGCGCACGCGAGACGAATCCCGCGAGCGTCAGTGAGGTCCCCGCCCCGCCGACCTGCGCCGCGAGCGTGTCGAGCTTGTCGCTCGCCGCCTCGACGTCGTCCGACGAAAGCTTGCGATAGAGCACGTGCAATTCATTGTTCGGCCGGTCGCACACCAGCAATAGTTCGGGATCGTCGGCGCGCTCCGGTGTACTGAAGGCAAGCTGCGTCGGGTTGGCGTCGTCGTCGAGCTTCCAGCCGCCGGCCGCCTGCGGCGCGGGCGAGATCTGCTGCGCGGTCGGAGACTGAGGTTCTGCATTTGCGGCCGTCGACGGAGCAGCGGCTACGCCTGTCAGCTGCACGGTTCCCAACAGCCTTCGTCCGTCGCTGCGCGAGGAATGCATGTCGGTGTGAAGATAAATATTGGCGACGGCGGCCCTGCCTGTTGCCCGCCACGGCGTGGCCGCCACGGCAAAGCCGGAGTAGTCGAACGCAACAGGCGCAGCAGCCGGAGCGCCGCGTTCACCTGCCTTTGAGGCTATTACGAT
>DASTGR010000416.1:0-12969 GCA_035718885.1 Pseudolabrys sp. | reverse complement strand
CTGGTTCTGCTGTTGCGCCCGCAGGGCATCATGGGCCGGAGACTGTCATGATCGCGCGGCTCACCGAGGGCCTGACCGCCCGCGCGCTCGTGCTCATGGCGGTGCTGCTCGTGCTGGCGCTCGCGGCGCCGATGTTCGCCGGCGACTATCTGCTCACCGTGCTCATCCTGATCTTCTACTTCGCCTATACCGGGCAGGCGTGGAACATCATGATGGGCTTTGCCGGACAATTGTCGCTCGGTCATGCCCTCTACGTCGGCATCGGCGCCTACGCGGCGGCGTCGCTGTTTACGCATTTCGGCATCGCGCCGTGGCTGGGGCTTTTGGTCGGCGCGCCGCTGGCCGCACTTGCCGGCGCTTTCATCGGCTATCTTGCCTTCCGCTTCCGCGTCGGCGGCGTCTATTTCGCCATCCTGACCATCGCAGTCGCCGAGTTCGCCCGTGTCGGCTTCGACCATTTCACCTGGGTCAACGCTTCGTCCGGCCTGTTCCTGCCGGTCAAGCAGTACAGCGGCAACGATCTCTGGCACCTGCGCGGCCAGCCGGTGATGTTCTATTACCTGCTGCTCGTGGCGACGGTCGCGGCGCTGATCGGCTGCCGCCTGCTGCTGACGAGCCGGATCGGCTATTTCTGGCTGGCCATCCGCGAGGACGAGGAAGCGGCGCGCGCCGCCGGCATCGACACGTTCCACTACAAAATGCTGGCAGTGGTGATCTCGGCGGCGATGACCTCCTTCGCCGGCGTCATCTACGCGTTCTACTACAACAACCTGTTTCCCGAGCAGGTCTTCCACATCTCGCGCTCGATCGAGATCATCCTGGCACCGATCGTCGGCGGCATCGGCACTTTGTTCGGCCCGATCCTCGGCGCTTTCATCCTCACGGGGCTCGCCGAGACGTTGACCAGCGCGCTCAACGCGGTCGGCGTCGACATTCCGGGCGTCAAGCAGATCTTCTACGGCGTTTGCCTGCTCGCGGTGATCCTGGCGCTGCCGGACGGCGTATGGCCCTGGCTGTCGCAGCGGCTCGGGCTGAAGGGGAGGGGCCCGTGAGCGCGCTTCTGTCCGTCGACAACGTCTCCAAGCGCTTCCGCGGTCTCGTCGCCGTCGACCGGCTTGGCTTCGAGGTGCCGGCGGGATCGATCTATGCCGTCATCGGCCCGAACGGCGCAGGCAAGACCACGCTCTTCAACATGATCGCCGGCGTGCATCCCGCGGACGGCGGGTCGATCACCTTTGCCGGCGAGCGCATTGACGGGCTCACGCCCGACAGGATCTGCCGCCGCGGCATCGGCCGCACGTTCCAGATCGTGCGGCCGTTCCCTGGGCTGACGGTCGAGGACAATGTCGTTGTCGGCGCGCTGCTGCACCGCCGCCACGTCGCCGACGCACGCACGCACGCACATGAGGTGCTGCGCCGCCTCGACCTCTACGACAAGCGCGCCCAGCGCGCCTCCTCGCTGACCTTGCCCGACCGCAAGCGGCTCGAAGTCGCGCGCGCGCTCGCGACCGGGCCGAAGCTCCTGCTGCTCGACGAGGTGATGGCAGGCCTGCGGCCGACCGAGACCGACCGCATGGTCGCGATCCTGCGCACGCTGAATGCCGAGACGGGGCTGACCATCCTGCTCATCGAGCACGTAATGCGTGCGGTCATGGCCCTCGCCTCGCAGATCGTCGTCATGCACCACGGCGCCGAAATCGCGCAGGGCGCGCCGGCCGACATCGTGCGCGATCCGGCGGTCATTCATTCGTATCTCGGCGCGGAGGACGTCTAGATGCTCCGCATCGAGGATCTCGACGTCTTCTACGGCGACGCGCAGGCGCTCGACGGCGTATCGCTCAAGATCGAGCAGGGAGCGATCGTCGCCATCGTCGGCGCCAACGGCGCCGGCAAGACGTCGCTCATCCGCACCATCGCCGGCATGCACCGGCCGGCGCGCGGTCGCATCCTTTACAAGGGCACCGATATTGCCGGCTGGCCGAGCCACAAAGTGTGCAATCTCGGCGTCGGCCAGGTCGCGGAAGGCCGTCAGGTGTTTCCGACACTCAGCGTCGCAGAGAACCTGACGACCGGCGCGATGCTGCCGCGAGCGCGGGCCGGGCGCGAGCGGATGCTTGCGAGCGTCTACGCCATGTTTCCGGTGCTGGCCGAGCGGCGGGCGCAGGCCGCTGGTACCTTATCCGGCGGCGAGCAGCAGATGCTGGCGATCGGGCGCTGCCTCATGGGCGCGCCTGAACTGGTCATGTTCGACGAGCCGTCATTGGGCCTGGCGCCCGCCGTGGTGCAGGCGGTGCTCAAGACCGTGCGGGACCTCAACCGCGACGGCCTCACCTGCGTGCTGGTCGAGCAGAACGTCGCGGTGTCGCTCAAGCTGGCGAGCCACGCTTATGTGCTGGAGAACGGCCGCATCACGCTTGCCGGCTCGGGCGAGGCGTTGCTCGGCGACGACCGCGTGCGCCAGGCCTATCTCGGCCTTTAGCCATTGACCACGGCCTGACGGCGCGGCGACAGCATGCCGGCCCAGAAGCTCAGATAGCTTTGCGCCTTGTCCGGCGAGGACAGCGCGATGAAGTGGCAGATGTCGGACAGCATGTCGACGAACGATAGGTGTCCCGCCGAGCCGCGCAGCTTCGCGCATAAGGCGTCGGCCTGCGCCGTGAATTGCGAACCGAAGGCGAAGCGCGGGTTTGCCAGGAATCGCTGGAACATGATGGAGAACCACTGGTCGGCCATTTTCTGACGCAGCGCCGGCGCGTGGTCGGGGAAGACGTCGCCGTTGCGGATGAGGATCGCGCCCTCGAATCCGCACAGGAACCAGTGGAGCTTGCTGATCGACGGATCGAGGCCGGCCGCCTTGTAGAAGGCCATGTCGCGCTTCTGCGCCGACTGGATGTCCTCCCAGGGGCCGAAATCGTAGCCGTAGATCAGCTTCGGCATCCGAACGAACTTGCCGTTGAGGAGGTAGAGGAGGCACGTGATCTGGTCGTGGAACGAGAGTGAGCAAGGCATCGCGGCGATAAAGTCGAACACCCGCTCGACGATCACGCGCCGCATCGGCGAATACATCATCACGTTCGCGGCCGTGTGCTGGAGATAGCCCGTCACGCGCTGCGCGACGTCTTCGGCGTCGATGGTCGCGTAATTCGCGATAGCGGTTCCCTTCGACGAGTCGATAAGACATGGTGCGGCGATGCCGACGACATCCGGCGCAGCCGCGGCGCCGGCCATCACGTGAGGCAGAGCGGCCACGGCCCGCGAGAAATACATGTCGTCGTCGCCGAGGCAGAAGACGAACTCGCCCTTGGCACGGCGGAGCAACTCCGCATAATTCTCGCGGGGCTCGCACGTGTCGACGATGAGGATCGTGCAATGGTCCCGGCGAAAGCGCTGGATGAGCTCACGTTTCTCCGGGTTGCCCGAGTTGTCGCGGATCAGCACCTCGATGTCGGGGCCGGCCCAGGAGCAGGCTTCGGCGATACGCGACAGCGCGCTCAGATCCGAGCGGAAGGTCGGCAAGAGGATCGAGAGCTTCGGGGACATGCTGGGCCGGATGGTGGCGCGGCGCCTCAGCGCCGTCGCATGGCGAGAAATTCGGGGATGCTCCGTGGCAGCCGGTAGCGGTAGCCGAGCAGGTCGGAGAGTTCGGGACGGGCGAGGTCGCCGCCGAGCACCGACGGGATGTCGATTTGCTGGCGGATGAATGCGCAGGTGTAGACGTGGTTGACGCCGCGGCGCGCCGACGGCGTCCGGTTCACGCCGCCGCGATGATAGAGCATGCAGTCAAGCACGATGAATGAGCCGGCCGGCGCGGAGATTTGGACCGCGTGCCTTTCGATGAATTCGACGGACGGGCAGGACTCGTGAAGGTGACTCGCCGGCACGACGAAAGTAGCGCCATTCTGCGTCGTGAAGTCGTCGACGCAGTAGAGCGCGTTGATCGCCAGTGGCCGTGAGCTCACGAAGTGCTGGTAGGGCAAGTCACGGTGCCACGCGCCCTGGTTATACTTGGCGGCGTTCGGCGGATTGATCACGCCGTTCTGCTGGTTGAGCACGAACTTGTTGCGGACGAGCATTTCGACCAGGCGCAGGATACGATCGTTCGCGGCCACGTCGAGGAAGCGCGCATGCAGCGCAAGCGGCAGCCGGACGCCGTTGTGCTCGTCGATCTCCCTGAGCGAAGGCTCGCCGTGGAGATCGAGATATTTGCGATGCGTATCGTCGAAGATGCTCTTGAGTTCAGCGACCTCCTGCGGCGAATAGCCTGAGTCGATCACGCTGTAGCCGAGTCCGGTGATCTCCTCGGCGGTCGATGCGATCGCGTCATCGGACCGAGTCTGCTCCAGCACTCCGTAGGACGGCATCGCAGCGGATGTCATATCGCTCTCCTATCCGGCCGCGACCGCGCGATCGGGAGCGCCGTCGGGCGCCTGTGTGGAGAGAAAGGCGCGCCAGCCCACCGTGCCCGAGGCAATGACGTTGCGCCCTTCGGACCCGCAATTGGCGACGAGATCGAGCGCAGATACGAACGGCGTGAACGGCCCGTGCAGTTGCGGAAAGCTGCGCAACTCGTAGGCCATGTAGGCGACCTCGATCCCGGCCTGTTCGAGCAGCGCGTGGTCGAGATAATTGCGCGCGCCGTGGCCGGTCACATAAGTCGTGCCCTGCACGCCGAGGACGATGTCGCGCAGGCGCTGGCTGCTCGCGCCGGCGACTCCGAGCGCGCGCGAGTCGAGGAATTCGACGCCCTGACGAAGCCCGAAGTAGTCCACCAGCGCCAAAAGCGAGGCGCGCGAGACCTCCGCGAGCGTGCGCGCCGTCGCGTCGAAGACGCGGGTCGCGAGTTCGAGCATATCGTCGCGATAGGGTGCTCGCGCATAGGCATGCCGCAGCATCCCGAGATGACGGCGCTGCCAATTGACGGTGTGGTCGACCACCGTCTCGTCGATCGTTTGGCTGCGTCCGTTGCCGACGACCGGCACAGTCATCCAGCGTGGTCCGTCGGCGGTCTTGATCTGCACGCGATTGTAGAAGCCGCGGCCGAAGCGGACGTCGTCATAGTGCACGAAACAATCGGCGAGCCTGACCTGCTCGATCAGGCCGACCCAGGGAAAATACATCGATTGCGATATGACGACCGTTCGTGGCACAGGCTACCCCCCGCCGCCGTGCGCCGCGACGGCGTAGCCCAGGCCGCCGCGCCCGACCCCGTTGCCGCTGTAGAACATGTAGGTCGACGATTCGTGCTCGTAGACCGCGGGATAGCAGATCATTTCGGAATCCCATCCCGTCTCGGAGCGGGCGATGCCGGCGCGGTCGTCGAGTCTCGTCCAGGCAACGCCATCCGGTGATTCGGCATAGCCGACAGTATAGTTCTTCGCGGCGCGATCGACGTGCCCGCGCTTGCAGTACCACATGCGAAAGCCGCCGGAGGCCGCAGCCACCCAGGGCGCCGAGACGACCTCGCCGTCATAGGCATAGTCGATCACGCGCTGTGCCTGCGGTGTCCAGGTCAAGCCGTCGGGCGAGGTGGCATAAGCCACGGTGTAGAGCGGCTCAGGATTTCCCTCCGGGAATGCCCAGCCGGTGCCGGAGCAATACCACATCCGGAATTGGTCGCCGTCGCGCATGACGAAAGGGCCGGCGACGAGAAACGGATGCGTGCGGTCCTGCGCCAGAATGGGGCCCGCGAACATCCTCTCGATCCGATCGGAGCGTCCGTCCCAGCGCAGCACGCCGATGGACAGTTCGAAGCTGACGACGCGGCGTCGCTTCCATCCGGTGTAGTAGAGATAGACCTCGGCGCCGACACGCACGGCGCTGCCGAGCGTCATGCCCGAATCGTCGAACGTGCCGGGCGCGCCGAGCCCGATCAGCGGCCCGTCCGCGGCCGCGAGGATTCGCGATGGCTCGTTTGCGTCGACGTCGACAAAGGCCGGCAGCATGCGGTCGTCATGGTCGCGTGAGGAGAAGAACAGCCTGATGACACCGTCGCGCAACGGGAAGGGTACCGGCCGCGCCGCGTGCGACTTGAAGAAACCATCGCCGGACGGTGCGAAGATCAGGCCGCGTTTTTCCCAGGTGTACACTCCGGCCCCGTCAGATCACGTCGCGAGGAATGACGCGTGCCGTGGATTCCGGCGGCTGCACGACCGAGCGCTCGTCGCAGTCGCGTTTCACGACGGCGCCGGGGCTGACGACCACGAAAGCGCCGAGCTTGACGTTGTCCTGGATCGTCGCGTTCACGCCGAGAAAGCAATTCGGCCCGATGTCGCAGGCGCCGGAGACGACGACGTGAGAACTGATGAAGCAATTGTCGCCGATGCGGCTGTGATGGCCGATGTGGTTCCCCGACCACAGCGTGACGTTGCTTCCGATCGTGACGAAAGGCTGAATGACGTTGTTCTCCAGGATGAAGCAGTTCTCGCCGCGCGCCTCGCCGAAGCAATGCGCGCGCGAGCTGACATAGCTCGCGCATTCGTAGCCTTTTGCTTTCGTCTCGCCGACGCGGACCTGGCGGATTTTGTTGGTCTTGGCGTAGCCCAGCGCGACGAAGATCGCGTGATCGCCCGGAGGGTAGAGGCGCTCGACGTCCTCGAAGGGCACGACCGGGTGGCCGCGGAACGCGTCGTCCTTGATGAATTCGCGTGCGTTCGTGAACGCAACGACTTCGTAGGGGCTGTCCATGCCGAAATAGTAGTCGGCCACCTCGGCGATCAGGCCCGTTCCGTAGATCACCAGTTTCGGCATCGTGCCGCTCCCGACCCGGCGGGTCTCAGGTTCGATCGGTTGGCGTTCGGTAGAGATACATCGTGTACTCGTAGAGCGGATAGGCATGGTCGATGCGGATGTGTCGCGTGAATTCGGTCAGGCACCACGCGAACAGCTCCGCAGGATTGCGGTAATAAAGGTTGTTGGCGAAATAATTGACCTTCGTCGTCATGACGTTGAAGGCAATTCCGATGCGGCAGAGCGAGAACATGCGGCGGATGAGCAGGCTCGCAAATGCGTCCATCTCCGCTGCGGGGATGTCGAGCTTCTGCGTCAGGATGCCGTTGCAGACGACGTAATCATGCTCGCCGAGATCGTTCGTTTCGAGCACGTCGCCGAGCATGAAATTCGCGTCGGGATGCCGGTTTCGGGCGCTGGCGATCATCTCCGGGACCACGTCAATGCCCGTGTACTCGACCGCGACGTTGCGGCTGATGAGATGGTCGCGCAGCCCGCCATAGCCGCAGCCGACATCGAGCAGAGATACCGGACCTGGCGTGCTGGCGGAGATCACGGCGGCCATCTTGTCGTAGCGGAGGACGAGATCGGCGGCCTTCTCGCCCCAGTCGACGCCCTTGGCCGTCGCGCCGTGCGTCAGGAACGCGCTCTGATAATGATCGCGCAGGAACCCGGTAACTTTTTCGCTCGTGGCCATCGCGTCAGGCCGCCTTGCATCGCAGGAATCCGCCGAAAGAACTCGAGAAGATCATCTTGCCGTTCATGACCTCGTCCGGCTCGAATCGGTCGGTTTCCTGAAGATACGCCTTAAGCGCGCTCAAAGGCTCGTCGCCGCGCTCCCAGACTTTCGACCGATTGGGCGGGGCCTCGCCGGGGGCGAGATACCCGAGCATGGTGTCGGCGACGACGAGATAGCAGCCGGGAGTGACCAGTGGGCCGTAATGTCGCAGCTCGGCTAGGACATGGTCGCGGCTATGGTCGGAATCGAGCACCACCATCACCGTCGCACTCTGTGGAATCTCGCTCCGCACGCGCGCGACCACATCGGCGTCGGTTGAGCCGCCCTCGATCAGCACGATGCGCTTGGCCATCGGATGCCCCTCGATGGTCTTCCGGTTGTGCGGCCTGATGTCGACGTCGATGCCGACCACCTTTCCTTTGCCGAGGAGCTCGAGCATCGCCGCCATGAAGACGACCGAGCCGCCGCGCGCGACACCTGTTTCGATGATCACGTCCGGCCGCGTCGCCCAGACGATCTCCTGCGTCGCCATGACGTCGGCGGGGAGCTGGATGATCGGCACGCCCATCCAGGTCCAGAGATAGCTGTAGTCGTACTCGTCGAGGGCGCGGAGCGTCTTGCGCACCTGGCCGAGTACTGCGCTGTCGCGGCCGAGACGCTCAGCCTTCCGGCGCTTGTTGTCCTCAAAGGCCTGGCGGTCGTCTTCGGCGGTCATCGTGCTGCGTCTTTCGTCAAGCTGCCGGCTCGCGCCGCGTGGCGCGGGCCGCGTCGGCGACCTGGATGACGACTTCGGCGACGCGGTCAATGTCCGCGGCGGTCATGTCGTGGTAGGAGGGGAGGTTGATCGCTCGTCCGGGCAACGAGGCGGCGATGGGGCTCGTCGCCTCGCCGCCGAACATCGGCAGCGAGGAGAGCGGCGAGAAGAAGACTCTCGCGTCGATATTTGCACTCCGGAACGCCGCGGCCAGTGCCTCGCCCGTCACGCCCGCCGCCTCGTCGAATACGACCGTCGGCATCCACGCGCCATTTATCGTTCCGGTCAGCTCCGGGTTCATCGCCGCGCCGCGGATGCGTTCGATGCGTTCGCGGTAACTGCGCAGGATGGCGCGCTTGCGCGCAAGAAGATCGTCGATCCGCTCCATCTGAGCACAGCCAATTGCCGCCTGGATGTTCGACATCTTGTATTTGTAGCCGACGACCTCTGGCCAGAATTGCCGCGTCCCGGTCCGCGAGCGGCCGTGATTACTCAAGGTCAGGACGCGTTCGTAGAGGCCGGCATCGTTTGTGACGAGCATGCCACCTTCGCCGGTCGTCACCGTCTTGGATCCATGGAACGAGAAGACGCCGAAGCGGCCCAGCGAACCGGCGCGCCGGTCGCGGTAGACCGAACCCAAAGCCTCCGCCGCGTCCTCGATAACGGGCACGCCATGCGTCTCACCGATGCGTAGAAGCCGCTCCATGTCGCAGAGATTGCCGTAGAGATGCGTTGCGACGATCGCTTTGGTGCGCGGAGTGATGGCGCGCTCGACAAGGTCTGCATCGATGCACCAGGTGTCGGGCCGGACATCGACGAAGACGGGCGTCGCGCCGAGGTGCGCGATCGGCGCGGCCGTGGCGATCCAGTTGGTGTCGGCGAGGATGATGTCGTCGCCGCGGCCGACGCCGAGTGCGGCGAGGCCCATATGCATGGCGCCCGTGCAACTCGATGCGGCGAGCGCATGATGCGTGCCGACATGCGCCTTGAAGGCTGCCTCGAAGCGGCCGATGTATTCGTAGCAACGCTCGCCCCAACCAAACGTGGCGGCGTCGGTCGCGTAACGAATTTCCAGGTCCGTGATCGACGGCTTCGTGTAGAGAATGCGCGCCGTCATGTGACCCTCAGTGAAGGCAAGGCGGTCACCGTCCGGGTGTGGCCGTCGAGTAGAGGGGCCGCCGCGGCCCTGATCTCACCCTCGATGTTCCAGGGGAGTACGAGCAGGAAGTCGGGACGGCATTGCCGAAGCTGGGACGGCGGCACGATTGGAACGTGGCTGCCCGGCATGTATTTGCCCTGCTTCGCGGTCGCCGCGTCGCAGACGAAGGCGACGAGATCGGCTTTGACACCGGCATAGTTGAGGAGCGTGTTGCCTTTGGCCGCCGCGCCGTAGGCGGCGACACGTTTGCCCGCCGCCTTCTGCTCGTTCAGGAAACGCAAAAGCTCGTCTCTGATCCGGTCGGCGCGCGGCTGGAACGCGCGGTAGGGCTCGAGCGTGCGCAGCCCGCGGCGTTCCTCCTCGCGCAGGACGTCGCCGACGGCGGGTGCGGTCGCGCGCGCGTCGTCGGCGTGGCAGCCATAGAGCCTGAGGCTGCCGCCATGCGTCGGCAATTCCTCGACATCGAACACGCGCAGTCCCGCGGCGGCGAACATGCGTTGCGCGGTATAGAGCGACAGGTACGAGAAATGCTCGTGATAGATCGTGTCGAACTGCGCGTGCTCGATGAGCCGCATGAGGTGCGGGAATTCGAGCGTGATCGTGCCGCCCGCCTTCAGCGCGGCTTTGAGCCCGCGCGTGAAGTCGTTGATGTCCGGTACGTGCGCGTAGACGTTGTTGCCGGCGATGAGATCGGCTTGGCGGCCTTCCGCGGCCAGCCGCTTGCCAAGCGCCTCGCCGAAGAATTCGCGCAGCACCGCAATGCCGAGCGCCTCGGCCGCAGCGGCGGTACTCGCGGTCGGCTCGATCCCGAGGCAGGGGATGTCGGCCGCCACGAAGTTGCGCAGCAGATAGCCGTCGTTGCAGGCGACTTCGATGACGAAAGAGTCGCGCGTCAAACTCAGCCGTCGGATCATTGCTTCGCTGTATCGCTTGGCGTGGGCCAGCCAAGTCGCCGACGTGCTGGAAAAATAGGCGTAGTCTGCGCTGAAGAATTCGTCGGCGGCGGCATAGTCGACGGTCTGCACCAGCCAGCATCGCTCACACACCATCACCTTGAGCGGATAGGTGCGCTCCGGCCGTGCCAGGTCGGCACTGGAGAGATAAGCGTTCGACGGCGGCGCGACGCCGAGATCGACGAAGGTCTGCCGGAGCGACGCGCTGCAATGGCGGCAGTTCACAATGCGATCCCCGCAAAGTCATCGTCGAGCATTGGCGCGCCTGCATCGCGAGGCGACATGTCGCCGATCGGCAGCGGCCAGGCGATCGCAAGCTTCGGGTCGCGCGGATTGAGTTCGCCTTCCGACGCGGCGTCATAGGCGGCCGAATGGCAGTAGACGAGCTCGGCGTCGTCGGTGAGCGCCTGGAAGCCGTGCGCGAAGCCCTCCGGGATCAGCATGGCGCGATCATTGTCGGCGGAAAGCTGTTCTGCGTGCCAGCGTAGAAACGTCGGCGACCCGCGGCGCAGGTCGACGCCGACGTCCCATACTGTGCCGCGGATGCAGCTCACGAGCTTCATCTCCGCATGCGGCGGCCGTTGGAAGTGCAGCCCGCGCACCGCCCCCTTCCTTGCCGTCATGGTGTGGTTGATCTGGGCGACGGCGGCGCGCCAGCCGGCGTCACGCAATTCGTCGGCGCAGAATAGCCGCGCGAAGAACCCGCGTTCATCGCCGAGCCGTTGTCGATCGACACGCTTGAGGCCGGCAAGCGGCAGGTCGGTGGCGGCGAGCCGGGTCACGCGAGCGCCTCATAGGCGGCGATGTCGGCGCGGCAAAGGCCGATCGCATCGCCGTGGTCACGGTGCGCGCGATACCAGGCCATCGTCCTGCCGATGGCGTCGGCGAGCGTCAGCCGCGGCGTGACCCCGAGCGTCTGCTCGGCCTTGCTCGCATCGAGAGTGAGGAAGGCCGCCTCGTGCGGACCTTGCGGTTCCGCGTCGAAAGCGACTTCGCCGCCGCCATACGCCGTCTGCGCAAGGGTCACGACCTCGCGCACCGGCGCGGCATCGCCCGCCCGCGGTCCGAAATTGTAGGCGCCCGCGAGCGGCATCTCCTGCCACAGCCGGCGCGCCAGCGTCAGATAGCCGGCGAGCGGCTCCAGCACATGCTGCCACGGCCGCACCGCCTCGGGCCGCCGCACTTCGAGCGTCTTGCCGGATTGCCATGCGCGCACGGCGTCCGGGATCAACCGATCCTCCGACCAGTCGCCGCCGCCGATGACGTTGCCGGCGCGCGCGCTGGCCACCGCCACACCTTGTACGGCGAGGTAAGAGTCGCGATAGCTGCCGATGACGATCTCGCTCGCGGCTTTGCTGGCGCTGTAAGGATCGTGGCCGCCGAGCGGATCGTCTTCGGCATAGGCGCGCCGCTCGCCACCCTCGCGGTAGACCTTATCGGTGGTGATCATCATCGCGACGCGCACGCAGTCGACGCCGCGCAGGGCGTCGAGCACATTGGCGGTGCCCATGACGTTGGTGGCGAAGGTTTCGAGCGGATCGCGATAGCCGGCGCGCACCAAAGGCTGCGCCGCGAGGTGCAGGACGATTTCGGGCTGCGTCTCCTTGACCAAGTCGCGCACGGCGGCGGCGTCGCGGATATCGCCGATGCGGCTGTCGCAGAGGCCGGCAATCGCCGCCTCGGTGAACAGATTGAGTTTGGCCACCGGCGTCAGGCTCAAGCCGGTCACGCGCGCGCCAAGACGCTCGAGCCAGATCGCGAGCCACGACCCCTTGAAGCCGGTGTGTCCGGTGAGCAGCACGCGCTTGCCGCGCCAGAAACCCGTCGGGAGCGGGGGGCTCAATGCCAGACCTTCCATGGCGCCTTGCCCGACGCCCACAGGTCCTCGAGCATGTTCTTGTCCCGCAGCGTGTCCATCGGCTGCCAGAAGCCGCGGTGCTCGTACGCCATTATCTGCCCGAGGGCGACGAGGCGGACGAGCGGCGAGCCTTCCCAGCCAGTGTCGTCGCCGGCGATCATGTCGAGGCATTTCGGCGACAGCACGAAATAACCGCCGTTGATGAAACCGCCGTCGCCAGGCGGCTTCTCGGTGAATCCGACGACGGCGTCGCCCCTGCGCTCGATCGCGCCGTAGCGGCCGGGCGGCCGCACCGCCGTGACCGTGGCGAGCTTGCCGTGGCTGTGATGGAAGCCGATCAGTTCGCGGATGTTCACATTGCTGACGCCGTCGCCATAGGTGAAGCAGAAGGCATCCTCGCCGGACAGATGCGCGCCGACGCGCTTGAGGCGGCCGCCGGTTTGCGTGTGCTCGCCGGTGTCAATGAGCGTCACGCGCCAGGGTTCGGCCTTCTGCTGATGCACGATCATCGAGTTGTCGGCCATGTCGAAGGTGACGTCCGACATGTGCAGGAAGTAGTTCGCGAAATACTCCTTGATGACGTAGCCCTTGTAGCCGCAGCAGATCACGAAATCGTTGGCGCCGTGCGCCGAGTAGATCTTCAGGATGTGCCAGAGGATCGGGCGGCCGCCGATTTCCACCATCGGCTTCGGCCGCACCGCCGTCTCCTCCAGCAGCCGCGAGCCGCGCCCGCCGGCCAGGATCACCGCTTTCATCGCCGCCCCCGATTCATCGCGACCT
>DASTGR010000415.1:0-2450 GCA_035718885.1 Pseudolabrys sp. | reverse complement strand
TCATCCAGCTCGAGACCTCGCGCCGCGTCGACGACTTCGCCGACCACGGCGACCACGTCACCGTCACGCTCAACACCGGCGAGACCGTGCGCGGCCGGGCGCTGATCGCCTGCGACGGCATGTGGTCGAAGATCCGCGAGCGCATCGTCGGCGACGGCAGCCCGCGCGTCTCGGGCCACATCGCCTATCGCGGCGTGCTCAAGAAAGAAGACGTGCCGGCCGATCTGTGGCGCCCCGACGTGATCCTGTGGGCGGGCCCGCGCACGCACTTCGTGCATTACCCCCTGCGCCGCGGCGAGCTCTACAACCTCGTCGCCGTCTTCCACTCCGATCATTACGAGGAAGGTTGGAACGCGGAAGGCTCCAAGGAGGTGATGTGGCAGCACTTCAAGATGCAGGTGCCGGAGGTGCTGCGCATGCTCGAGCGCATCGACACCTGGCGCATGTGGGTGTTGTGCGACCGCGAGCCGGTGAAGGACTGGACCAAGGGCAATGTCACGCTGCTCGGCGACGCCGCGCATCCGATGCTGCAATATCTCGCGCAGGGCGCGTGCATGGCGACAGAGGACGCGGTCGTGCTCGCCGACGAGGTGGCGAAGCGGCCGGACGACCTGCCCGCCGCCTTCCACGCCTATCAGCAGGCGCGCTACCTGCGCACCGCGCGCACGCAGATCATGGCGCGCGTCTATGGCGAGTTCTATCACGCGCGCGGCGTCGCCGCGGAATTGCGCGACATGGCCGTCGGCGGCCGCACGCAGGAGCAGGCCTATGACGGCATCGCGTGGCTCTATGGCGGCCCGTGACGCGCGCCGCCGGCCGCGCATAGTCGCATATTGATACCAATTTTGAGACGTCGCCGCGCTTGATCGAGCGCAAAGCGCCGACCCAACGATCTCTGTCAATTTCGACGAGCGATCGTAAGGGACGACGCCATGCGCATGCTTCGAGGCTGCCGTTGGAAGGCGGCGCGCCGGATAATGATGGCGGCCGGACTATTGTTGCTCACGGCCGGCCGAGGCTGGGCCGCGCCGATCGTCCTGAAGCTGTCCTTCTACACGTCGGATCGCTCGACCATCTATCAATGCCAGGTCAAGCCGTTCGTCGACGCCGTCAACGCCGACGGCGCCGGGCTGGTCAAAATCGAAGTCTATTTCAGCGGCGCGATCAGCCCGTCGCAGGCCGAGCAACCGAGCCTCGTGCGCAGCGGCCAGGCAGACCTGGCCGCGATCGTCCCGGGGGCCACGCCGAACGACTTTCCCGACTCGGCCGTGTTCGGCATCCCCGGCCTGTTCGACACCGACGAAGAAGCCTCGCTGGTGTTCACGCGACTGATCGAGGCCGGCGCCCTGAAAGGCTATGACCCGTTCTACGTTGTCGGCGCCTACGTTCTCGGCGGCGAGAACATCCACAGCCGCAAGCCCACCGCCTCCATCGCGGACCTCAAGGGCCAGATCATCCGAGTCAACAACGAGATCGTCGGCGACGTCCTCAAGCAGCTCGGCGCCGCGCCGGTGATCATGCCCATCAATCGCGCCATGGACGCGCTCAGCCAGGGCCAGATCGACGGTGTCGTGGTGATCCCGGCCGTGCTGTCCGAATTCGGCTTCAGCCGCCTCGCCCAGCACCATTACCTTCTCGCCATCGGCGCCGCGCCGCTGGCGATGGTGATGAACCGCGCGAAATTCGCCAGCCTGCCGCCCCGCGCGCAAGAGATCATCCGCGCCCATAGCGGGCGATCCTATATCGAGCAGGTGACGGCCTGCACCAATGCGAGGAATCTCGAAGTCGTCGCGCAGCTTCGCGCCGCGCAGCAGCGCAAGGTGGCCGAACCATCATCGGCGGATCTCGCGGCCGCGCAAGCGGCCTACGACGGCGCCATCCGCGAATGGACATCGACGAGCCCGGGCAACCTCACGCTCCTGGACAAGGTCAAGTCCGACCGCGACGCGATGCGCAAAGCGAGCCCAAAATGAAACTGCGTCTCGCATTCGCCTCCCTGCTCTTCACGCAGCTGTTCAGCCTTGCCGCGGCGGCGCAGCCCGTTCATCTCAAGCTCGCCTTCTACGAGTCCCTCGACACCGCCGTGTATTTGTATGGGATCAAGCCCTTCGTCGACTCGGTCAACGCTGAGGGCAAAGATCTGGTGACGATCGACGTCTATTTCGACGGCGCGCTCGGCCGGCCGCTCGCCGAACAACCGCGTCTCGTGCTCGACGGCACGGCGGATTTCGCTTTCGTCATACCGGGGCAGACGCCCTACCGATTTCCCGACAACAAGCTGCTCGAATTGCCGGGCCTGTTCCGCGACTTGCGCGAGGGAACGACGGTTTATACGCGCCTCGTGGCGGCCGGAAAGCTGCGAGGCTACGAGAACTTCCTCGTCATCGGCGCGTACACGACCGGCCTCAATTTCATTCATAGCCGCATTCCAATCGGCTCGCTGGAGGCGC
>DASTGR010000414.1:0-4887 GCA_035718885.1 Pseudolabrys sp. | reverse complement strand
CTCATGAAATATGTTCCGCTGTCATGGCCGGGCTTGTCCCGGCCATCCCGATCAGAATGGCACGATTTTGCTATCCTAAGCGGGGTCACCGGCACAAGGCCGGTGACGACAAGCTGAACTGCCGCTATGTGTGGCCGGCATGAAGGTCGACGGCAAACCAATGCGCACGATCTGGGTGGAGGACGATGGCGCCGCCTGCGGCATCATCGATCAGACGCGGCTGCCGCACCGGTTCGAGACGCTGCGCCTGTCGACCGTGGAGGAGGCGGCCCACGCCATCCGGTCGATGCAGGTGCGCGGCGCGCCGCTGATCGGCGCCACCGCCGCCTACGCCATGTGGCTCGCCATGCGCGCGGACGCTTCCGACGAGGCGATGGAGCGCGCCTATGCGCTGCTCATCGCCACGCGGCCGACCGCGATCAATCTGAAATGGGCGCTGGACGAGATGACCGCGGCCCTGCGCAACCGGCCGCGTGGCGAACGCGCCGCCGCGGCGCTCAAGCGCGCGCAGGAAATCGCCGACGAGGATGTCGCAATCAACCGGGCGATCGGCCGCAATGGGCTCAAGTTGATCGAAGACATCGCGGCGAAGAAGAAGACCGGCGAGCGTGTCAACGTGCTCACGCACTGCAATGCCGGCTGGCTCGCCACCGTCGACTGGGGCACGGCGACCGCGGCGATCTACATGGCGCACGACAAGGGGCTGCCCATCCACGTCTTCGCCGACGAGACGCGGCCGCGCAATCAGGGTGCGGCGCTCACCGCCTGGGAGCTCAACCATCACGGCGTGCCGCACACAGTCATCCCCGACAATACCGGGGGCCACCTGATGCAGCACGGCATGGTCGATCTCGTCATCGTCGGCACCGACCGCACCACCGCGAACGGCGACGTCTGCAACAAGATCGGCACCTATTTGAAAGCGCTCGCTGCGCGCGACAACAACGTGCCGTTTTATGTGGCGCTGCCGTCGCCGAGCATCGACTTCACCGTCAAGGACGGCGTCGCGGAAATTCCGATCGAGCAGCGCGGGCCGGAAGAAGTCTCGCATATCGCGGGCAAGACCGCCGACGGCCGCATAGAGATGGTGCAATTGACGCCGGACGGCTCGCCGGTGGCCAATTACGCCTTCGACGTCACGCCGGCGCGACTCGTCACCGGCCTCATCACCGAGCGCGGCGTGCTCGGCGCCAACCGCGCGGCGCTGGCGAAGGCGTTCCCGGAGCGCGCCCAGTGAGCATGCCCGCGCTCATCGTGCCGGTCGATGGCCGCCAGTCGGAGACGGCGCTCGCGGTCGCGCGCGGCACGGCGCGGCTCCTGCATGCGCATGGTTTTTCGGTGGTGAGCGAACTGCCCCTGCCGTCCGGCCGCCGCGCCGATCTCGTCGCGCTCGATGCTGCCGGCACGGTGTGGATCGTCGAGATCAAGTCCTCGGTCGCCGATTTCCGCGCCGACCAGAAATGGCAGGACTACCGGATGCATTGCGACCGGCTGTTCTTCGCCACGTCGCTGGAGGTGCCGTGCGAGATATTCCCGCCGGATACCGGGCTTATCGTGGCCGACGCCTTCGGCGCCGAGTTCAAATGCGAAGCGCCCGAGCACAAATTGCCGGCCGCGACCCGCAAGACGATGATGCTGTTGTTCGGCCGCGCCGCGGCGCTGCGATTGCAGTCGCTGGTCGATCCGACCGGGCCTTACGGGGAGATGGAGTGACGGTGTCGCCACATACTCCGTTCATTCCCGCGAAAGCGGGAATCCAGCGCTGAGTCACAACTGGGTCCCCGCCTTCGCGGGGACGAACGGAGGATGGATTGTTCGCGGCGCGAAATTACTTCGGCGCGCGCTTGGCCAAAATCCGCTGCAAGGTGCGGCGGTGCATGTTGAGCCGGCGCGCCGTCTCCGAAACGTTGCGGCCGCACAATTCGTAGATGCGCTGAATGTGCTCCCAGCGCACGCGGTCGGCCGACATCGGATTTTCCGGCGGTTCGATCTTGGTGTTGTCCTGCGCAAGCAGCGCGGCAACGACGTCGTCCGCGTCACACGGCTTGGCGAGATAATCGACGGCGCCGAGCTTCACGGCGGTCACCGCGGTGGCGATGTTGCCGTAGCCCGTGAGGATGATGCCGCGCGCTTCGGGGCGGCGGCGCTTGAGCGCCGAGATGACGTCGAGGCCGGTGCCGTCGCCGAGCCGCATATCGACCACGGCGAAGGCCGGCGCGGCCTGCTCGACCTGCGACAGGCCGTCGGCGACGGTTTCCGCGGTGGTGACGGCAAAGCCGCGGCTCTCCAGCGCCTTGCCGAGCCGTTGCAGGAACGAGCGGTCGTCCTCGACGACGAGCACGGAGCGCTCGCCCGGGATCGCCTCGTTGCCCATTTCGACCGTGTCGCTGGCCATATCCATAGTGCAGCCTCGTTCTGTGCTAATGCGCGATATTTACCGGCACTCTAGCGCAAATAGTGGCGGCGGGGCGCGGCATCAAGCCGCGGCCTGCCCCAGCGGCCGCTCGAAATCGCTGCGGTTCCAGCGCACGAACACCGCCGCGCCGTGCTCGGGCAGCTTGCGGTTCGAGAAGGACAGGGTCGCGCCCGAGCGTTCCAGCAGCGTCTTGGCGATGAAGAAGCCCAGCCCCAGCCCGCTCGGCTCGTCCTTGTCGAGGGCGGGCCGGCTGGTGACGTATGGCTCGCCGACGCGGGCGATGATCTCGGGCGCGAAGCCGGGGCCGTCGTCGGTGATCGAGATGCCGACCGTCTCCTCGCTCCAGCTTGCCGCGACGGTGACGCGCTCGGCGGCGAAGTCGACGGCGTTCTCCATGAGATTGCCGAGGCCGTAGAGCACGGCCGGATTGCGCGCCACGATCGGCTCGGGACTTTCGTCGCCGGCCATGCGCACGTCGATGGCGACGCCGAAATTGCGGTAGGGTGCGGCGATTTCCTCCATCAGCGCCGCGAGCGGCATGCGGTCGAACGGCTCGGTGCTCGACGAGAGTTGTGTGATCTTGGAGAGGATGTCGCGGCAGCGCTTGGCCTGCTCGCGCAGCAGGCGCACGTCGTCGCCGTGCGGCGCTTCGGCGGGGATCGCGTTTTCCAGCTCCTTGGCGATGACCGATATGGTCGACAGCGGCGTGCCGAGTTCGTGCGCGGCGGCGGCGGCGAGGCCGTCCAGCGCCGAGAGATGCTGCTCGCGCGCGAGCACCAGTTCGGTGGCCGCGAGCGCATCGGACAATTGCCGCGACTCCTCGGTGATCTGCCACGCATAGACGCCGATGAAGCCGATGGCGAGCAGGATCGACAGCCAGACGCCGAACATGAAGATCGGCGGCAATATCAGCGGATCGTCCGGATCCCACGGCAACGGATAGTGCGTGAACACCAGGACGGTGGCGCAGGCGATGGCGAAGACGCCGAGGATGACCGTGAAGCGCGGCGGCAGCGCCGTGGCCGACAGCAGCACCGGAGCAAGGAACAGGAACGCGAACGGGTTTTGCAATCCGCCGGTGAGATAGAGGAGGACCGCAAGCTCGGCGACGTCGAAGGCGAGCAGCCATGCGGCGCGGTCGGGCTCCAGCCGCTGCGTCATGTGGAAGCGCAGGCGCAATGCGACGTTGAGCCAGGCCGACAGCGCGATCACGGCGAGGCAGGCCCAGAGCGGCAGCTCGAACTCGAGGCCGAAATAGACGACCAGCACGGCGGTGGTCTGGCCGATCACCGCGAGCCAGCGCAGCCGCACCAACGTGTCGAGGCGCACGTTGCGGCGCGGGTGATTGTGGGCGAGGTCGAGCGCGGACATGGGGTTCATCCTACCGGGTCGCGCCTGAGGCACCAATCGGCGCGGGCAGGGGCAAAACGGCGCGGCGCAGGGCTTTCTTCCGCTGCGCGGGGCTTGCCTTCGCCGGGGCCTGTGGTCACATCAGCCGGCCGACCGGATCGCACATGCCCGCAAGCCCCGCCGCCATCGAAGTCGACCGCCTGGTCAAGCGCTACAAGACCGCCACCGCGGTGGACGGCATATCGTTTGCTCTGCCGCGCGGCTCGATCACCGGCCTGCTCGGTGGCAACGGCGCCGGCAAGACGACCACCATCGCCATGATCATGGGGCTGGTGACGCCGACCTCCGGAACCGTGAGCGTCCTTGGCGCGCGCATGCCGGATGAGCGCTACGACGTGCTCGGCCGGATGAATTTCGAAAGTCCGTATGTCGATCTGCCGATGCGGCTCACCGTGCGGCAGAACCTGTCGGTGTTCGCACAATTGTACGCGGTCGACGATATCGCCGGCCGCATCGCCGAGATCGCCGCTGATCTCGATCTCGTCGACCTGCTCGATCGTCCGACCGGGAAGCTCTCCGCCGGGCAGAAGACGCGCGTGTCCCTTGCCAAGGCGCTGCTCAACCGGCCCGATGTGCTGCTGCTCGACGAGCCGACCGCCTCGCTCGATCCCGACACCGCCGATTGGGTGCGCGGCCGGCTGGAGCATTTCCGCGACGCCTGCGGCGCCACGGTGCTGCTCGCCTCGCACAACATGATGGAGGTCGAGCGCCTGTGCGAGCGTGTCATCATCATGAAGCGCGGCCGCATCGAGGACGACGACACGCCGGCGCGTCTGCTCGAGCGCTATGGACGCGACACGCTCGAGGAGGTGTTCCTCGACGTCGCCCGCGGCCGCGGCCATGCGGCGGAGGCGGGGAGATGAGGGCAGGGCTCGTGTCCCGGACGCGCTGCAGCGTGAAGCGAAGCGCAACGCTGCTGCGCAGATCCGGGACCCCGCTTCCTTCAGAAACCGGGGTCCCGGGTCTGCAGCGCATCACTGCGTGCTGCGCTGCGCCCGGGACACAGATCAAACCATGACCTCCGCCTCGCTCACGCGCATCGGCGCGATGGTGCGGCGCTA
>DASTGR010000413.1:0-18378 GCA_035718885.1 Pseudolabrys sp. | reverse complement strand
GGCGGCCAGACCCCACCCCGGCACAAGGGTTCTCGCTCGGCAGCCGGCGGCGTAGCCGGTTATCGGTCACGTCTGGCCGGCGCCCCAAAAGGAAAAATCAAAAACATCGACGCAGCGCTCGATGCCATGGCGGTGCACTTGCTCGCCCTCGACCCTCTCCTCTCCACCCTCCTGCTCGGAGACGACGATGAGTGAGAAGTCGCAAGCCGCTGCCGAACGCGCGCTCCGTGTGCTGGAGCGCGGCGAGCTTGTGCTCCGCGACGTTGAGGGGAAGCCCACCGGCCTTACAACCTCGGGCCTTGAACTGGTCGAGCGCCTCGCTGCTCGTGCCAGCACACAGAATTACATTGCCGGCCGCCTCGGCATTACAGCCAGTGCATTCAAGCGCCTGCTCGGGCGAACGGACGATGATGGACAGGCCCGACTCGCATGGGAGCGTGGCCGCGCCGAGCACGAGCAGGACGTTATCCGTAAGCTCCTTGCGCACGGCCAGAAGAACGTCATCGCGTTGATCTTTTACTCGAAGGCAAAACTTGGCTTCCGCGAGAACGAGCCGACGCCTGCCGTCGAAAGCAACATCAAGATCGTGCTGCCGCGCCCGATGACGGAGGAGCAATATTACAAGACGCTCGGCATGACCGGTCCCGACACGGCGAACAACATCAAGGACGTCACGCCCAAGCCACCGGCAATCACTGACCAAACGAAGCCGCCCCTGTCGTGGTCCAGCTTCCAACCGGAGGATTCCAACCAGTAAAGGAGTAACGCTATGAATAATCGCTTGAACAAGTTGAACGAGTCGAGCGCGGTCGTGCTCGACGCCAAGGTCAGCCCCGCGCTGCATCCAGACGCCATCTTGCCTCAAGGCAATGTCTTGGTGGACGAGAATGGCGGTCCGGGCGAAACGGCCTATGCCGCCTGCCGCTCGGCCCTCCGCACTATGTACTCGGGTCTCTCGGAGATTGAAGCGGCACATCAGGCCCAGCTGGTGCCCGTCGGCGGTGCGAAGGGCCTCACGAAAATGGACGTGCCTGCCGAACGCCGGGCCGCCCTTAGCGATGCGATGGCCCGCCGCTTCGAGGCGGTAGCCAATAATCATGCTCGCAGCGAGGCAACCGTTCACGAGAGCATCGCTCAGCTTGAGCACCGCATTGCGAATGCCGTGGCACATCCGAACCGCGAGCGCGCGAGCGTCGTGCAAGTGGCCTCGGAGATTCGCGCGCACATGAAGAACATGGAGACGGCCGCCGAGCGGATGGCGTTTTTGCAGAACGCCATTGCTGAGGGCGACATTGAAGTCACCGCGGCGGTGTTGGGCAGCTCATGTTGGGTGTCGGGCCTCGACAAAAAGCAGTTCGCAATCCTGAAGAACGCTGCCGAGCGCCAGTTTGCACCTCGCGAGGCGGCCCAACGGGATGCAGTGGAAAAGGTGAAGGCCGCGCTGCTCTCGGCCTCGCAGACATTTACCCGGCGGTACTTGGAACTGCTGCCGACAATTCAGCCAAGCGCGGCGGACCAAGCCCTCAAGAAGCTGCGGGGGGTCTGACATGGGTGAAAGCATCCACATGCTGCGCGAGCAACTTGATACCCTGCGGCGCGAACTGCGGCGGCGGGAAGTCGCCGACGCTATGGCAAAGCAGGAAGCGCGCGAACGCGACCGTCAGGCGGCCGAGGCCGCGCGACAGGCCGAGCTTCAGCAGGCTCGCGACGTCGAACTGGAGAAGTGCCGCGAGGGAGCGTGGTACAACCACCGCCTCACGGCCATGATCGACGCCGGCAAAGCGCAGCAGCCCTTCCGCTCCGAAGACTTTACTGTGCCCACGAGCGGGTGGCCGCCGGGCGACGGGCCTGAAAACTACGCGATCAGCTTTGGCTGCCAAGATGCAGCCGCGCCCACTGGCCTCGCCAGCGACACCCCAATGGCTCGCGCCCTCGCTGAGATGCTCGAACGGCAGCGGTCAGCACGAGAAGCACGGCCCTAAGCGACGGCGGATCCCATCCCGCGCCTGCCTCGTTGGCGCGGCGCGCCTCGCGAAGCCGGGAGCAGCGAACGACCGCTGCTCCCGGCATTTATTTTGAATGCCGGAGGAGGGGCTCTTTCGAATTATGCAATTTGGGACGTGCTTAGTCCTCAAGGAGGACGAAACAGGCCGGTTCACACTGCCACTCATGGCGGTTTTGCCCCATGGGCGAGCACTCGAAACGTCCTGCAGAGGGCATCAAGAGGACGTAAGGCCCAGAGGCCACCGAATTCGAAGCCTACGTCAAGAGGTTCGCGCAGACCGCCGGTCTGGCCGTTGCGATACCGAAAGATTTGCTCGCTCTACGGCGCCGGCTTCTACTACATGCCCGGCACCGATACCTGCATCAAGATCGGCGGCTTCGTGCGCGCCGAAGTGAACTACAACGCTGGCGGCTCCTTCGCCGTGATGGCGGCGGGCGACTTCAGCAGCAACGCGAACGGCAGCCGCGACACCTGGCGTTCGCGCGCGGGCGTGACGTTCGACACCCGTTCGCAAACCGAGTACGGCACGCTCCGTTCGTACTTCGTCGTGGCGACGACCTCGACGAACTCGCAGTCGGGCGGCGGCGGTGCGGCCAACGGCCTCGGCGCCGGTAACCCGAACGGTTCGGGCCTCGACCCGTACACCCGCCTGTGGTCGAACGCTGCGTTCATCCAGTTCGCCGGCTTCACGGCCGGTAAGACCGGATCGTTCTTCGACTTCGACCTGATGCCTTATTCGAACCAGACCAACGTCTGGGGCTCGAACCTGGCTGGCGGCGGCATCGAAGTGTGGGCCTACACGGCGCAGTTCGGCAACGGCCTGTCGGCGTCGATCGCGCTTGAAAACCCGAACGGCCACCGCTCCAACATCCTGAGCACCCCGAACGGTGCGGCTGTTGCGTCGGGCAATACGGGCCTGAATGCGGTGACGACCTGGCAGTACGGCAACCAGCAGGTTCCGGATATCGTCGGTAACCTGCGTATCGACCAGGCTTGGGGTTCTGCCCAGGTGATGGGCGCCTACCATCAGCTCACGGCCAACTCGCTCAACGCCTCTAACGGCGTCGAAATGACTGGCTCGGGCTGGGCGTTCGGCGCGGGTGCGAAGTTCAACCTGCCGATGCTCGGCAAGGGCGACTACATCCAGGCGCAGGCCACTTGGTCGGAAGGCGCCGCGGTGTATGCCGGTTCGGGCGTCAACGGTGGCTTCACGCTGACGGACAACAAGACCGTCTCGCTCGCCGCTGGTTCGACCAACTACTTCGGCCAGCAGGCCGACGCGGTTGTCGACAATAACGGCCTCGACAAGACCAAGGCGTGGAGCATCGTCGGCGGCTACGAGCACTTCTGGAACACGCAGTGGAAGACCTCGCTGTACGGCGCGTACGGCAAGCTCACCTACAGCGATGCGGCCAGCAACGTGCTTCGTCCGGCGACTGCAAATGCTGGCAGCTCGGCGACCTGGTCGTACTGGCAGGTTGGCTCGCGTACCACGTGGACGCCGGTCACCAACCTCGATCTGAGCCTCGAGGGCATGTACAACCACCTCGACGGCGCTTATCGGGATGGCACGCCTGGCGGCACCGCGACCTTCGGCAACAAGGACTGGGTCTCGGCCATCTTCCGCGTTCAGCGCAACTTCTATCCCTGATCGGCTAGCCTGATCGGAGACGAGACCCCCGGCGGGAAACCGCCGGGGGTTTTCATTTGTGGGTTTTCGAATAAGCAGATGGCGTCCGCGCCGGCGGCGGGCTGCCTATGCCGCCCGCCGCGCCTCGCACCGCCGCACGAAGGCCGCGATCCGTTCGAGCGTCTCGACTTCCGCCAGCAGCGGCGCGTGTCCCTGGTCGGGCACGGTCAGCGTCTCGAAGTCCGGATGGCGGCCGGCCATGGCCGTGACCGTCGCCTCGCTGAGCAGATCGGAATTGGCGCCGCGGATCGCCAGCACCGGCACGTGGCGCAGCGCCTCGAACTCCTTCCACAAGGGCGGCATCGGCTTCTCGAAATCGACGCCTTCCATGGTCTTGGCGAGCGCCGGATCGTAGGTCGTTGTGAAGCGCCCGTTGGCCTGCCTGAAGGTGCGGCGCGAGGCCTCCAGCCAGCCCTCATGCGTGACCGCGGGGAATTGCGCGTCGAACAGCCGGCGCAGGATCTCCGCGCCATCCTCGAACGAGCGTGGCTCGGGCAATTTGCCGACATAGCCCTTGATGCGCATGAGGCCCTTCGGTTCGATCACCGGCCCGATGTCGTTGAGCACCGCGCCGGTCATTGCCGTCGGCCGCACCGCGGCGAGGAGCATGGTCAGGATGCCGCCGCGCGAGGTGCCGACGAAGACGGCGGGCAGGGCGTCGAGCGCGGTCATGACCGCCAGCACGTCCGCCATCTCGACATGGAAATTGTAGTTCGCCGGATCGCGGTCGTAGTCGGATTGGCCGCGGCCGCGATAGTCGAGCGCGATCACGCGCCGCGCCTCGCCGGACGCCGTGAGGCTCGCTGCGACCGCTTCGAAATCGGCTGTGGTGCGGGCGAGCCCCGGCAGGCAGACGACATTGCGCTCGGCGCTGCGCGGCCCGTAGACACGCGCGTGCAGGCGCAGCCCGTCAGGCGCGGAAATGAACGTGCTCGAGCCGCTCGCGGCTGTGACGGAAGGGGGCATGAGGTACTCTGGAGAAGCGGGCGAGGGATGCTAGCCGGATCGCGGCAGCCGGTCACGTCGCCTGTCAGTTCGTCGCGCCGCGGCGCAGGTCGGCCTCGATCACCAGCCGGTTCGAGCCGTTGAACCGGGCGCGGTAGACCTGGAGGTTCTCCATGATCCGCTGCACGTAATTGCGCGTCTCGGAGATCGGGATGCGTTCGACCCAGTCGACCGGGTCGACCTTCGGATCGCGCGGATCGCCGAAGGCGGCGATCCACTGGCGCACCCGGCCGCGCCCGGCATTGTAGCCCGCGAAGGTGAGAATGTAGGAGCCGTTGTAGCCGGTCAGCAGGTTCGACAATTCCGCCGCGCCCATCTGCATGTTGTAGACCGGGTCACTGAGCAGCCGCGCGCGGTTATAGACCGCCTTGAATTTCTTGGCCGTGTCCTGCGCCGCCTCGGGCGTGACCTGCATCAGGCCCATGGCGTGCGCGACCGAGACGACCTTCTGGTTGAAGTGGCTCTCCTGGCGCGCGATCGAATAGGCGACGGCCTCCTCGATCGGGGGCGCGATCGGCGAATATTTCGGCAGGCCGACCACCGGATAGGCGTAATAGTCGAGCGGCAGGCCACGGCCATAGCCGCCGGAGCCGAGCAGGACCATGGCGCGGCCGTCGCCGTGCTTGTGGGCGAGTTCGCCGAGCATCGCCATGCCTGCCGTGTCGTGCGCGCTCTCGCCGAGCTCGGCATACATCGAGGCGATCATGTCGCGCTCGTTGAGCTCGTAGAGAAGCTCGGCGGCGCGGACGACCTCAAGATTGGCGAGCGTCGTGCGCTCCTGCGGGGAGAAGGCCGCGGCGCCGTGCAGGCCGAGATCGGGCAGGCCGGCGCGGGCGCGCGCCAACTGACCGTAATAGGTCGCCGAATATTTCGCCGCCTGCTCGTAATAGGCGCGGGCCTTGGCGCGCTCGCCGAGCGCGTCGGCGGCGCGGCCGAGCCAGTAGCCGCCGCGCGACAAAGCGTGCGGATTGTGCGTGCCCTCGACGATATGGGCGAAATGCGCCATCGCCGTCTTCGGGTCGTGCAGGAAGCGCAGCGCGATCCAGCCGGCGGTGAAATGCTGGTCGACGCGATAGTTGCCCTGCTTCGGCGCCGCCGCGTCGCGGGCAATGCGATAGGCGGTCTGCGCGTCGTGATCGTCGAGCAGCTTGCGGATCACGAGGCGCCGCTCGATCCACCATTGATTGGTGTCGACATAGGCGTCGTTGTCGCGCGGCGCCGAGAGGATGACGCGGCCGGCCTCTTCGGGCTTGTTCTCGCGGCGCAGGAGAGAGGCGCGGGCGAAGAAATAGCCGGACTCCGACCGCGCGGACGCGGGCAGGCCATCGAGCAGCGCCTTGGCGTTGTGCTGGCGCTTGACCACCGCGGCCCAGGCGCGGGCGAGCGCGGGTTCGCCGCCGCCAAGCCGCTCGGCGGCGCGCAGGCCCGCCTCGGTGTCGTCGGCGTAGAGGCGGGCATTCATCCGCGCCTTGTTGTCCGCCGGTGTGATGATATCGCCGAAAATCTCGAGCACCCGCCGCTCGACCTCGGCGCTGCAATCCTGCGTGCGCCACGCCTCGCGAACGAGCGCGGCGGCGCCGGCGCGGTCGCCTTGGGCGAGCAGCGCACGCGCGAGCACGTAGCGGCCCTTGGCCGTGGACGGCTGCCGGTGCGCGAAGAAGGTGCGGACCGTCGCATCGTCGGCCTTGTCGTCCCACAGCGCGTTCTCGGCGCGACGGCGGAACAACGCGACATGCGGCCAGGCCGGGTTCGCTTCGATGAAGGCGGCGTAGCGGGCATAGCCTGAATCGGTCGCGTCCGAGCGCAGGATGATCCATTCGGCGAGCTTGCGCGCGACCGGGTCGGACAGGCCGCGCTCGATGGTGTCGGCCTCGGCGGCGCGGCCGCCCCGGATCGCCTCGATCAGTCGCTTGAGACCGGCGACGTCGGAGGATGGCGTCTCACGGGTTGGCGCGGCGGCAAAAGGGCCCGTCGTCGGCCGGAGCAGCGGTGTCGACAGCATATGGCCGGTGAAGGCCGGCGCGGGCTTGACCGGCACGCTGGCGACCGTTGGCGCAATCTCCGCCGGCGGCACCTTGGCCACGGCGGGCGGGGTCTCCAGCGGCGGGACGGTCGGCTTCTCGGTGGCGTAGGGGAGCGCGGCAACCTCGGCGATCGGCCTCCCTTGGGTCAGCAGGGCGATCGGATCGTTGTTCGACGTCGGGGCCGTCTTCGCGATCGGCTCGAAACGAGGCGCCGGCGCGGCCTGGGCAATGTGTGGTCGGCGGGGCGGCAGCGGCACCGAAGCCATGTGCGCGGCCGGGCTGGCAGGCTTGGTCTCATGCTTCGCGGCGGACGTCGCGGCCGGCTTGGCCCGCGGCGTCGGGACGTTTGGGGCGGCGACGACGACCCCGGCGCCGAACACGGCGGCGGCCAGGACGGCGACGGTGAGGCCCCAGGGCCTGCGCTCGGTTCCACCCATGAAGCTGCGGCTCAAAGTTCCTCCGGCGCACGAATCGCAGTGCGATTGGGACCCTGTTTTATTAGGCCAAACTCGCTGCCGAAGCGATAGCCGGGGCCAGCGAGCGTTAAGGCGGCACCGTGCCCGGCGAAGCGGGCGAAAACGGGGCCATGACCCCAAACCGGCCCCCGACGGCGTCATTCCGCATCAAAAACAATGATGACATACGTCAACTTGCCGCGGGCTTTCCTCGTCCTCGCCTTAACGTTATTGATGGTGGGTCAGATTGTTACGGAGATCGTCGTGTCATGACCGCCAAGACTCGCTTCCGCGGCTCCTTCACCGCCTTGGTCACTCCGTTCAAGAACGGGTCGGTCGACGAGAAAGCGTTCCGCGATCTCGTGGAGTGGCAGATCTCGGAGGGCACGCACGGGCTGGTGCCGGTTGGCACCACCGGCGAGAGCCCGACGCTCTCCCACGACGAGCACAAGAAGGTCGTCGAGTGGTGTGTCGACCAGGCGAAGGGCCGCGTTCCGGTCGTCGCCGGCGCCGGCTCGAACTCGACCGCCGAGGCGATCGATTTCTCCAAGCACGCTGAGAAGGCGGGCGCCGACGCCGTGCTGATCGTCACGCCCTATTACAACAAGCCGACGCAGGAAGGCCTGTACCAGCACTACAAGGCGATCAACGACGCCATCGGCATTCCGATCATCATCTACAACATCCCGGGCCGCTCGATCGTCGACATGTCGGTCGACACCATGAAGCGGCTCAACGAGTTGAAGAACATCGCCGGCGTGAAGGACGCGACCGCCAACATGGCGCGCGTGTCGCAGCAGCGCGCGGCGTTGGGCGAGGACTTCAACCAGATGTCGGGCGAGGACATCACGGCGCTGGGTTTCATGGCTCACGGTGGCCACGGGTGTATTTCGGTGACCTCGAACGTCGCACCGCGGCTGTGTTCGGAATTCCAGAATGCGTGTCTCAAGGGCGATTACGCGACCGCCCTCAAGCTCCAGGACAAGCTCGCGCCGCTGCACATCAACCTGTTCGTCGAGACGAGCCCGGCGCCGATCAAGTACGCGCTGTCGCTGATCGGCAAGTGCGCCAATACGGTGCGGCTGCCCATGGTGCCAGCGACCGAGAAAGCGCAGGCCGCAGTCCGTGAGGCGATGGTGCACGCCGGCCTGATCAACTAGGGCTGCATCGCCTCAGTGATAGTGGGTCCAGCCGGGCGGGTATGAGCGTCCGTGCCAGCCTTTCTTTCGCCCGCGCGCGAAGCCGGGCGGGGAGGACGCCGAGCCCCAGCCGAGTTTCTTGCCGTGGCTGTAGCCGGGCGGATAGCTGCCGGCGGCTTTCCAGCCTGGACCGCCTTTGGCGAGGGCCGGGGGCGCTGCCGTCATGGCGAGCGCAATGACCGCGCCGGCTGCGCCGAAGAGAAGCTTGTGCATGGACGGCCTCCTTTCCCGCTTGAACGAGAGAGGATGCCGGTCAGTTCCTCGCACCGGCGTGCGCCGGGAGGGCGGATCAGATAGGCTGGAGCGTCGTCGCGCCGTTCGCAGGGAGAAGACCGATGCTCGAGGACTTCAAGAAATTCGCCCTGCGCGGCAATGTCGTCGATCTTGCCATTGGCGTGATCATCGGTGCCGCTTTTGGCGCGATCGTGAACTCGCTGGTCGCCGACATCATCATGCCGATCGTCGGCGCGGTGACCGGCGGGGTCGATTTCTCGAACTATTTCCTCCCACTGTCGGCCAAGGTCACGGCGACAACGCTTGTTGAGGCAAAAAAGCAAGGCGCAGTATTGGCTTGGGGGAGTTTTGTTACCCTCGTCATTAACTTCATCATTATCGCCTGGGTGCTGTTCCTGATCATCCGAGGCATGGGCCGGCTGATCAAGAAAGAGGCCGAAAAGGCCCCGCCCATCTCAAAGCAGGAGCAGTTGCTGGCGGAAATCCGGGATTTGCTCAAACCGCGCCCGCCCATTAGCTAGGGGCATGGCCAAAGCACCGGAGCGGCGTCTCAAAGTGGTCGCCGAAAACCGCAAGGCGCGGTTCAACTACGAGATCGGCGACACCTACGAGGCGGGCATTGCCCTCACCGGGAGCGAGGTCAAATCGCTGCGCTCGGGCAAGGCGACGATCGCGGAGTCCTATGCCGACTCCAAGGCCGGCGAGCTGTGGCTCGTCAACGCCAATATCCCCGAATACTTGCAGGCTGGCCCCTTCAACAACCACGCGCCGAAGCGGCCGCGCAGGTTGCTGCTGCACCAGCGCGAGATCGACCGGCTGGCGACGGGCGTCGAGCGCGAGGGCATGACCATCGTGCCGCTCAAGCTCTACTTCAACGAAAGAGGGCGGGCGAAGGTCGAACTGGCGCTCGCTCGCGGCAAGAAGCTGCACGACAAGCGCGAGACCTTGAAGAAGCGGTCTTGGGACCGCGAGAAAAGCCGCCTGATGCGCGTGAAGGGCTGAAAACCCTCGCGCGCTGCATCAACGCCGTTGAGCGGCGCAATCAAAATATTGCGTTTCCCCTCGTCCGGCTGATCTCCTATGGCTCGCATCCGCGCGCCACACGGAGATACCCATGACCCGCCGCATCGGAATGCTGATCTTTCCGCGGCTGACCCAACTCGACATGACCGGGCCCTATGAGGTGCTGGCGCGGCTGCCCGACACGACGGTCGACCTCGTTGCCAGGACGATGGACCCAGTCACGACGGACCGCGGCATGCAGATCGTGCCCACAGTCACCTACGAGACCTGTCCGCCGCTCGACATCATCATGGTGCCTGGCGGCCCGGGCCAGCAGGACCTGATGGAGGACGAGGCCGCGCTGTCCTTCCTGCGCAAGCACGCGGCGCAAGCCAAATACGTTACTTCGGTGTGCACCGGCTCGCTGGTGCTGGCCGCGGCGGGGCTCCTGAAGGGCAAGCGGGCCACGAGCCACTGGGCCGCGGTCGAGCATCTGCCGCTCCTGGGCGCCATTCCCGTGCGAGAGCAGGTTGTTGTTGACGGCAACGTTGTTACCGGCGCCGGCGTCACCTCCGGCATCGATTTCGCGCTCAGGCTTGCCGCAATCCTCGAAGGGGAAAAGGTCGCGCGCGAGATCCAGCTCCAGATCGAATACGAGCCGGAGCCGCCCTTCGACTCCGGCTCGCCGGAGCGCGCGTCGCCCGAGACGCTGGCTACGGTGAAGGCACGCCTCGCCAAGCTCGGCGAGGAGCGGCGCGCAGTCGCAGCCAGGGTCGGCCGCAAGCTCGGCACCGCTCCTTGAGCGGGGTGCTACTCGATCACGCCGCAGGCGATGCGGCCGCCGGCATCTCCTGTCGGATCGGTCTTGTAGTCGTCCTTGCCGGCGTGAACGACAAGTGCCGTACCGTTCGGACCGAATGTCGAGTTCGCCTTGCCCTTGTCGAGCGTGATCGAGGCGTTGACGACCTCTACGCTCAATTCGCCGCTCGCCGGAATGTGCAGGTTCGGCATGTCGCCGGCGTGATGGCCGTCCGCCGCCATCATGCCGTGCTTCTTGCTCTCGGGGTTGAAATGCCCGCCGGCGCTGGTGAAAGGCGGCTCGCATTTGCCGACGGCATGCACATGGAAGGCGTGCTCGCCCGCCGGCAGGTTCTTCACGTTGAGCGCGATCAGTACGCCCGACGGCGTCTGCGTCAGCGTCGCGCTGCCGGCATCCTTGCCGTCGGCGGTCTTGAGCGTCGCTTTGGCGCTCTGCGCCGATGCGGGCAGGGCGGTCGCCGCGACGATCAGCACGGCAAGTCCGGCTCGCTTGAGATTGAGAATGGTCATGTGTCGCTCCCTGGTCGGCCCGGTCTCGGGGCCTGTCCGTGCACATCGTATGAACCCGGTTCGCACCGGTCCATTCCGCACAGGTGGTAACTTCGCTAGTCTTGCCGCGGCAAAAGGACCCGTGAAATGAGCGTCCCGACGAGCCTCGACCACTGCGTCATCCATGTCTCGGACTGGGCGCGGTCGAACACATTTTACACCGAGGTTATGGGCGCCACGCTGGTGACCCGGCCGATCGGCTTCGCCTATCGCTTCGGCGACCGCCAACTCAACGTGCACGGTCCCGGCGTGCAGCCGGCCGAGGTCGCGCGTCTGCCGGTCCAGCCTGGCAACAGCGACCTGTGTTTCGAATGGCGCGGTCCGATCGCCGAGGCGATCGCTCATCTCAAAGCACATGGCGTCGCGGTGGAGCGCGGGCCGCTCGAGCGTTTCGGCGCCAAGGGGCCGGGCACCTCGGTCTATTTCCGCGATCCGGACGGCTCGCTGATGGAATTCATGTCTTATGGAGAGCGCAGATGAGCCAGGCGCACGATCCGACGGTCCTGCCGACCGATATTCCGGCGCCGGTCGACGACGGCGCCGCGCGGCACCTGAAAGGCATGCGGGTCGCCGACGTGCCGCTGCCGGCGACGACTGGCGCGTCCGTCAATCTGTCGACGCTCAAAGGCCGCACGGTCCTCTACATCTATCCGCGCACGGGCCGCCCGGGGCAGGCGTTGCCGACCGGTTGGGACGGCATCCCCGGCGCGCGGGGCTGCACGCCGCAGTCCTGCGGGTTTCGCGATCATGCCGCCGACCTGACGAAGCTCGGGGTCGCCCACCTCTACGGCCTGTCGGCGCAGGATACCGCCTATCAAAAGGAAGCGGCCGAGCGGCTGCACTTGCCGTTCGCGCTCCTCTCCGACGAGAAGCTTGCATTCACCAAGGCGATGAAATTGCCGACATTCGACGTCGACGGCATGCGGCTCATCAAGCGCATGGCATGGGTCATCGACGACGGAATCATCACGCACGTGTTCTATCCGGTGTTTCCGCCGGACAGGAACGCGGAAAATGTGGTGCGCTGGCTGCAAGAGACCGTGGCCTGACCGCGATGAGCGCGGAACCATCGTTATAATTCGATTGATTTCATAGGCTGCCGTTAGCAGCACTTTTCAACCTGCTCTTTAAGTCCGGGCGATAGGGTCCCGGACATGGGCGAATTAATCTCACTCTCCGAGCGGCGAACCCTGTTGCGGCGTGGCATCGGCCTGCCGGCGCAAATCGAACGCGACGGCCAGTCGTCGCTGCGCTGCCAGCTGATCGACATCTCACGGCAAGGCGCATGCATTTCCGCTTCCGACACGACGCTTCCGAACGTGTTCGTGCTCAAGGTGCCGGATGCAAGCCGGCATGCCTGCGAGGTGCTGTGGCGGAATGACCGGATGCTCGGCGTCAGGTTCGCCGACATCGATCAACTCCTCGCGCGGACCGCGAAGGCGACAGCCATCCTCAAGCGGAGCTGCGCGCGCGCCCGTACGCTCAATCTTTGAGATATTGCCGCACGTCCCTGAACACGGCGCGAAACATCTCCGGCGTCAGCACGCCGGTGTTCGTGTTGTAACGCGAGCAGTGATAGCTCGAGAACAAGGTCACGCCGCCAATTGCGTGCCGCCCGTTATGACTGAACGGGTGGGCCGATTTCTTCGCCGCGAAAGCCGAGAGAACGCTGTCATGGGCGATGCGGCCGAGCGCGACGATGGCGCGCAGCTTTTTCATTTCCGCCAAAGTCTCTTTCAGGTAATCGCGGCAGGTATTGATCTCGATTGGCAGGGGTTTGTTCTCTGGCGGCACGCAGCGCACAGCATTGGTGATGCGGCAATCGACGAGCGTCAGGCCGTCGTCGGGATGCGCCTTGTATTCGCCCTTGGCGAAACCGTATTTGCCGAGCGTCTCGTAGAGCATCACGCCGGCATAATCGCCGGTGAAGGGCCGGCCGGTGCGGTTGGCGCCTTGCACGCCGGGCGCCAGGCCGACGATCAGCAGGCGCGCATCGGCCGCCCCGAACGAGGGGACGGGCGCGTTGAACCATTCAGGCTCTTTTTTGCGCCATTCCTTGCGGAAGGCGACGAGGCGCGGACAGCGCGGGCAGTCGCGTCCGGGATCGGCGGCGGCGGGCATGACCGGCGTCGGCGCGTCTATTCGAACGACTCCTCGTCGTCGTCATCGGCATGCGCGCCGGCGCGCTGCGGGGTGGCCGGCCGTTGCAGGAACTGCGGCGTGTGGCCCGGCTCGCGCTCCTCGCGGGGTCCGCGTGGCTCGCGAGGCTCTCGCGGCGGACGCTCGGACGGATCGCGTCCGATCTTGCCCTGGAGCGTGACGATATCGAGGAAGATGTCGGCCTGACGGCGCAATTCGTCGGCGACCATCGGCGGCTGCGTCGAGATCGTCGAGATGACGGTCACGCGCACGCCCTTGCGCTGCACGGCCTCGACCAGCGAGCGGAAGTCGCCGTCGCCCGAGAACAGCACCATGTGGTCGATCGTGTGGGCAATCTCCATGGCATCGACCGCGAGTTCGATGTCCATGTTGCCCTTGACCTTGCGGCGGCCGGTCTGGTCGACGAATTCCTTGGTCGCCTTGGTGACGACGGAGTAGCCGTTGTAGTCGAGCCAGTCGATCAGCGGACGGATCGAGGAGTATTCCTGATCTTCGATCACCGCCGTGTAATAGAACGCGCGCAGCAGATAGCCGCGCGACTGAAATTCACGCAGCAGCTTCTTGTAGTCGATGTCGAAGCCGAGCGACTTGGCCGTGGCGTAGAGATTGGCGCCGTCAATGAACAAAGCGATTTTTTCGCCGGGAACGGTCATGGAGATGGTCTCTCGAAGCGGCGCGATGGAATCCGGCGCGCGACGCGCCCAAAGCACAAGAATTCGCGCGGCGGGGAAGGGCGCGGGCGGCGGCCCTTCGGGCCCTGGAAACGGTTAATCGGCACCCTTTGGATCAAACTTGGCTGGTACCCGTGCAATCAACACCGCAAACGTGCAAATCAGCCGCGGTGTCACCGTATGCCGGTTCCCTAACATCCGCTTGCGGCCAAACCAAGACAAAAAAGCTTGAAATTCCGCCCGGTAGGGGATAGCTACCGCGTGATTTCCAGGACATCAGTTCCAGCGCAAGGAGTGACCGCCGATGGCCCGCGTCACCGTCGAAGACTGCATCGACAAGGTTGAAAACCGTTTCGACCTCGTCCTGCTTGCGAGCCACCGGGCGCGCATGATCTCGTCCGGATCGCAGATCACGGTCGACCGCGACAACGACAAGAACCCGGTCGTGTCGCTGCGCGAGATCGCCGAGACCACCGTGTCGCCGGGCGACCTCAAGGAAGACCTCATCCATTCGCTCCAGAAATACGTCGAGGTCGACGAGCCGGAACCCGAGGTGCCGCTGATCGGCGCCGGCGCGGGCGCGGGGGTCGATTCCGACGACACCGAAGTCACCGCCGACCGCATGACCGAGGAAGAACTGCTCAAGGGCCTCGAAGGCCTGGCGCCGCCGGAAGAGGTCCCCGAGGACGACAGCGAGTAAGTCCCGGTCGCATAAATTTTGCATAACGGCCCGGCCAAAAGCCGGGCCGTCGTCTTTTTGTCAACCATTCGGCAAAGGGTTGCGATCACACAGGAATACAGTGATATCTAGGGGCAGGGCGGCGGGCGAGGCGTAAGGTCCGGCAAGCCGTGGCCCGGCAAGGCAGGTGATGGTCCGACCGCGCAGCGAAACCCCGCGCATGCAGAAGCAGGCGCCCGTCCGGGCGCCGCTCGCCGCGGCCATCGCACAACCGGTTGAAAAGCCTGCGGAAGTTCGCCGCGCCCCGATGATGCGGCAATACGACCTGGTCGAGCGGGTCCGCGCCTACAATCCGAACACCAACGAGGCGCTGCTCAACCGCGCCTACGTCTACGCCATGAAGGCGCATGGCGATCAGCGCCGCGCCTCGGGTGACCCGTATTTTTCGCATCCGATCGAGGTCGCGGCGATCCTGACCGACCTCAAGCTCGACGACGCGACCATCGCCGCCGCGCTGCTCCACGACACGATCGAGGATACCGAGGCGACCCGTGCCGAAATCGACCAGCTCTTCGGCCCTTCGATCGGCAGGCTGGTCGAGGGCCTGACCAAGCTCAAGAAGCTCGATCTCGTCACCAAGGAGGCGAAGCAGGCGGAAAACCTGCGCAAGCTCCTGCTCGCCATCGCCGACGACGTGCGCGTGCTGCTGATCAAGCTCGCCGACCGTCTGCACAACATGCGCACGCTGCACTGGATGCCTGAGGCATCGCGCCGGCGCGTCGCCGACGAGACGCTCGAAATCTATGCGCCGCTCGCCGGCCGCATGGGCATGCACGAGATGCGCGAGGAACTCGAGGACCTGGCGTTCCGCGAGCTCAATCCCGACGCCTGCGCGGTCGTGATGTCGCGGCTCAACGATCTGGAAGAGCGCAGCCGCTTCCTGATCGGCGAGATCGAAAGCCAGCTCACCAAGAAGCTCGCCGAGCGCGGCGTCGCCGCCGCGGTGAAGGGACGGCGCAAGCGCGCCTATTCGATCTGGCGAAAGATGGAGCGCAAGTCGGTCGGCTTCGAGCAGCTCTCCGACATTTTCGGCTTCCGCGTCGTCGTCAAGACGCTCGGCGATTGCTACGCCGCGCTCGGCGTCGTGCACTCCTCGTGGCCGATGGTGCCGGGCCGCTTCAAGGATTACATCTCGACGCCGAAGGCGAACGACTACCGTTCGATCCACACCACGGTCATCGGGCCGGGCAAGCAGCGCGTCGAACTGCAAATCCGCACACAGGAGATGCACGAGATCGCCGAATACGGCATCGCCGCGCACGCGCTCTACAAGGACGGCGTCGGCTCGCCGACCGAGCTTCTCTCGCGCGAATCCACCGCCTATGCGTGGCTGCGCCGCACGATCGAATTGCTCGCCGAAGGTTCAAACCCGGAAGAATTCCTCGAGCACACCAAGCTCGAACTGTTCCACGACCAGGTGTTCTGCTTCTCGCCCAAGGGCAAACTGATCGCCCTGCCGCGCAAGGCGACGCCGATCGACTTTGCCTATGCGGTGCACACCGACGTCGGCAACACCGCCGTGGGCGCCAAGATCAACGGCCAGATCTCGCCGCTGACCAGCGAACTGACGAACGGCGACGAGGTCGAAATCATCACCTCGAAGGCGCAAGCCGCGCCGCCGGCCGCGTGGGAATCCATCGTGCGTACCGGCAAGGCCCGCGCCGCGATCCGCCGCGCCACCCGCGCTGCCGTGCGTGCGCAGTACACCGGGCTTGGCCGCCGCATTGTCGAGCGCCTGTTCCAGCGCGCCAAGATCGCCTATTCGGACGAGAAGCTGATCGGCGCGCTGCCGCGGCTGGCGCGCTCCTCGATCGACGAGGTCATGTCCGCAGTCGGCCGCAGCGAACTCAAGGCCTCCGACGTCGCCCGCGCCATGTATCCGGATTACAAGGAGGAGCGTGCCGCGGCGCTCGCGCTCCGCCCGAAGAAGGTCGAGAGCGGCTGGTTCGGCTTGCGGCGGCTCAAGTCCGTGAAATTCAAGGCCCCCGAGGCGACCGAAGCTGCGCTGCCGATCCGCGGCATCAACACCGATTTGCCGGTGCGCTTCTCGGACGCCGGCGCCGTGCCGGGCGACCGCATCGTCGGCATTCTCAATCCGGGCGAGGGGATCACCATCTATCCGATCCAGTCGCCGGCGCTCTCGGATTACGAAGACCATCCCGAGCGCTGGATCGACCTGCGCTGGGACGAGGACGAGCGCACGCCGCGCCGCTTCCCCGTGCGCATCTCGGTGCAGTCGGTCAACGAGCCGGGTTCGCTGGCGCAAATTGCACAAGTGATCGCCGAGCACGACGGCAATATCGACAATATCCGCATGGAGCGCCGCGCCCCGGACTTCACCGACGTGACCATCGATCTGGAGGTCTACGACCTCAAGCACCTCACGGCCATTCTCGCGCAACTCCGTGCGAAGCCGATGGTGGCCAAGGCGGAGCGCGTCAATGGCTAAAAAGCTCCGCCTCGGCGTCAATGTCGACCACGTCGCGACCATCCGCAACGCGCGCGGCGGCCGCCATCCCGATCCGGTGCGCGCGGCCAAGCTCGCCATCGCGGCGGGCGCCGACGGCATCACCGCGCATTTGCGCGAGGACAGGCGACATATCCGCGACGACGACATGGCGCGGCTCAAGGCAGAGATCGACAAGCCCCTGAACTTCGAGATGGCGGCGACCGACGAGATGGTCGCGGCCGCGCTCGCCATCCGTCCGCACGCCGTCTGCATCGTGCCGGAGAAGCGCACCGAGCGCACGACCGAAGGCGGGCTCGACGCCGTGCGCCATCAGGCGCAGCTCGGCCCGGCGGTGCACGACTTGAAGCACGCCGGCATCCGCGTCTCGCTGTTCATCGCGCCGCAGCCGGCGCAGATCGAGACGGCGGCGGCGCTTGGCGCGCCGGTGATCGAACTGCACACCGGCGCCTGGTGCGACGCGCTCGCCGAAAATCGCCGCGCCGAGGCCGAGAGCGAATGGGAGGCGCTGCGCGCCGGCGCTGTGCTTGCGCACGGACTGGGTCTCGAAGTGCACGCCGGCCACGGCCTCGATTACGCCAGCGCCGAGACGATCGCCGCGCTGCCGCAGGTGATGGAATTGAACATCGGCCATTTCCTGATTGGCGAGGCGGTGTTCGAGGGGCTCGACGCCACGATCAAGATGATGCGCGCGGCCATGGAGCGCGGTCGGGCGAAGGCCGGCGCGCAAAGCAAGCCATGATTCTGGGTCTCGGCTCCGATCTCTGCGACGCGCGCCGTATCGAAAAGACGCTGGCGCGGCATGGCGACCGCTTCCTCGACCGCATCTTCACGGCGACCGAGCGCGCCAAGGCCGAGCGCCGCGCCAACCGCGTCGAGACATACGCCAAGCGCTTCGCCGCCAAGGAGGCCTGCTCCAAGGCGCTCGGCACCGGCTTCCGCAAGGGCGTGTTCTGGCGGGACATGGGCGTGGTCAATCTGCCGTCCGGCCGTCCGACCATGAAGCTGACCGGCGGGGCGCTCGAGCGGCTCAAGGCGATCACGCCGCCGGGCCATGAGGCGGTCATCGACGTGTCGCTGACCGACGAGGGGCCGCTCGCCCAGGCGATCGTCATCATCCAGGCCGTGCCGCTCGGCACGGCCGCCCGGTGAGGCCCGGAAGTCCAATATTGCCAACCCCTTAGCCGCATCGCGCGGCGATCTTCATTGCGCCCCTTGGGGTCAGCCGCTACAAGACTCGCGGGGCGCGAAAGCGGACAAGAGGCACATGAGCGTGACATCCGGGACCAAGCGGAAGGAAGGCGGTATTGGGGAAACCGCCCGGGTCATATTCCACGCCCTGATCATCGCGCTCGTCAT
>DASTGR010000412.1:0-2561 GCA_035718885.1 Pseudolabrys sp. | reverse complement strand
GCGAGCACGCAGGCCGTCAGCCACGGCAGCATCGGGGCGCGGCCAGGCACGATGCGGGCGCGTGTCTCCTTTGCCAAATCGTTGGTGCCGATCACGAAGCCGGCGAGGCGACTCTCCGAATCCTCCGCCTCGGCGGCGAGCGCCCGGATGTTGAAGATCGCGGCCGGCGTCTCGATCATCGCCCACAGCCGCACGTGATGATCCGCGTGGGTGTCGAGCAGCCGCGTGCCGACCATCTCGATCTGCGTCGGCGTCGAGATCTTCGGCACCAGGATCGCGTCCGGACGCGCCGCGATCGCGGCGTCGAAGTCGCGCGCGAACCACGGCGTCTCGATGCCGTTGAGGCGGATCATCACCTCGCGGTGGCCGAAGCCGCCGGCCCTGACCGCGTCGCAGACCTGTTTGCGCGCCGTCTCCTTGGCGTCAGGCGCGACCGAATCCTCGAGGTCGAGGATGATGCCGTCGACGGGCAGCGTTTTGGCCTTCTCCAGCGCGCGGGCATTGGACCCCGGCATGTACAGCACGCTGCGGCGCGGACGGACGGTCATTGCAATTGCCCCCGGTGGATTACGCGACAACCCTACCGTCGCGGCGGGACGCATGCCACTGTTGCGGCCGATGACCGCGACCGCAAAAGACGAATGGCTCGCCGGCGTCGACGGCTGTCCGGTCGGCTGGATCGCCGCTTTCGTACGTCCGGGTGGCGATGACGTCCGCATCGCGGTGGTGCCGCGCCTTGCCGATGTGGTGGCCGAGGCGCGGGGGATCGTCGCGGTCGACATGCCGATCGGCCTGCCGGAGCGGACCGGGATCGGCGGCCGCGCAGCGGAGAGCGCGGTGCGGCCGCTGCTCGGAGCGCGGCAATCCTCCGTGTTCTCGGTGCCGTCGCGCGCTGCCATCTATGCTGCCGATTATGCCGCATCCTGTACCGCCGCGCAGGCGACGTCCGATCCGCCGCGTAAGGTGTCGAGGCAGCTTTTCAATATCGCGCCGAAGATACGCGAGGTCGACACGCTGCTGCGCGGCGATGCGGCGCTCGTGCCGCGCGTGTTCGAGGTGCATCCGGAGCTGGCCTTCTGGCGGCTCAATGGCGGGCGCGCGCTCGATCTGCCGAAAAAGGTCAAGAGCCGCTGCCATGAGCCGGGGCTCGCGCTGCGGCGACGCCTGCTGATTGCCGCCGGGCTGCCGGCATCGGTGGTCGAGGCCAAGCCGCCGAGGGGCGCCGGGCCGGATGACCTCATCGATGCGCTCGCCTGCGCGATGATCGCGCGCCACCTGCACGCCGGCACGGCGCGGCCATTTCCCGACCCGTCGCCGCGTGATGCTTACGGGTTGCCAATGGCGATCTGGGCATGACATTTAGGGGCCCATGGCATTTCCCCAGCGCCTCATCGACGGCTACACGAAATTCCTGCGTTCCCGGCTGACTGTGGAGCAGAACCGCTATCGCGAGCTGTCGGAAGACGGCCAGAGTCCCGAGGTCATGGTCATCGGCTGCTGCGACTCGCGCGTGTCGCCGGAGGTGATCTTCGACGCCCGACCGGGCGAGTTGTTCGTCTCGCGCAACATCGCAGCCCTGGTGCCGCGCTACACGCCGGATGGCGCACAGCGATCGGTTTCGGCGGCGCTCGAATTCGCCGTACAGGCTCTCAGGATCAAGCACATTGTCGTGCTCGCGCACGCGCAATGCGGCGGCATCCGCGCCTATGCCGAGGAGGCGGCGCCGCTCTCGCCGGGCGACTTCATCGGCAACTGGATGGCGATGATCGAGCCTGCCGCCAAGATGGTCGGCCCGCGCGGCGACCGGCCGCTGACCACGTACCTCACCGCGCTGGAGCAGGCTTCCGCAGTGAAGACGCTCGACAATCTGATGACCTTCCCGTGCGTGAAGATTCTGGTCGAGCGCGAAAAATTGAAACTGCACGCTGCCTATTTCGGCGTCGCGCGCGGCGACCTGTCGGTCTACGACCCGACGACCGGCGCCTTCGAGCGCGTGGCGGCGGACGAATACGCGCGGGCGTTCGGCGAACCGCGGTTCTGAGGTTCTTCACCTCTCCCCGCTTGCGGGGAGAGGTCGGCTTTCGAGCGGATGCGAGAAAGCCGGGTGAGGGGGCGCGTTCGCAGGCCTGAGCCTATCGAAATGCCCCCTCACCCGGCTCACATTTCGCTTCGCAAAATGTTCGCCACCCTCTCCCCGCAAGCGGGGCGAGGGAAATTACGCCGCCTTTTTCTTCGCGCTGATCAGCTTGCGGTTGATCAGGCATTCGGCGATCTGCACGGCGTTGAGCGCGGCGCCCTTGCGCAGATTGTCCGACACGACCCACATTTCGAGGCCGTTGTCGATCGTCGCGTCCTCGCGGATGCGGCTGATGTAGGTCGCGTCCTCGCCGACGCACTCGTACGGCGTCACGTAACCGCCAGGCTCGCGCTTGTCGATGACGAGGCAGCCCGGTGCATTGCGCAGGATCTCGCGCGCTTCGTCGGCCGAGATCGGATTCTCGAACTCGATGTTCACCGCTTCCGAATGGCCGACGAACACCGGCACGCGCACGCAGGTGGCG
>DASTGR010000411.1:0-3477 GCA_035718885.1 Pseudolabrys sp. | reverse complement strand
AGGCGAGCCACGTGTTCAATCTGCTCGATGCGCGCGGCGTGATCTCGGTCACCGAGCGGCAGAGCTATATCCTGCGCGTGCGCGAACTGGCCAAAGCCTGCGGCGAAGCCTGGCTCGCCACCGACGGCGGCGGGGCGGGGTAAGAGAGACCCATGCCCGACCTTCTGCTCGAACTGTTCTCCGAAGAGATCCCGGCGCGCATGCAGGCGCGCGCGGCCGACGATCTCAAGAAGATGGTCACCGACCGTCTGGTCGCGGCCGGCCTCGTCTATGAGGGCGCCAAGGCCTTCGTGACGCCGCGGCGCCTCGCGCTTACCGTGCACGGCGTGCCGGCGCAGCAGCCGGACGTGAAGGAGGAGCGCAAGGGTCCGAAGGTCGGCGCGCCGGAGCAGGCGATCGCCGGGTTCCTGCGCGCGGCCGGTCTCACGTCGATCGACCAGGCCAAGGTGCAGGCCGACAAGAAGGGCGACTTCTACGTCGCCGTCACCGAGAAAAAGGGCCGGCCGGCAATTGATGTGATTGCCGGTATCGTGCCCGAAGTCGTCCGCGGCTTCCCCTGGCCGAAGTCGATGCGCTGGGGTTCGGGCAAGCTCAACTGGGTGCGGCCGCTGCACTCGATCGTCGCCACCTTCGGCCCCGAGACGGAAGAGCCGGAAGTCGTGCGCTTCGACATTGACGGCATCGCGTCCGGCAACGAGACCCGCGGTCACCGATTCATGGCGCCCGCCGCCTTCAGCGTGAAGCGCTTCGACGATTACGTCGCCAAGCTGCACGACGCCAAGGTGGTGCTCGATGCGCCGCGCCGCGCCGACATGATCCTCGCCGACGCCAAGAACCTCGCCTTTGCGCAGGGCTTCGATCTGGTCGAGGACGAGGGCCTGCTGGCGGAAGTCTCAGGGCTGGTCGAATGGCCGGTCGTGCTGATGGGCTCGTTCGACAAGGCGTTCCTCGCCATTCCCGACGAGGTCATCCGCGCCACCATCCGCGCGAACCAGAAGTGCTTCGTGTTGCGCGATCCGCAGACGGCGAAGCTGGTCAACAGGTTCATTCTTGTCGCGAATGAGGAGGCGACCGACGGCGGCAAGGCGATCGTCGCCGGCAATGAGCGCGTCATCCGCGCGCGGCTGTCCGACGCGAAGTTCTTCTACGACACCGACCTGAAGACGCGGCTGGAGGAGCGGCTCCCGAAATTCTCGCAGATCGTCTTTCACGAGAAGCTCGGCACGCAGGAAGAGCGCATTGCGCGCATCGTCGCGCTCGCCGGCGAGCTCGCGGACCTCGTCGGCGCCGACCGCGCCAAGGCCGAGCGCGCGGCGCAGCTCTGCAAGGCGGATCTGCTCACGGAAGTCGTCGGCGAATTCCCCGAATTGCAGGGCCTGATGGGCCGCTACTACGCCGAGGCGCAGAACGAGGACGAGGCCGTCGCGCACGCCTGCGAGGATCACTACAAGCCGAAGGGCCCGGACGATCTGGTGCCGGCCGATCCGGTGTCGATCGCGGTGGCGCTCGCCGACAAGATCGACACGCTGAGTGGATTCTGGGCGATCTTCGAGCCGCCAACTGGGTCCAAAGATCCATATGCTTTGCGCCGAGCGGCACTCGGTGTGATTCGGCTGGTTCTAGATAATCAGGTGCGTATTGAGCTTCGTCCTATTTTCGAACGTCAATTGAAGCTTTGGTTTGAGCGTCTTACACCGCGCGTGCACAAATTCTCAGCGGCGGACATCCTAACGACCACGAACTCCGCATCTGTTGATCTTCTCTCCTTCTTCGCCGACCGCCTCAAAGTCCAACTGCGCGAGCAGGGCGCGCGGCACGATCTCGTCGACGCCGTGTTCGCCCTCGAAGGCCAGGATGATCTCTTGCTGATCGTCCGCCGCGTTGAGGCGCTCGGCAAATTCCTCGACACCGACGACGGCAAGAACCTGCTCGCCGGCGTCAAGCGCGCGTCCAACATCCTCGGCATCGAGGAGAAGAAGGACAAGCGCACCTTCGCTGGTGCGCCGGACGCGGGCCTGCTGAAACTGCCGGAAGAGAAGGCGCTGGCGTCCGCCGTCGCCGCCGCCAAGGCGGAGGCGTCCGCCGCCGTCGCCAATGAGGACTTCGCCGCCGCCATGAGCGCGATCGCCAAGCTGCGGCCGACGGTCGATGCCTTCTTCGACAAGGTGAAGGTCAACGACGACGACAAGGCCGTGCGCGAGAACCGGCTCAAGCTCCTGAACGAGATCCGCGAGGCGACCCGCGCGGTGGCGGATTTCTCCAGGATCGAGGGTTGACCCTTTCTTTCACCTCTCCCCGTTCTTCACGGGGAGAGGTCGACCCGCCGAAGCGTCAGCGAAGGCGGGTCGGGTGAGGGGCCGTGCACTGCCCCTCACCCGGCTCGCACCCTTCGGGTGCTCACCACCCTCTCCCCGTGAAGAACGGGGAGAGGGAAGCAGGCGACGCCGCAGCCGGGATAAGAGGTGGAACTCCGCCGCGCGCCCGCCGTTCTGACCCCTGATCCCCCCGCACAAGGACGCGTCCATGATCGCCTTCGCGCACTTGCAGCCCATTGTCGCGCTTCTCGCCGGGGTCCTGATCCTGGTCATCCCGCGGCTCTTGAGCTTCATCGTCGCGGCCTACCTGATCATCACCGGCCTCATCGGCCTCGGCATCCTCCACTAAGGTTCCACTCCGGAGGGCTTGCGCCGGCGGTTCCACGGTGCTTCTAGAGGCCGCAGGCGCCCTCCCAAACGAATCCGAGCCATGGCGAAACGAAAAACCAAGTCGAAAAAAGCCGCGTCGCGCAAAACGGCCCGGAAATCCGCCCCGAAGACCGTGAAATCTGCGGCCAGGAAAACCGCAAAGAAGGGCTCGGCGCGCAAGACCGCGGCCCTCGTCGGCGGTGGCCTCGCCACGCTCGTCGCCGGTGCGCTGGCGCGCACCGCGGTCCGCTCGCTCGCAAAGTCGGGCAAGAAGCCGGCCGCCTCGGCGGCGCAGAAGGGCAAGTGGGTCTATTCGTTCGGCGGCGGCCGCGCCGAGGGCAAGCCGGATCAGCGCAATCTTCTGGGCGGCAAGGGCGCAGGCTTGGCCGAGATGGCCAATCTCGGCCTGCCGGTCCCTCCCGGCTTCACCATCACCACCGAGGTCTGCACCTACTACTACGCGCACGAGAAGCAGTACCCGAAGGAGCTCGAAGCGCAGGTCGCGAAGGCTTTGGCCGAAGTCGGCCGCATCACCGGCAAGGTGTTCGGCGACCGCAACAACCCGCTGCTCGTCTCGGTGCGCTCGGGCGCCCGCGCCTCCATGCCGGGCATGATGGACACCGTGCTCAATCTCGGCCTCAACGACGAGACGGTCGAGGCGCTGGCGAAGAAGTCGGGCGACAAGCGTTTCGCCTATGACAGCTACCGCCGCTTCATCACCATGTATTCCGACGTCGTGCTCGGCGTCGGCCACGAGCACTTCGAGGAATTGCTCGACCACCACAAGGAGCGA
>DASTGR010000410.1:0-14481 GCA_035718885.1 Pseudolabrys sp. | reverse complement strand
CAGGCCATCCTCGACCGGCTGGCGCTTGGCGACATCCATCTCCTGCTCGGCACGCACGCACTGTTCCAGGACGACGTCGTCTTCCGCGATCTCGCGCTCGCCATCGTCGACGAGCAGCATCGCTTCGGCGTGCACCAGCGTCTGGCGCTGACGCAGAAGGGCGAGGCCGTCGACGTGCTGGTGCTCACCGCGACGCCGATCCCGCGCACGCTCGTGCTGACCTATTTCGGCGACATGGATATTTCCGAATTGCGCGAGAAGCCGGCCGGTCGCCAGCCTATCGACACGCGCACCATCCCGCTCGACCGTCTCGACGAGGTCGAGGATGCGATCGGCCGCGCGCTTTCCGAAGGCAAGCGCGCCTACTGGGTCTGCCCGCTGGTCGAGGAGTCCGAGAAGAGCGACCTCGCTGCGGCGGAAGACCGCCACGAGGAGTTGCGCCGCAAGTTCGGCGACGTCGTCGATCTCGTGCACGGCAAGATGAAGGGCGCCGACAAGGACGCGGCAATGGCGCGCTTCGCCGCCGGCGACAGCCGGCTGCTCGTCGCCACCACCGTGATCGAGGTTGGCGTCGACGTGCCGGAAGCAACCATCATGGTGATTGAGCACGCCGAGCGCTTCGGCCTCGCGCAGATCCACCAGTTGCGCGGCCGCGTCGGCCGCGGCTCCGGCAAGTCGACTTGCCTCCTGCTCTACAAGGCGCCGCTCGGCGAGACGGCGAAGGCTCGCCTCGCCATCCTGCGCGACAGCGAGGATGGCTTCCGCATCGCCGAGGAGGATCTGCGCCTGCGCGGCGAAGGCGACGTGCTCGGCACGCGCCAGAGCGGCATGCCGGGCTTCCGCATCGCCCGGCCCGAAGTGCACGGCAAGTATCTCGGCGCCGCGCGCGACGACGCACAGCTCATCCTCACGCGCGACCCGTCATTGACGGGCGAGCGCGGCCAGGCGTTGCGGCAGCTCCTCTATCTGTTCGGCAAGGACGAGGCGATCACGCTGATACGGGCCGGGTGACACCCGCGCCGGCCAGCGGATCGGGACCGTACCCGTTCGCACCGGCCGTGCCGCGCATGCACGCCCACACCAGCAGCACGATGATCCCGATGACCGTGAAGGCGATGAGCCACCACCAGCCGGTCCGGTCGATGTCATGCAGGCGGCGCATCGACACCGCCAGGCCCGGCAGGAACAGGAGCAGCGAGGTCAGGCCCTCGATCGGGCCGGTCGAGGCGAACGGAAACACCGCGTGGTCGATGATGCTGCTCGCGATCGCGACCAGCAAGGCGAACAGCACCCAGTACCAGTACTCCGAGCGCGAGGCGCGGCCGGAGAAGGTCACGTAATTGCGGAAGCCTGAGCGGATTGCGTCCTGGAAGTTCATCGTCATTCCCCCCGAGAAAGACCACGGCAGGGTATCAGGAGACGGCCGCGCTTTACAGAAAGACGGCGTCAATAGTGGCGGCTAGTCCACCGCTTCCGGTTTCACGATTTGCGCCGTACGTGCGGTAGCCGCCATAGCGGCGAGCTTCTTCTGCGCATCCTTGTCGGCGCCCGGCTGCACCATGCCGGCCGAGATCAGGAGCGTCATCGCGTTCTCGACGCTGATGTCGAGCTCGATCAGGTCCTTGCGCTGCACGAAGAAGAAGAAACCGGTCGTCGGGTTCGGCGTACAGGCGAGAAAGACCGAGACGTAATCGCCGTCCTTGACCGGCAGCTTTGTCGCAACATCGCCGCCCGGCGGCAGCGAGATGAACACCAGCGACCACATGCCCGGAGCCGGAAACTCAACCAGCGCTACCTTGCGGAAGCTCGAACCGGACTTCGAGAACAAGGTCTCGAAGATCTGTTTCATCGTCTTGTAGATCGGCCGCACGATCGGCATGCGGTTCAAGAGCCCCTCGCCGAGTTCGACGAGGCTGCGGCCGACAAGGTTGGCGGTGAGGAAGCCGAGCAGCGTCAGTCCGACGATGGCGATGACGAGGCCGGTGCCGGGGATCGGCCACGGCAAATAGGTCTCCGGCCGGTAGGCCGGCGGGATCAGCGGCGTGATGAAGCTGTCGACCCAGGAGACGAACGACCAGATCAGCCAGATCGTGATGGCGAGCGGGCCTGCCACGACGAGGCCGGTGAGGAAATAGTTGCGAATGCGGCCGACGACGCCGGCTTGCGATGTCGTGACCTTCTCGAGGTCCGCCTTCAGGTCGTTGGCCGGGTCCGCCATGATGGCAGTCTATTCCACCGTCACTGATTTCGCGAGATTGCGCGGCTGGTCGACATCGGTGCCGATGGCGGCGGCCGTATGATAGGCCATCAGCTGCACCGGAAGCGCGTATACGAGCGGCGTCACCGTCGCCGCCATGTCGGGCAGCACCAGAGTGTGCGAGGCATCGATCGTCGCCTCCTCCGAGCCCTTGGCGTCGGTCACGAGCACGATGCGGCCCCCGCGCGCGGCGACTTCCTGCATGTTGGAGACGGTCTTTTCGAACACGCGGTCGTGCGGCGCGATCACGATCACCGGCATGGTCTCGTCGATCAGCGCGATCGGTCCATGCTTGAGTTCGCCGGCGGCATAGCCTTCGGCGTGGATGTAGGAGATTTCCTTCAGCTTGAGCGCGCCCTCGAGCGCGATCGGGAAGCTCGTGCCGCGGCCGAGATAGAGCACGTCGCGCGCCTTCGACAATTCGTGCGCCAGCGCCTCGATCTTTGGCTCGATCTTGAGCGCCTGCGCCATCAGGCGCGGCACCTCGATCAGCGCGTGCACCAGCTTCTGCTCGTCCTCCCGCTTGAGCTCGCCGCGCGCACAGCCAGCGGCCACGGCGAGACAGGCAAGCACGGAGAGCTGGCAGGTAAAGGCCTTGGTCGAGGCGACGCCGATCTCAGGCCCGGCGAGCGTCGGCATGACGACGTCGCTCTCGCGCGCGATGGTCGAGGTCGGCACGTTCACGACCGCGAGCACGTGCTGCTTGTGCTCCTTGGCGTAGCGCAGGGTCGCGAGCGTGTCGGCGGTCTCGCCGGACTGCGAGATGACGATCATCAGGTCGCCGGGCTCCAGCGGCGCTTCGCGGTAGCGGAACTCCGATGCGATATCGATCTCGACCGGCATCTTGGCGAAACGCTCGAACCAGTATTTGGCGACGAGGCCGGCATAGAAGGCGGTGCCGCAGGCCGAGATCGACAGGCGCTTGAGCTTCTTCCAGTCGAACGGCAATTCGCCCGGCAGTCTTACCTGCTCGTGCACCATGTCGATGTAGTGCGCCAGCGTGTGCCCAACGACTTCCGGCTGCTCGTGTATTTCCTTGGCCATGAAGTGCTTGTGGTTGCCCTTGTCCACCAGCATGGCCGAGGCGGCCGACTTGATGATCGGCCGATCCACCGGCGTGTCGTGGGCATCGAAGGTATTGACCGATTTGCGCGTCAGGACGACCCAGTCGCCCTCCTCGAGATAGCTGACCGTGTCGGTGAAGGGCGCCAGCGCGATCGCGTCGGAGCCGAGATACATTTCTCCGTCGCCGTAGCCGACGGCGAGCGGCGAGCCCCTGCGGGCGCCGATCATCAGGTCGTCTTCGCCCGTGAACAGGAACGCGAGCGCGAAAGCGCCGCGCAACTGCTTCAGCGCGGCGGCGACTGCCTCGACCGGCTTCTTGCCGCTCTTCATCTCGCGCGTGACAAGATGGGCGACGACTTCGGTGTCGGTCTCGCTCAGGAACTTCGCGCCGTCCTTGATCAGGCTGTCGCGCAGCTCGCGGAAATTCTCAATGATGCCGTTGTGGACCACGGCAACTTTGTCGGTCGCGTGCGGATGCGCATTGCCCTCCGTCGGACGCCCGTGCGTCGCCCAGCGGGTGTGGCCGATGCCGATATTGCCGGCGAGCGGCTCCTTGTGAAGCCGGGCCTCCAGCGCCTTGAGCTTGCCCTCGGCGCGGCGGCGCCCCAGCGCGCCCTTATCGAGGGTGGCGATGCCCGCGGAGTCGTAGCCGCGATATTCGAGCCGCTTGAGCGCATCGACAAGGTGTTCGGCGACCGGCTCGGTCCCGAGTATTCCGACAATCCCGCACATCCGCGTGGATGCCCCCGTTAAAGTTCCGCTTTAGCTGTAGCCGCCGCAACCGAGATTCTTGAAATCACATCACATTTCGCCGTGTGTCGGCGCCGGCGAATGCACAAGAACCGGACCCATCAAGGCTTTTTAGCGTCGACAGCGTCCTTCTTGCGCGCCAGACGCTCCTCCCGCAACCGTTTTGCCCAACCTTGCTTGACGGTCTGTTGCGACCGTTCAAGCGCCAAGGCGTCGCCCGGCACGTCCTGCGTGATCACCGAGCCAGAGCCGATATAAGCGCCGTCGCCGATCTTGACCGGCGCGACCAGCGACGAATTGGTGCCGATGAAGGCGCCGGCGCCGATGTCGGTCTTGTGCTTGGCGTAGCCGTCATAGTTGCAGGTAATGGTGCCGGCGCCAATATTGGCTCCCGCCCCCACGCGCGCGTCGCCGATATAGGCGAGATGGTTGGCCTTTGCGCCATCCTCGATTGTCGCAGCCTTGATCTCCACGAAGTTGCCGATGTGGACGTCGGTGCCGAGCTTTGCACCTGGGCGTAGCCTGGCGAACGGACCGACACGCGCACCCTTCCCCACGTGCGCGCCCTCGAGATGCGAAAACGATCGGATGACGGCGTCGTCTTCGATTCTGACGCCCGGCGCGAAGACGACGTTCGGCTCGATCGTCACATTCTTTCCAAATGTCGTGTCGCTCGACAGGAACACCGTCTCCGGCGCAACCATCGTCACGCCCGCATCCATCGCCGCAGATCGCAACCGCTTTTGCAGGACCGCTTCGGCTTCGGCCAACTGCGCCTTGGTATTGATGCCGCGCACGTCATCCTCCGAGGTTTCGATCGCCACCGCGGAAAGCCCCATCCCGCGGGCGACCGCGACAGCGTCGGTCAGGTAGTACTCCTTGTTGGCGTTCTGATTGCCGATGCGCGCGAGAATGGCGAGGGCGTGCTCGCCGGCAAGCGCCATCAGGCCGCCATTGCAAAACCCGATCGCGCGTTCAGCCTCGCTCGCGTCCTTGTGCTCGCGAATGGCAAGGAGGCCGTTCTTGTCCGTGATGAGCCGGCCATAGCCGGTCGGATCGGCTGGCCGGAAGCCGAGCACCGCCACCGCCGCGCCATCGGCAAGCGCCGCGCGCAATTGCTTGAGCGTTTCGACGCGGATCAGCGGCGTATCGCCGAACATGACCAGGAAGTCGCCCGGCGCCTTGTCCAGGGCCGCCCGCGCCGATAGCACGGCGTGCGCGGTACCGAGCCGCTCTCGCTGCGTGAAGATCGATACTTGCGGCGCGATGCGCTTCGCCTCGGCGGCGACCGCGCCATGGTCGGGCCCGATCACCACCGCGAGGTCTGCCCCGCCCGCTGCCATTGCCGTTCCCAAGACGTGGTCGAGCAGCGTCCGGCCGCCGATCGTATGCAGCACCTTCGGGGTGCGCGAGCGCATGCGCACCCCTTCGCCGGCGGCGAGCACGATGGCGAGGCAGGAGCGATCCGTCATGTGGGTCCGATACTGATTGCTCGTGAGAATTGACGCAAAGCCGTCCGGCGCAGGTAGCGCAAGCGAGGCTTGCCGGATTCTGCTAGCATTTTCAACGATCTGATTCGCAGATTCGGATTTTTCGGAATGGATATTAGGCCGCCGGACCACACCGCCGCTCCCTCGGAACACGGCAAATCCGGCAATCCGACGGTGCTGCGCGTCGTCGCATGGGGCGTGTGTGCGAGCGTCGCCGCCGCCTTGCTTGTCTTTGTCGCGCAGACGCCCGCAGGCGGCGAACGCATCAACCAGGCCTTGGCCGGCGCCGCCGAACCGGCGGCCACGCCGGCGGATGGCGAGCCGATGGTGCGGGCGTTGGAGGCTCGGATCGCTGCATTGACGAGCGACCGCGACCGTCTCGCCAAGCGCGTCGCGGCGCTGGAGAGCGGTGTCAGCGACCTGACTGGCTCGGTGCGCAAGCAGGCTTCATCAGCATCATCGTCGGCACAGCCGCCGGCTCCGGCCCCTGTCGCCGCCGCGCCGTCCCTGCCGCCCGTCATGATCGTCGCGGTGGCCCCACCGCTCATCAATCCGCTGGCAACGCCGCCAGCCGGTGTCGCCTCCATCCTCCCCGAGCCCGCCGCACCGCGTCACGTCGCTGCGCCGTCCACGGAGATCCCGACGCCGGCAAAGACGCTGCCCGACGCAATGGTGCCGGAAAGCGGCCCGCCGCAAGCCTCCACACCGGACGAGGTGCCGACCGGCTCGATCCCGCCGCAAGCTGAACAAAAGTCGCCCGAAATTTCCAAACCTGCGCCGCATACGCGAGCGCAAGCGGAGTTCGGGGTCGAACTCGCGACCGAAGCCAACATGGATGGCCTGCGCAAGCGCTGGGCCGGAGTGAAAGCGAATTACGGCCCGCTGCTGGTCGGCTTGAGCCCGGTCGCGGTGCGCGACCAGCATTCCGGAAGCTCCAACATCAGGCTTGTCGCCGGGCCGCTGCCGAGTCTCGCCGCCGCGCGCCAACTCTGCGCGCGCTTTGCGCGGGTCAATGGTGATTGCTGGCCGGCGCGGATCAATCCTGCCGAAGTCGTCCAGCGTTAGCAAAGCTGGCCGTTGTCGCGTCCGCCTGCGCGCGGCATAGTCCGGCCATGCGATTGTTCCTGCCCAGCGCCCGCGCCACCAACTGGCTCCTGATCGTCGGATTCTGCTCGCTCGGCTATGCGCTCTACATGCGCTACGCCGTGATCGAGAACACGCAGGTCGGGCTTGCCTGCGCCGCCGGCCTCGATACCTGGCTGTGCGCTTCGCGCCGCATCGTTTTTGCGCTCCACCACAACTCGGTGTTCGGCGGCGCGGCGCTCGTCGCCGCTGCGGTGAACTTCATGCGGCCGACGCTGGTCATCTTCGCCGTCGCGCTGGCGTTCACCTGCCTCGGCGTGGTGCTTTATAACGTTGGGCTGGCCTCGGTCGCCGCCGCCCTGCTCGTGCTCAGTTTGGCACGGCGCGCGCCCGAAGCAGCGTGAGCGCAAACGCTGCAAACGCGGCGCACAGCCACAACGATTGCCAATTGGCGAAGCCTTCATTCGGAACGATGTAGACAACCGACAGCGCGAGCAACGTCATGCCCGCCGTCTCGGCCGCGCCGCGCCGTCCGTCCGCGCCTCCGACGGCGAGCGCATGCATGAAGAGCGGCACGATAGCCGCTGTCAGAGGCGCAAACGGGAAGTCCTTGTAGCGCGGGTCGAAGACCAGCCCGAGCCCGACCTGAAGCGACAGGACGAGGGTCAAGACCGCGACGAGGCCGAGCGCAGCGGCGAGCGGATCGTGCCGGCGAAGTCCCTCCAGCGACAGGACCGACGACAGGGACGGCCATGGCGTGCCGGCAACCGCCGCCATGCTGGCGACGATGGGGCTTGCCGCTGCCGCCGCGACAAGGGCCAGTGAGCGGATCCACATTCCGAGGCCGAGGCTTTCCAGCCCCACATTCTCCAGCGCCCAGCCGATCAGGAGCCCGCCGGCGACCGCATTCGCGGTGACGGCAATCCATGGCGCGGTCCGAAACTTCCGCCGGCGCGCCGCAGCAGCAGCACCGAGAAAGACCAGAACAGCGAAGGCGACGCCGCCTGCGGCTTGCCAGCGCCAGTATGGATGGTTGGAGACCGGCTCGCCGAAGTTGAATTTCGGCTTGCGCGAGGCGCCGTCAAGCAGTCCCCAGTGACCGCCGACGGTGCCTTCCTGTGCGCGTTTCCACGGTGCGTCGAAACTCTCAATGACATTGACCTTGAACTTTTCGCGCTTGGCCAAAGCCAGCACGTCCTGGATCACACGGGCCTGGTTCGCCTTCGAGGGCAGCGCGCCTTCGCGCATTCGCCCGGCGCTCGGCCAGCCGACCTCTCCGATGACGATCTCTTTGCCCGGAAAGGCCCGCGCCACCCTGTCGCGGATAGCCTCGACGTGGGTCGCCGCCTGCGCCGCGGGTACGGGCGAGTCCTCCCAATAGGGCAGGATATGGATGGTGATGAAGTCGACCGCGGCGGCGACGTCCGGATGGCGCAACCAGAACTCCCAGACATCCGCATAGGTGACCGGCACCGCCACCTGCGCCTTGACCGAGCGGATCGTGTTGGCGAGGTCGGGGCCGCTCATCTCGCCGCGGAGCAACACCTCGTTGCCCACGACCAGCGCGCGGATTGTGTCCGGGTAGGTCTTTGCCAGTTGCACCCCGGTCCGGATCTGGACGCCGTCCTTGGCCGGGTCTCCCGACAGCCATATCCCCTGAAGCACCTTCAACCCGTGCTTGGCCGCCAGGGCCGGGACCTGTTCGACGCCCTGATCGTCGGAATACGTGCGGACACAGCCGGTGACAGGCGACAGCCCCGCAAGGTCCTCGTCGATTTGAGCCGCGGAGATATGGGTGTTCGGATCGTAAGGCGTCTGGCTGCCGCGATAAGGCGCGTAGGACACGCACCACAGCTTCTCGCCCGGGGAGAGGGGCGCATTGGGCATGGCGACCGGCGCGCCGAGCCAGGCCCATGTCCCGGCGATCACCGCCGCCGCGAAGGCAAGGCCAACCAGTCGGATCCGCATCGAATGTCCAGGGTCAAGGCGACGGAACACCTTGGGCTTATCCCGCGCGCCTGCGACTGCCAAGCCGCTCTCCAGCGCGTCATCATGTCCGGGCGCATCGTCTTAAGGACGTGACGCGTAAGCGCTGGACAAATATGCAGCTTCGGGGCCAAGGTTCACCGCCGCTCGCCCGGACGGGCGGCATGGGGCAAGGCCGTCGGCGACGGCCACAACATGGGGCCGAAGAGGTCGGACCGGGCCGGCGACAAGCGCCGCAATGGCGTCCCAATCGACATGCATCGATGGTCGGTGGCGGGCTTCCCCTACAACGAACACTTATCGACGGAACAATGCCGTTGTTTATCAAGACGCGTACGCTGCTTGCGGTACTATCAACGGCTGCCTTCGTGGTGACCTCCGCGGCGGCCTTTGCACAGAGCGGCGGCAAGCCGGCCGAGGCTCCGAAGGCGCCGGCGGACAGCGCGCAGAAGGACAATCAGAAGAAGATCGACGAGATCGCCGAGGCCTCGCGAACCCTGACCGGCGCGGCCGGCCATCCTGAATGCGTCTGGCTCGGACGGCGGGTTGTGGCGCTCCTCTGGCGCGACGACCTGGATACCGCCTTTCGCCACCTCGACCTTTACGACCGCTTCGGCTGCCCCGGCGCCCATATCCAGGCGACCTTCCGGTGCCTGATCCGTCAGGGAAATATCGATCCGAAGGCCCAGGAGACCCTCAACGGCAGGGTGCATTCCTGCTGGTTGAACCCGGCGCTCGAGCCGGAGACGGCCCCCGCCGCCGCACCTGCCCCCGCGCCGGCTACCCCCGCGCCGCAAGCCCCGGCGAAGTAAATCCGTTCTTCCAAATTTTCATGCGGACGACATGCGCCTGCCTAGGATTCGCCATGTCCGAACATTACTTGCATAGGAACCCGACGCCGAGATAGTTTGTTGAACGCAGACGCTCTCCGGCTTTGGACCCAGGGGACGGGTTCATAGGGTCTGCCATCCTGCCCCATACGGTATTGAGTCAAATGCGCACCGTGGCTGCCGTGATCGCCCTTGTGGCGTGCGTGCAAGCGGGCTTGTGGGCGGTTTCGCGCGACCAAGCGACCGCTCCCAACTTCGATGGGCAACTGGCGAGCGTGTCCTACGCTCCCTACGATCGTTCGACCGATCCGAACGCCGGCGGCCGTCCGAAACCGGAGCAGATCCGGGCGGACATGAAACTTCTGGCGCCACTCACGCGCGCCATCCGGCTCTATTCATCGACCGGCGGCCAGGAGATGGTGCCGGGCATCGCTGCCGAATTCGGCCTGAAGGTCACGGTCGGCGCCTGGCTCGACAAAAACCAGGATCGCAACGAGCGGGAAATTCGCGGGGCAATCGAACTCGCCAAGCGACCCAGCAACGTCAACGGTATCTTCGTCGGCAACGAGACGATCTACCGCGGCGAATTGAAAGTCTCCGACCTCATCAAGCAGATTCAGCGGGTCAAGCGTCACACCACCGTCCCGGTCTCGACCGGTGAAATCTGGAACGTCTGGCTCGACCACCCCGAACTCGTCTCTTCCGTCGACTTTATCGCTGCGCACATCCTCCCGTACTGGGAAGGCACGCCGGCCAAGCAGACGGTCGATCGCGCGATCGAGATCTATGACAAGCTGCGTCAGGCTTATCCCGGCAAGCGCATCGTCATTGCCGAGTTCGGCTGGCCGTCATCCGGCTACAACTTCAAAGCCGCCGAGCCGGGACAGATCGACCAGGCCGTCTTGCTGCGCGATTTTGTGACTCGCGCCGACGCTTACGGCATCGACTACAACATCGTCGAAGCCATCGATCAGCCGTGGAAGACATTCGAAGGCGGCGTCGGTCCGTACTGGGGCATTTTCAATGCCTATCGCCAGCCGAAGTTCGCCTGGACCGGTCCGATCAACGACCCCGATCATTGGCGCATCGCGGCCATCGCCATCCTGGTCAGTCTGCTTCTGTCGCTGCCGATCCTGGCGATGGCCTCGGTGTCGCTCACCCAGGCGGTCATGCTCGCCGGCGCTGCCAACGCCGTCGGCGCCTGGTCCGCCGCGGTCTTCGCCTTTTGGAACGGCCACTACTTCGTCCCCGGCGCGGCCTTCGCATTGGGACTCGGCACGGCGCTTCTGGTGCCGCTGATCGTCATCGCCCTCGCCCGCGTCGAGGAACTCGCCGCGATCGCCTTCGGCCGCGAACCGCTGCGCCTCGTCAAGTCGCCCGGTCTGGTTCCGGCGCTGTCGCCCGCCGGTCATACGCCGAAAGTGTCGATCCACATCCCGGCCTATCGCGAGCCGCCGGAGATGCTGAAGCAGACGCTCGATGCCCTCGCGCGCCTCGACTATCCGAATTACGAGTGCGTCGTCGTCATCAACAACACGCCCGATCCCGCGCTGTGGCGTCCTGTCGAAGACCACTGCGCAATGCTCGGAGAACGATTCAAGTTCGTCCGCGCCGACAACCTGCAAGGCTTCAAGGCCGGCGCGCTGCGCCTCGCCATCGTCCACACCGCCGCCGATGCCGAGATCATCGGCGTGCTCGATGCCGACTATGTGGTCGAGCCCAACTGGCTCAAGGACCTGGTGCCGGTGTTCGGCGATCCGTCCGTCGGCCTCGTCCAGGCGCCGCAAGATCACCGCGACGAGCACCGCAGCGTGCTCCATTACGCGATGAACGCCGAATATGCCGGCTTCTTCGACATCGGCATGGTGCAGCGGAACGAAGTCAACGCCATCATCGTGCACGGCACGATGTGCCTGATCCGGCGCAGCGCGCTCGAAGCGGCCGGCGGCTGGTCGAGCGACACGATCTGCGAGGACACCGATCTCGGCCTCTCGATTCTCGAGCTCGGCTACCACGCGCACTACACCAACACGCGCTACGGCCACGGCCTGCTGCCCGACACCTTCGAGTCCTTCAAGAAGCAGCGCGACCGCTGGGCCTATGGCGGATTGCAGATTCTGAAGAAGCATTGGCGCCGGTTCCTGCCCGGCGCGAGCCTGCTGTCGCGCGAGCAGAAGCGCGAATTCGCGCTTGGCTGGCTCAACTGGCTCGGCGCCGAGAGCGTCGGCGTGGTCGTGGCGATCCTGAACATCCTGTGGGTGCCGGTCGTCGCCTTCCTCGACATCGCCGTGCCCGACCGCATCCTCACCGTGCCGATCATTGCGAGCTTCATCGTCTCGGTGCTGCACGGCGTGACGCTCTATCGCTTGCGCGTGCGGATCGGCAAGCGCCAGCTCTTCGCCTCGATGCTCGCGGCGATGTCGGTGCAGTTGACCGTGGCGCGCGCGGTCGGCACCGGCCTGGTCAAAGATCACCTCCCCTTCGTGCGCACCGACAAGGGCGGCGCGAGGCGCAAGACCGAGTTCGCGGCGTTCTGGGAAGCGGTCATCGCGGGGCTCCTCATCGCCGGATCCGCGACCCTTATCGAGACCAACACGACGAACGTGCGCGAGATCAACATCTTCGCCGGCATCCTGGTGATCCAGAGCGTGCCGTTCCTGTGCGCGGTCGCCCTCGCTCTGCTCGAGCGCTCCGCGCTCAACGATTTCGCCGTCTGGCGCGCGATCGAGGCCCGCACGCTGGCGCATCTGCCGCGACGCACGGCGATCGCGGAAGTCGCACACGTCGCGCAGGAAAGCCGCGAGCCGGTCCGGTAAACGTCTGTCGTCCCCGCGAAAGCGGGGACGCAGACTCCGCAGCGTCTTGTTTCTGCCGAGGCGTATGGGTCCCGGGTCTCGCGCAAGTGCGCTCGCCCGGGACGACAGCGATTATCCCTTGAGCGACGTCTCGACGAGCCGCACCCAATACGACGTGCCGAACGGAATGGCCTCGTCGTTGAAATTGTATTCGGGGTGATGCAGTCCGGCACTCGCGCCGTTGCCGATCCAGATGAATGCGCCGGGACGCTCATTGAGCATGAAGGAGAAATCCTCCGCGCCCATCATCGGCTCGAGTTCGCGATTCACCTGCTTGTCTCCGGCAATTTCGCTCGCCACGTCAGCGGCAAACCCCGTTTGCTTCTCATGATTGACCAGCACCGGATAGTTGCGCCGGTAGGTGAACTTGGCGGTGGCGCCGAAGGCGGCCGCCGTATGCTCGACGATCTGGCCGAGCCGCTGCTCGACCAGCACGCGAATGTCCTCGTCGAGCGTGCGCACGGTGCCGTCGAGCTGCACCCGCTGCGGAATGACGTTGTCGGCGGTGCCGGCTTCGAACATGGTGACCGAGACGACCGCGGACTTCAGAGGATCGACATTGCGCGAGACCACCGACTGCATGGCGATGATCGTGTGGCAGCCGATCACGACCGGATCGATGGTCAGGTGCGGACGCGCCGCATGCCCGCCTTTGCCTTCGATGACCACGGTGATGTAGTCGGCGGCCGCCATGATCGGGCCCGGCCGCAGGCCGAACGAGCCGACCGGCATGTTCGGCGCATTGTGCATGCCGTAGACCTCGCCAATGCCGAACCGGGTCATGAGGCCGTCGTCGCACATCGCTTTACCGCCGGCGCCGCCCTCCTCGGCTGGCTGGAAAATCACGACCGCAGTGCCGTCGAAATTGCGGGTCTCGGAGAGGTAGCGTGCGGCGCCGAGCAGCATGGCCGTGTGGCCATCATGGCCGCAGGCGTGCATCTTGCCGGGCGCGGTCGACTTGTAGGGCAGATCGTTCGCTTCCGTGATCGGCAGCGCGTCCATGTCGGCGCGCAGGCCGATCGCCCTGTTCGACGAGCCCTTCCGCCCGCGAATGACGCCGACAACGCCGGTCCGCCCGATGCCCGTCACCACCTCGTCGCAGCCGAAGGCCTTCAGCTTTTCGGCGACCGTGGCCGCCGTGCGGTGCACGTCGTAGAGGATTTCGGGGTGGGCATGCAGGTCGCGCCGCCAGGCGGTAATATCGGCATGAAGGTCGGCGACGCGGTTGACGATCGGCATGGTCCCTCCTCAGGCGAACGGCGCCCGGTGGGCGGCATTTCGGCTTATGCGCAACCGATTTTCGGCCGCACGGCCCGCAGTGTAGCAAATGACGCGCCGAGGGCCAGTCGCAGGCGCAATGGCCGGGCTATTGACCGCGCTCAGGCGCGCCCCTACACAGCCCGGGAAGCGCTGAAGGCCGGTTCGTCCGGCCGTATCCGGGCCTCGACGCGGCCATCCGCCGGATGCAAATGGACAGCGCCTTCGGTCTCGGTTCGAGCGCGTAGCTCAGGCGGTAGAGCAACTGACTTTTAATCAGTAGGTCCTGGGTTCGAGTCCCAGCGCGCTCACCACTCGTCGACACGACCTCCCTTTTTGCGTCTGCTTTCGGTCTTCCACGTGAGCGAGGCAGCGAGGCTTCGCCCCCAGCCGACGTGTTTTCGCCCGTCGGCCAATGCGGGGTTCCTCGAAGGTCTCCGGCTCCGCGCCAGTGCATCCGCTTTCGAGGTCGCAGCTCAGGAACAGCAGGCAGTTTGGAAATACGCACATAAGGCATATCCAGTGCGGGTCTGAGAACGAACGCCGAGCCCCCACACGGAACGCGCCTCGACCGGACGCAGTTTCCTTGGAATGTCGAGTGCCCGGGCAGCGCGCTCGGCATCAGCGCCGTTTCCTCCAGATCGATGCAGGCGCGCAATGCCGCCGCAATACCGGTGCGTCGCCTATCAGCGAACAGACAGCGGACGCCGGTACCTCTTCTAGAGACACGACGGCGAGCAGGACGGCTCTTGGCTTCCGCCCCCGCACGAATATGATCCATTTCGATGCGCGGCCGTTTGCCGCCGCGAGAAAGCAAGCCCGCCGGCTCGGAATCGATCCGCACAAGCCATGGAACTTGATCGTCCTCGTTCAGATGCTTCGCCTGAAGAGGACGAGGCGGCAGCGGC
>DASTGR010000409.1:0-4715 GCA_035718885.1 Pseudolabrys sp. | reverse complement strand
TCCTCGATGCGCTCGAGCTCGGCCGGATCGTAGTCGGCGGCGCGAAGCGCGGCTTCGAGATGCGCGCGGGTCTCTTCGAGCGCGTTGAGCGCGACGTCGAGCGACTTCACCGCCGGCTCGACCAGCTGCGGCGCCTGGGTCGCGCGACGCTCGAGCCGCCGGATCGTGGCGGCGAGCTCCGGCACCGCCGAATTGGACCCGGCGAGCGCGTCGTACGCCTCGCGCAGATCGCCCGCAACCTTCTCCGACTGCATCATCGTGGTGCGCCGGTCGGCGAGCGAAGTCTCCTCGCCGGCCTGCGGCGCCAGCTTGTCGAGCTCGGCGACAGCGTGACGCAGCCAATCGGCCTCGCGGCGGGCGCGCTCGACCTCGGCCGCATGCGCTTCAGCCGCCTCCAGCGTCTCGCGCCGGGCGTCCCACAGCGCTTCGACGCGCGCGGCGTCGGCGTCGAGCCCGCCATAGGCGTCGAGCAGCCGGCGATGCGTGGCGGCGTCGACCAGCGCGCGGTCGTCGTGCTGGCCGTGGATCTCGACCAATGCCTGGCCGAGCTGCTTCATCACCTGCACGCTGACCGGCTGGTCGTTGACGAAGGCACGCGTCCGGCCGTCGGCGAGCTGCACCCGGCGCAGGATCAGCTCGTCTTCTTGCGCAATGTCGTTGGCCTTGAGGAGCGCGCGCGCCGGATGATTGCGGCGCAGCTCGAACACGGCGGTGACCTGCCCCTGCTCCGTGCCCTGGCGGACCAGCGACTGGTCGCCGCGGCCACCCAAAGCCAGCGCAAACGAGTCGAGCAGGATCGACTTGCCGGCGCCGGTCTCGCCGGTAAGCACGGCGAGACCCGCAGCGAAATCGATGTCCAGCTTGTCGATCAGGACGATGTCGCGGATCGATAATCGGGAAAGCATGGCGGCCACGAATCCGGAAGCCCGTCATGCCCGGCCTCGTGCCGGGCAACGTCTTGCTGATTCTGCATCATTAAAGACGTCAAAGGCCGGCACAAGGCCGGCCATGACGTTGTGGGCAGCGACGAAGGGGGAACCTAGCCCAGCCCGACCTTCTTGAAGGCCTTGCTGATCCAAGAACCCTTGTTCTCGGACGGCTCGCGGCCGCCGGATTTCACCAGCGCGTAGGCGTGCTTGTACCAGCTCGAGTCAGGGAAGTTATGCCCCAGCACGGCGGCGGCGGTCTGCGCCTCATCGATAATGCCGAGCGCCATGTAGGACTCGGTCAGGCGCTCCAGCGCCTCCTCGACGTGACGGGTCGTCTGGTACTTCGTGACCACGACCTTGAAGCGGTTTATGGCGCCCGTGTAGTCGTGCTTTTCGAGGTAATAGCGGCCGACCTGCATCTCCTTGCCGGCCAGCTGATCGCGCGCCACTTCGATCTTTTGCTTGGCGTTGTTGGCGTACTCGCTGTCCGGATATTTGCGGATCACCTCGTCGAGCGCGGCCATGGCCTTCTCGGTCTGGTCCTGGTCGCGCGTGATGTCCGGAATCTGGTCGTAGTAGGACGAGCCGATCAGGAATTGGGCATAGGCGGCGTCCGGCGTGCCGGGATGCAACGTGATGTAGCGCTTGGCCGCGGCAACGCATTCATCATAGGAGCCACTCTGGTAGTACGAGTAGGCCGACATGATCAGCGCCTTGCGCGCCCACTCCGAATACGGATGCTGACGGTCGACCTCTTCAAACTTCTTGACCGCTTCCTTCGGCTTCTTCTCGGAATTGAGATAATAGAGGCCCTCGTTGTAGAGGCGGTCGGCCGGTTCGTCGGGCGGGTTGTCGTCCTTGCTGCCGAACAGGTTCCAGCTGCTGAAGTCGGACAGGCCCGAGAAGCTCGAACATGCGCCGAGACTCAAGGCGACAAGCACGACCGCGCCGACGCGCGTCAGCGGGCGCCGAAAACTGGCTGGCGGCGAAGAGCTCATACGCGTGACATCCCCGAATTGCCTCGACACCTTTAGCGGCTCGCGGTCACCGTCCCCCGGCATCGCGGCGCCGGCCTCGGACGAACCGATGTAGACGAAAAGGCGTGGCGCCGCCAAGCGATTAGGCCGACATTCGGCCCGGATTAAGGCGATGAAAAGAGCCGAAAACCGGCGATTCAGGTCTTGTCCGGGCCATAGGCCGGGGCGACCGCTCCCGCGGCCTTCGCCCGGCCGCGCCGCACCGGCGTCTGCGCCGCTTCGACGACCCGCCAGGCGCTGGTGTCGGCCATCAGCGCCGACAGCACCGCATGGTTGAGCTTATGGCCGCCGCGCACCGTCTTGTAGGCGGCGATCAGCGGCAGACCGGCGAGCGCGAGATCTCCCACGGCGTCGAGCACCTTGTGGCGCACGAATTCGTCCGAGAAGCGCAAGCCCTCCGGATTGAGAACGCGGTCATCGCTGACCACGAGCGTATTGTCGAACGAGGCGCCGAGCGCGTAGCCGGCGCTCCACAATTTCGCGACGTCCTTCATGAAGCCGAAGGTGCGCGCACGCGCGATCTCGGTGCGGAAGCTCTTCGGCTCGATGTCGAGCGCCAGCGCCTGCTTGCCGATGAGCGGATGATTGAATTCGATTTCGGCCTCGACCCGGAATCCGTGATCGTAGGGGCGCAGTTCGCCGAGCGATTTGTCCGTCGTGACGCGCACCGGCTTGACCACTTCGATGAAGCGGCGCGGCAGCGCGCGTTCCGTCAGCCCCGCCTGATCGAGCGCATCGACGAAAGCGGCGGCGCTGCCGTCCATGATCGGCACTTCGGGACCATCGATCTCGACCACAACGTTGTCGACATTGAGCCCGCGCAGCGCGGCGAGAATATGCTCCGCGGTCGAGCACAAGGGGCCTTTGGCGTCGCCGAGCACGGTGGCGAATTCGGTGGCGGTGACGGCGCGGACGTCGGCGCGTATCTCGCGCTCGAGCGAGCCGTCGGCATTGACACGCTGGAAAATGATTCCGGTGTCGTCGTCGCCCGGATTGAGCGTGAGCGTGACGGGCTGGCCGGAATGGACGCCGATGCCGGAGATGGCAACCGGTCCGCGCAGCGTCGTTTGCTTAGCGCCTTTCATCCACCCTCTTTCCGCCGGTTCGCGCGTGAACCGTGCGGTCCCCCATACGCCCCGATCGGGGTCACATTTCAGCCCCATCGCCGATCAGGCTGGCGAGGCGGCGGCAAAATCCCCAGGACCGGAAAAGTCCGTTTTGCTGCTGAAACTTAGGCTTTGGACGGTGCTTCTCCAACTCACGCTTTCTTACCGACTGTTACTCTTTTTTGCCGCATTTCGCCGGTCGCAGTCAGCACCAGACTACCGTTTACGTTACCTCGAAATGGTTGCGCGGTTGCAAACGCGACGTACAACCTGCACCGCGCTCGGGTACACCAGAAATTCATTCCAGATCAAATAGTTACGGGAATTCACGGCATTCCAAAAATGAAGCGGCCCCGCATCCTGGAGGACGCGGGGCCGCCTGTTCTGGAGGCTTCGCCTAGTTCGCCTGGCGGCGAAGGAAGGCGGGGATATCGAGTTGGTCATCCTCGGGCGAGTTATGCACAGCCGCCTGCCGTCCATGGGGGTCGAGACCCTGAGGCGCCGGGCGACGGGCATATTCCGAGACAGGCTCGCTGCGGCCTTCCGGCTGGCGCGCAGTCGGGCGCTGCGGCTGCTCGTACTGAGGCATGGTGCGGGCGGTCCGCGGGACCGGCGGCGCTTCCGACTCCTCCGCGCGACGGCCGAGGCCGACCGAGGCGAGCCTCTGCATCAGCGACTTGCGGCGTTCCTCCGGATGGTGCTCCGCCGGCTGCCCCTGCTTCTCCATCATGGCGCGGGCCGGCAACGGCAGTTCATCGATGCGTGGCATGCGCGGCGCGCGCATGACCCGCTCTGCCGGAGGCGGCACGAAATTCGGCGCCGGCGGCTCGACATGCGTCGGCGCTTCCGGCTCCGCCTGATCGAACAGCGAAGGTTTCATCGGCTTCGGCCGGATCGAAACGTCGTCGATCGCGGTCTGCGGCAGGATCGCCGCGGCGACGGCGGCATGCGCGGCGGACTCGACCGACGCGGCCGCGCTGGCGATCGCCTGGTTGGGGATTGGCGGCTGCGCCTGGGCAAGCGCGGCCGGCTGCTGCACATGCACTTGCGGCTGCGCCGGCATGCGGCGCACATCGTTGCGCATCTTGCCGGCGAGCGCCTTGAGCGCGTCTTCCGTCGGGCCCTGGTCGCGCATGCGGCCGGTGTTGTCGATGCCGGTGGCGACAACCGAGACACGGATGATACCGTCGAGGCTCTCGTCGAAGGTGGCGCCGACGATGATGTTGGCGTCCTGGTCGACTTCCTCGCGGATGCGCGTGGCGGCTTCATCGACTTCGTACAGAGTCAGATCCTTGCCGCCGGTGATCGAAATCAGCAGCCCCTTGGCGCCCTTCATCGAGGCGTCGTCGATCAGCGGGTTCGAGATCGCGGCTTCGGCGGCGGTGAGCGCGCGCTTCTCGCCGGACGCCTCGCCCGTCCCCATCATCGCCTTGCCCATCTCGCGCATGACGGCGCGGACGTCGGCGAAGTCGAGGTTGATCAGGCCTTCCTTGACCATCAGGTCGGTGATGCAGGCGACACCGGAGTAAAGCACCTGGTCGGCCATCGCGAAGGCGTCGGCGAAGGTGGTCTTCTCGTTGGCCACCCGGAACAGGTTCTGGTTCGGGATGATGAGAAGCGTATCGACGACCTTGTGCAGTTCG
>DASTGR010000408.1:0-5504 GCA_035718885.1 Pseudolabrys sp. | reverse complement strand
GCGAACAGGCAGGTTGCCTCGAGGGCTGCGACGAGCAGCGTCCCAAGCAGCCAGCGGGTTCCGCGGAATGTGCCGAACATCGAGATCGCCCAAGGACTTAAGTGGTTCGGGCCTGCCCGGCCCGTGGTCTCGTAAGAGGCTAGTAGCACGGGGAAAATGTCAACTCGAAGGTCGGGATAGTGTTACCCGGGCGCGTCGTCCTGAGGAGCGAGCGAAGTGAGCCTCGAAGGACCTCTGAGTCAGAGACCCTTCGCGGGCCGCTACGCGGCCTCCTCAGGGTGACGGGACAGCCAGAAAAGCCCCGCCAATGCTTCGCCGCCCGTGTTGTTTGTACGGCCCCGGGTGAGCCGGCCTTCCCTTTTCTCGGCTGTAAAGCCGAGGGTGTGGCGCGCCGATGAGGCGCGACACTTTTTCCGTAAGCCGCACGCTCCTCTCGAAGCATGCGGGCGCCTCTCGGCGCGCCACAGCGGTGTCAGTACAGCGTACGGGCCACGCTTTCGGAACGTGGACCAGCCACGCCCGTCAGCCAGCTCCTGGCACCGGGTCTTAGTGCCCGGGAGTGGAGCCCCGTCGCCGCCCGGGACCCCGTTTGCGAGACGGGAGCGCGGGCACCGCATCCGCTCCCGTCATCAAGACGCCTCATGATGGCGCCCTCAGCCGGAGTGGATAATTGGGATCGTAGACATATTAATAGGACTGTCAACAGTCCTATAAAAAGATTCTTTGCTGCGTTGCGCCGTAGGGCGCGTTAGCCGAAGGCGTAACGCGCCGCGGGTGGCTCAAGGCGGCGGATTATGCTTCGCTGATCCGCCCTACGCGCTGGCCCATGGATTGCCGTGCGGCCCGGCAATGACCGTGGGGCGAGCCAAGGGACGTCCTAAGAAAGCGGCTCTAGGCCGCTTCCTTCCCTTTCGGCTTCACGACAAGCTGCATATCGAGGGAGTCCAAGACCTTCATCGCCGTGAAGAGCTCCGGGCTGCCTTGACTGCTGAGGGACTTATAAAGGCCCTCCCGGGAAAGGCCGGTGCCTCTCGCGACTTCCGACATGCCCTTGGCGCGCGCGACGGTGCCGAGCGCTTCGGCGATATATTTGCTATCGCCCGTCTCAAAGGCCTCGCTCAAATATGCAGCGATCACGTCTGGTGTGTCGAGGTAGTCGGCAGCGTCGAATTTTTTTGATTTGGCCATTCTCATTTCTCCAAATCGTCCAAGATCGCTTTGGCTCTGGTTATGTCCGACCTTTGCGAACTCTTGTCGCCGCCGTAGAGGATGGTGGCCGTGTCTCCATCCTGCTTGTAGTAAATTCGGTAGCCGGGACCGTAGTCGATCCGAAGTTCGCTCATGCCATCCCCTATCGGGGCGACGTCGCCGGGATTTCCATTGCCGAGGCGGTCAATGCGGACCAGGACCTTCGCCTTGGCCCTTACGTCCCGTAAGCCTCTCAGCCAACTATCGAACTCGTCGGTTCGTCTGATGGCCGGCATCTGTAATTTATAGGCTACAGACGCCCAACCTGTCAACCATGGTTGACAGGCTTCGTTCCAGCGTCATGCCCGCTTTCGCGCGGGCGAACGGTGAAGTCACCTGCCCTGCAACTGCTCCAGCAGCCCCGCGCTCGCGAAGCCGTCCGGCACGCGGCCGATGCGGGCCTGGAAATCGCGGATGGCGTCGCGCGTGCGCGCGCCGAGGCGGCCGTCCGGCTCGCCGACGTCGAAGCCGCGGCGCTGGAGCGCCTCCTGCAATTGCAATCGCTCGGCGCGGCTCAATACACGCTCGTAGCGCGGCCAGTGCTGCACGAAGGCGCCGCCGCCGCGCAGCCGGTCGGCGAGATGGCCGATCGCCAGCGCGTAAGCCTCGGCCGGGTTGTAGCGCATGATGACGCGGAAATTGCGCAGCATCAGGAAGCCCGGACCCTGGATGCCGGCGGGCACCAGCAGGAAGGCCTGCTCGTTCGGATGCGCGAAGGCGAGCCCGTGCGGCCGCGCGACGCCGAGCCGCTGCCATTCGGCGAGGCTCATCGTGTGCGCCTTGCCGGCGAGGCGGAAGTCGAAGGTCGCCGGCACCACGACCTCGTAGCCCCAGGTCTGGCCGGTCACCCAGCCGTCCTTCTTCAAATTGTTGGCGGTCGAGGCGATCAGGTCCGGCACCGAGGATATGACATCGCGGTGGCCGTCGCCGTCGAAGTCGACGGCGTAGCGCTTGAAGGCGCTCGGCATGAACTGCGTCGGGCCGAAGGCGCCGGCCCAGGAGCCGACCAGCTTGTTCGGCGCGATGTCGCCGCGCGCGACGATCTCCAGCGCGTCGAGGAACTCGGCGCGGAAATAGGCCTGGCGGCGGCCGATGCAGGCGAGCGTGGCGGTTGATTGTAAGACCGGCTTCGAGCCGGCGATCGTGCCGTAATTGGTCTCGACGCCCCAGATGGCGGCGATGACGGTGCGGTCGACGCCATAGGCGCGCTCGACGGCGTCGAACACATTGGCGTAGCGCGCGAGCAGCTCGCGGCCCTTGGCGATGCGCGCGTCGGTGACGAGCACGTCGAGATAGTCCCACACCGCCTTGGTGAATTCCGGCTGCGCGTCGAGCAGATCCATGATGCGCAGGTCGGGCGTCAGCGAGGCCGTCAGCGTCTCGAAGGTGCGGCGCGGCACGCCGCGGCGGGCGGCCTGCGGCCACAGGTTCGCGAGGCAGTTCTGGAAATTGGCGGCGTCGGCGCGGATCGCCTCCGCGCTCATGGACGGATCGCCGGAGGCGCCCGATTCGCCGCTCCAGCCGGACGGCGCATAGGCGAGCGCCTGCGATCCGGCGCGCGGGATCGAGCCGGTGGTGACGTCGGCGCGGCGGTCCTGCGCCGCGGCGGCGCTCATGATGAGGCCCGCCGCCAAGGACAGTGCGATGACGAACGGACGTCTGGCGATCCCCAATCGCGGCTCCCTCAAAAGACGGTCCCACGCCTTCCGGATGTACTAATGGAAGCCGATAACCTTTCGGCGCCGTTAATGCGGTATCCATTGAGCGGTCTGGACCGGGGCGCGTCCACATGCTTTGTCAGCGGCCATGAGCCGCATCCGCAAAGCCATTTTCCCCGTCGCCGGCCTCGGCACCCGCTTCCTCCCCGCCACCAAGGCCATGCCGAAAGAGATGCTGCCGGTCGTCGACCGGCCGCTGATCCAGCACGTCGTCGACGAGGCCATCGAAGCCGGGATCGAGCACCTCGTCTTCGTGACGGGACGGAACAAGGGCGTCATCGAGGACCATTTCGACCGCCAGTTCGAGCTCGAGGTGACTCTGGTCGAGCGCAACAAGAAGGCGGAACTCACGCTGCTGTCGGAGGCGCTCCCCGAGGCCGGCACGGTGAGCTTCACCCGCCAGCAGTCCCCGCTCGGCCTCGGCCACGCGGTGTGGTGCGCGCGCGAGATCGTCGGCCACGAGCCGTTCGCGCTGCTGCTCCCCGACGTGCTGGTGAAGCACAAGCGCGGCTGCCTGGCGCAGATGATCGACGCGGCGAAAGACCTCGACGCCAACGCCAACATCATCGCGGTCGAGGAAGTGCCGGCCGACCGCGTGCATATGTACGGCGTGGTCGGCGTCGGCGCGGCCAAGGGCAAGGCCTTCTCGATCACGAAGATGGTCGAGAAGCCGAAGACGGCCGAGGCGCCGTCGAACCTGTCGATCACCGGCCGCTACATTTTGCAGCCGGAGATCTTCGGCATCCTCGAGAAGCAGGCGGCCGGCGCCGGCGGCGAGATCCAATTGACCGACGCCATGCTCGCGCTCGCGGCGACGCAGCCGTTCTACGGGCTGAAGTTCGAGGGCCGCAGCTATGATTGCGGCTCCAAGATCGGCTTCCTCGCCGCCAACGTCGCTTACGGCCTCGACCGCTCCGACCTCGCGCCGGAATTCCGGGCCGAGATCGAGCGCATCCTCGGCGGCAAGTAAGCGCGCTAGCGCTGAAGGCGCAGGCCGATGAGGAACGTGCTGGCGGTGTAGTCGACGCCGGTGACGTTCGAGCGCAGCCAGTTCTGCTGGAACTCACCCTTGATCTGCATGGTGCGGTCGATCTTGTAGGTCAGCCCGGCGCCGACCGAGTAGCGGTTGTCGGTGCGGCCGGCGACGTCGCTGCTCGCCGTCGACGTGCCCTCGTAGTGGTCCTGGCCGATGCCGGCCTTGAGCGTGCCGACGAGCCAGCGGCGGAACGAGTGGTCCCATTGCAGGCCGGCGTCGCGGTAGAACACGCCGGGCACGCCGGGAATGTTCGACTCGCCGAGCGTCGATGAGGCGGTGAACTTGACCGCGTTGAGCGCGTCGACCGTCCACACCAGCGAGGCGCTGCCGATCAGGCCCTTGAGCCGGTCGAAGCGCGGATCGTCATAGGTGCGCGTGAGATAGCCGACCGAGACTTCGCCGGTGAGGAGCCGCGACAATTCGAACGTGGTGCCGAGATTGCCGACGTAGCCTTTCGAATTGCGCTGGTAGCCGGACGTGTCGGTCGCGAGATCGTGCACGCGCGTGTCGGTGCCGACCTCGACGAACGGCGTCACCCCGGGGGTCAGCTCGTAGCCGCCGCGCAGGGTCGCGCTGTATTGATTATAGTTGCGGTCGCGGTTGCTCGCCGTCGTGCCGTCGGTCAACTGCGAGTCCTGGTACGAGGTGCGCTCGGCGTCGCCCTTGATCGTCACCTCGAAGCGGTTGAAATGCTGGGTGACGCCGGCATTGCCGCCATAGGTGATGAACACCGGCAGCTTGGACAGGCCGGCCTGGAGATTCGGGCTGCCGGGATTGTCGGTCGACACCAGCGTGCGCGCGCCGAGATTGACCTTGGTCGTGTCGCGCACGTCGATGCGGCCGTCGACCTTGCCGTTGAAATAGGGCCGGCTCAGTGTCGGCGATTCATCCGGCGAGTAGCCGGTGTAGCTGCCGCGCAGGTCGGCCTTGAGCTCGTGCCGCGACCAGTTCGACTGCGCGCGCAATTCCGGCGCCACCGTATAGAGCGAGGCGCCTTTCGGTGTCGGCGAGGCGCCGGGATTGGTGGCGTAGCCGCCGATCAGTTCGAGCGCCGGATAGAGATCGAAGGCGCCGGCGCGGATGCCGAGCTGCGCGTACTCGTCGGGCGGCTCGGTGTGCGCCTTGCGCTTCGGCGGCAATTTGCGGATCGGGCCGATCTCGACCGGCGGCGCGCCCGGGGGCGCTGCCGGCGCCTGCGCGAAGGCGGTGTTGGCCGGCTTCTGGCCGGGCGAGATGGTCAGCGGCGCGGCAAGCCCCGGCGCGATCGTCTGGTTGTCGGTACTGGTCGTCGTTGCCGTCGCCGGCTTGCGCCTGGCCGCCGTTTTCTTGCGGGCATTGGTCGAATCGAAGCCGGTCTTGCCCGCGCCCGAGGCCGGCGCGAATGTCGGCGGCGGGCCGAACCGCGTCGCCGACCGCTTCGTCGGCTTCTGGAATGTCGGCGGCTTCGACGGATCGGTCTGGAGCTTCGGCGTCAGCGGGTCGGGAAACTGGAACGCGGTCTG
>DASTGR010000407.1:0-9322 GCA_035718885.1 Pseudolabrys sp. | reverse complement strand
AGCACGATGCGCGTCGCCTTGCGCGACACCAGCCGCGCGAAGCGCAGCTCGATGCGGCTCAAGGGTACCGAGCGCGCCCACAGCAGATGGTTCTGCGAATAGATGAGCTCCTCGCGCACGTCGATGAGCGCGAGCTCTTCGCCGTCGGTCAGCATCGCCTTGACGACGGAGGGAGAGAGGGGACGAAGCATATCTGGCACGGTCTTTCAATTGTCATGCCCGGGCTTGTCCCGGGCATCCCGCTTAGGAGCGCACTGCGACCCTGATCGGGATGGCCGGCACAAGGCCGGCCATGACAGAAGAATTAGCGGGGAGAGGGAAGAAGAAAAGCTTAAGTCGCCTGCTGCGGCGTCATCTGATGAACTTCGCCGGTCTTGAGATCGACGCGCATGCGGTTGATCTTGTCGAGGTTGGTGCCGGTGACGCGCACGAAGCGGGCGTAGTCCGGATAGTCGATCGAGTGGATGGCGCCGTCTTGATAGATGCCGGCCATGCCGGGCTCGAGCCGGTACTTCTTGATCGGCTTGAGCTTGGCGTGCGTCGGATCGCTGCCGTCGTCCTCGTGCTCCCACTCGGTCATGTCGGTGTACTTGGTTGCCTGGCCGTAGATCGCCCACGACTCGCCGTGGTCGTGCGGCGGCGAGACGCGCGCCTTGTCGTTGATGTGTGCGAGCACCTGGAAGCCGAGCTTGTCGTCCTCGTAGAGCACCTTCAGGCCGCGCGGCTGGTCGTCGCCGCAATAGGCCTTGAGGAAGTCCGGGTTGGCGAGCAGCTTTTCCAGGCTCTTGCGCACGCTCTCGCGGCCGGCCGGGCCCGGGTCCCGGGCAAGCGTCGTGCGGCAATCGGCGATGAACTGGTCAAGATTGTATGCCATGGCGTTCTCCCACAACGGTTTTTTGGCCGCCTGTCGGAAACAATCTAGCACGACCGATTTCCGGGAATAAATCGCCCCCGCCCCCGATCAAGTCCCTGCAGACCGCAATAGCAGGGAGGCGGCAATGTCCGCTCACGACGACGATCACGGCCCGAGCCGCCGCAAAGTGCTCGAATGCATGATCTGGGCCGGGACCGGCGTCCTCTGGACGGTCGCGGGGGGCGTGCCCACGGCGGTCGGCCTCATCGACGATGCCATGGCGCAGGAGGTGAAGGGCTTCACCTTCCTCCAGATCAGCGACAGCCATATGGGCTTCGACAAGCCCGCCAACCCGAACGCCAAGGGCACCCTTGAGGAGGCGATCGCCCGCGTGAAATCGGCGCCGGGCAATCCCGCCTTCATGATCCATACCGGCGACATCTCGCATCTCTCCAAACCGTCGGAATTTGACGACGCCGAGAAGATCATTTCGCAGGCGCGGCTCGACGTGCATTACGTCCCGGGCGAGCACGACATCCTCGACGACGAGCAAGGCAAGCTTTATCGCGACCGCTACGGCCGCGGCACCAAGGGCCCCGGCTATTACAGCTTCGACGCCAACGGCGTCCATTTCGTCGGCCTCGTCAACGTCGTCGATCTCAAAGGCGGCGGTCTCGGCAATCTCGGCCACGACCAGCTCGAGTGGCTGGAAGACGACCTCAAGGGCCGCTCGGCATCGCAGCCGGTCGTGGTATTCGCGCATATCCCGCTGTGGACGGTCTACCCGGAATGGGGCTGGGGCACTCAGGACGGCGCGCAGGCGCTCGCTTACTTGAAGCGCTTCGGCTCGGTCACCGTGCTCAACGGCCACATCCATCAGGTGATGCAGAAGGTCGAGGGCAACGTCACCTTCCACACCGCGCGCTCCACCGCCTTCCCGCAGCCCGCGCCCGGCACCGCGCCGTCGCCCGGTCCGATGAAGGTTGCGGACGACAAGCTCCGCACCATGCTCGGCACCGCCAGCATCACCTTCAAGCAGAACGAGCAGCGGCTCGCCATCGTCGACACGCCGCTCAAGAGCTGAGCGGCGTAAGCCAAGGATAGACCCATGAAGTATCTGACAGCCCTCGCCACCGGTGCGGCGCTGATCGCGTCGCTCGCGCTCAGCCCGGCCGGCGCTGCGGAAATCAAGGTCGGCATCGACAATTTCACCTTCAGTCCGAAGGAGGTGAAGGTAAAGGCCGGCGACACCGTCGTCTGGACGAACAATGACGATATCCCGCATACCGTGGCCAGCCCGCGCAACAACATAAAGTCGAAGCCACTCGACACCGGCGACTCGTTCTCGTTCACATTCACGACACCGGGCGACTTCAACTACTTTTGCTCCTTGCATCCGCATATGACCGGGAGAATTGTCGTCGAGGCCGCCACCGGCGAAAACGGCGCGAAATGACCGCGTCGCTACGCATGGCCCCCAGCGGTGGTGGCTCCCCGCCTGGGGCCATGCTTCTTCAGGAGACGAGAAACGTGCCGTTGACGGCGGACGACGAGCGCGGCCGCGCCCTGCGTTTTCGCGAGGCGGCGCTGCCGCATCTCGGCGATGTCTATACGCTGGCGCGCTACCTGCTGCGCAACCCGGCCGATGCCGAGGACGCGGCGCAAGAGTGCTATCTGCGTGCTTTCCGGCATTTCCACACGTTCCGTGGCGGGCCGATCAAGCCGTGGCTGCTGGCTATCCTGCGCAATGTCTGCCGCGCCGAATATGCGCGACGCGGCGCGCTCGCGGCGGTGCAAGTAGACGGCGTCGAGGATGCCGCCGACGAAGTGGCGGAGAACATGTGGGGCGAGGCCTCGCCTTCGCCCGAGGCGGTGAGCCTCTCGCGGTTTGACGCCGAGACCGTGCAGCGGCTGATCGCGCAACTGCCCGACGCCTTCCGCGAGGTTCTGGTGCTGCGTGAGATCAACGATTTGAGCTATCGCGAGATCGCCGACGTGACCGGCACGCCGGTCGGCACGGTGATGTCGCGGCTGGCGCGGGCGCGCGGCCTGTTGCGCGACGCCTGGCTGGCGGAGGAGAAAGGGTCATGAACTGCGAGGAAGCACGCATTCTGGTTCACGCACTGGCCGACGGCGAGCTCGATGCCGGCCACGCGCGCGAGGTCGAGGCGCATGTCGCGCAATGTGACGGTTGCGCAGCCGAGCTGGCCGCCGCGCGCGAGATGACGCAGGCCCTGCGTGCCGTGCCGCTTGGTTTTGCAGTGCCGGCGTCGCTTTCGGCGAAGATCGATCGCGTCGTACCGACGCCGATGCCGGTCACGAACCGGCGCGCGCTGCTGAAAGGTTTTGCGTTCGGCGGCGTCGCATCGGCGCTGGCCGCGGCCAGCGTCGGCCTCGTCGTGTTCCGCGAGGGCCAGGACGACCGCATTCTCGGCGAGGCGATCTCGGCCCATCTGCGTTCGCTGCAAGCCGACCATCTCACCGACGTGCTCTCGACCAACCAGCACACGGTGAAGCCGTGGTTCAACGGCCGCATCGATCTGGCCCCTCCGGTCATCGATCTGACGGCGCAAGGCTTCACCCTGATCGGCGGGCGGCTCGACTACATCGACGGCAAACCGGCGGCGGCGCTCGTCTACCGGCGCCGCATCCACGTCATCAACCTGTTCGTGGCGCAGGGGCTGGGCGAGGCGTCGTCGACACCCAAGCTCACGATGATGCAGGGCTTCAACCTGCTGCGCTGGAACGAGAACGGGCTGAACATGCTCGCCGTCAGCGATCTCAATCGCGACGAGCTCGAGGAATTCGGCGCCAAGTTTTCCGCCGCGGCGCGGACGGCGGCGCAGAGCTGAGACGTGTCCCGGGCGCAGCGCGGCATGCAATGACGCGCTGCAGAACCGGGACCGTCGCGATGTGTGGCGGTCCCGGATCAGCGTCGCACCACTGACGTGCTGCGCCGCATCCGGGACACGGCTACCGCGCGTTTCCGCCCCTTCGCCGCCGCGCCGCGCCCGTATATACCCACTCCCATGACCACCCAGGTGACCCGCACCGGCGGGCACGATCACGTCATCGCCGGCATCGGCATGATGCTCACGGGCCTCTTCGTCTTTGCGTGCAACGACGCGCTGGGGAAGTGGCTGGTGTCGACCTATGCCGTCGGCCAATTGCTGCTGATCCGCGGCGCCGCCGGGCTCGTGTTCCTGGCGCCGTTCCTGCGGCGCGCCAAATGGCGCGACTTCCGGCATCCGCCGCGCCCCGGCATCCAGCTCCTGCGGCCGATCTTCGCCACGCTCGAGGTCGCCTGTTTCTACTGGGCGCTGGCCTACATGTCGCTCGCCGATGTGATGACCTTCTATCTGGCCGGGCCGATCTACGTGACCGCGATGTCGCCGTTTCTGCTCGGCGAGCGGGTCGGCTGGCGGCGCTGGCTGGCGGTGCTGGCGGGCTTTGCCGGCGTCATGATCGCGCTCGGACCCACAGCGGGCACGTTGTCGGCGCCGGCGCTGATTGCGATCGCCGGCTCGTTCCTGTTCTCGCTCCTGATGGTCTGCACACGGCTGGTGCGCGGCACCTCGGACCTCTATTTGGTGACGACGCAGACGATCGGCGCGCTGGTCTTCGGCCTCTTCACCGCACCGTTCGTGTGGGTGCCGCTGCACCTGCGCGACGCGGCTTTGCTCGTGCTGTTGGGCGTCACCGCGATGGTCGCCCACATGTGCATCAATCGCGCGCTCAAGCTCGCGCCGGCCTCGGTGGTCGTGCCATATCAGTACACGACGATCTTCTGGGCGATCCTGCTCGGCTACATCTTCTTCAGCGATATCCCGCGCGTCGCCATGCTGATCGGCGCCGCCATCATCATCGCGGCCGGCATCTATATTTTTGTGCGCGAGCGCAAGGCGGCGAAGGAATCGGCGCTCATCGAGCCGCCATGAACGAATCCGTCGCGCGCCTGGTCACGGGCATCCACGCCTTGCGACCCTGCAAGAGCAAGTCATGGATGCCCAAGACCGAGTTTGCGTGACGCGATCGTTCAGCTCACTTTCCTCATGTCGCCCCAACCCTTCAGCGCCGACCAGATGCGCCGCTCGAGCCGGAAGCGGTCGATCGGAGCGGACGAGTTGATGGCGCGGATGCGGTAGAGACCGACGCCGGTCCACTGGAAGCCGCACTTTTCCAGCACGCGGCGCGACGCCGGATTGGTGACGCGCGCGCCGGCCTGCAACGCTTCGTGGCCGAGGTCGGTGAACGCATAGTCGACCACCGCGTGCAGCGCCTCGGTCGCATAGCCCTTGCCCCAATAGGGCGCGCCCAGCCAGTAGCCGAGCTCAGGCGTGTCGTCCTCGCACATGATGCTGCACGCGCCGGCGATCGAGCCGTCGGTGAGCGTGATCAGGAACACGGCGTCGCCGACGGCCTTGTTCGCAGTCGAAATGAAGCCCTCGGCATCCGCCGTGCGATACGGATGCGGAATGCGCGCCGTGTTCTCGGCAATGCGGCGATCGTTTGCGAGCGCTGCGACCGTTTTAGCGTCCTCGAGGCGCGGGGCGCGCAGGGCAAGCCGCTTGGTCTCGAGGACGGGGATACTCGCCTCGCGAAAGCTCTCGCAGGGGATCTCTTCGAGCAGGGTCATGGCTCTCGGGCTCCAGTTTCGCGACCGTGCGGGCTTGCCCGGTCGCCGAAAAGCGAAGAGGGGGAGCCGGTCACCCGTCTCCCCCTCTCGGAGCTTCCAAGAGCCCCGCCGGTTCGACTTAGGTGACCGGCGGACCTCGATTTTGTCCTACCGTCTACTCGGCCGCTGCCTCAGTCATCGGAACAACTGATACGAGTTTGCGGCCTTTCTCTTTCGTAGCGAACTGAACCTTCCCATCGATAAGCGCGAACAGCGTGTGATCCTTGCCCATGCCGACATTACGGCCGGGATGCCAGGTGGTACCGCGCTGACGGGCGATGATGTTGCCGGCAAGACAAATCTCGCCGCCGGCCTTCTTCAGGCCGAGGCGACGGCCGTCGGAGTCGCGGCCGTTCCGGGAAGATCCGCCTGCTTTTTTGTGAGCCATAACTACTCTCTCGAATTCGAACGCGTTCTACACCGATTCCCTGAGGGAATCATCTCACATCTTTGTTTCAGCCGTTAACGTCAGGCGGCGGGCTTTGCTTCAGCCTTGCCTTCCGTCTTCGGCTTCGCCTCGCGCTTGGGCCGCGGCGGCGGCTCCTTGGCGGGCTTCTTGCCCCCGGTCAGGATCTCGGTGATGCGGATCACCGAAAACTCGTGCCGGTAGCCGCGCTTGCGGCGCGAATTCTTGCGGCGGCGCTTCTTGAAGGCGATGACCTTGTCGCCGCGATCGTGCTGGAGCACCTCGCCGGCGACCGTCGCGCCCGACACCAGCGGAACGCCGACCTCGGGGCTGTCGCCGCCGACCACCAGCACTTCGCCGAATTCCACCACTTGGCCGGGCTCGGCCGCGACGCGGTCGATCCGGATGACATCTTCCAGGGCGACGCGGTACTGCTTGCCGCCCGTTTTGATGACTGCGAACATCTTTCGTTCCTTCGTGTTCGGACCCCGATGCTCGGACCTGACGGTCCGGATCGGCTTTTTGTCAGTCGTTTGTTGTGCTTTTAGAACGGCTTAGCGTCCAAGAGGGGCGCGCAAAGCCAAGCACGCGGGCCTCTCGGCCCGCGCGCGGCAGGGTTATGGGGACTTAAAGGCCCGGTTGTCAAGGAAAGCGCCGGGTTCCAGCTCCCTGGACCGGCCGGCTCGGTGCCTTAAGGCTTCGCCCGCTGTTCCCCGCCGGCTTCGGCCGCCGCCCACCCGTTTTCGCCCTCGGTCGGCATTTGCGCCAGCCGATAGCCGACGCCGAGCTCGGTCATCAGGATGCGCGGATTGTCCGGGTTCGGCTCGATCTTCTGCCGCAGCTTGCGCACGAAGATGCGGAGGTAGTGCGTGTCGTGCACGTGGATCGAGCCCCAGACTTCCTTCAGGAGGTGCTGGTGGGTGACGACGTTGCCGGCGTGTTGCGCCAGGACTTGCAGCAGCCGGTATTCCTTCGGCGTCAGCGTCAACCGCTGGCCCTTGAGCGTGACGGCCCGCGCGGCGAGGTCGATGGTCAGCGGTCCGACGACGACGGTCGGCTCCCCGGTCGAGGCGCGCGACTGGCGCCGCAGCGCGACGCGCACGCGGGCGAGAAGCTCCGCCATGCCGAACGGCTTGACCACATAATCGTCGGCGCCGGCCTCGAGCACCTGCACCTTCTGCGCCTCGTGCGAGCGCACCGACAGGACGATGATCGGCACGTTTGACCAGGAGCGGATGCGCTCGACCACCTCGGATCCGTCCATGTCCGGCAGTCCGAGATCGACGATGACAATGTCGATCGGCCGCAAGGTTGCGGCGCGGATCGCCTCGGCGCCGGTCGCGGCCTCGTGCACCACGAAGCCGTTCAACTCGAAGCCGGTGCGCAGGAAGCGCCGGATCTGGACTTCGTCGTCCACGACAAGGACGATGGGGGAGGCGTCATTCATCTGCGTCGCTCTCGAGTTGCGGGACCGCCGTCTGGGCTACCGGCAGTTCGACCGTCAGTGTTGCGCCGAGGCCAGGCCCGTCGCTGATTGCGCTGAGTTTGCCGCTATTGGCCGCGATGAATGCGCTGGCGATCCACAAGCCGAGGCCGGATCCGCTCGTCGTGGCCGACAGGCGTTCGCCGCGCACGAAGCGGCCGAAAATCGTCGCTCTTTCCGCTTCCGACAGGCCCGCGCCTTCGTCGCGGACCGAGATTTCGAGGCGGTCGCCGCGCGCCCGCGCCGCGATCGCGATGCGCGAGCCTGCCTGTGAATATTTCACCGCATTGTCGATGATTTGCACCAGCGCCTGCTGCACCAATACGGCATCGACGCGGATCAGCGGCAAATCCTGCGGCACGTCGAGCGCCACCGTGCGTTCCGTCAGCCGCCGCTGGCAGCGCCGCAGCGTCGAATGCAGAATGTCGGCCGGATCCGCCCATTCGAGATGCGGCTTGATTCCGTCGCTGGAAATGCGGCTCGCGTCGAGCAGGTTCTGGATGTCGCCGTTGAGCCGCTCCGCCTCGTCGTGAACGCCCTGCACCAGCGCCCTCAGGTTCTTCTCGTCCTTGAGCGCGGGAGCGGCGCCGAGCACGGTGGCTGCGCCGAGGATCGAGGCGAGCGGCGTGCGCAGTTCATGGCTGACCGAGCCGATCAGTGCGTCGCGCAGCTGATCGGTTTGGGAGCGCATGCGCGCTTCGTTGATGGCGTGGGAAATGCCGAGGCGGTCGAGCGTGGCGGTGGCGTCGGAAAGCACGGTGTCGACGCGCGCGCGCAGTGCGTCCTGGCTGGCCGGCGAGGCGCGTCCGAAATTGATGGCGATGACACCGAACTCGCGGCGGCTGGCCGATACGGCGCGCACCAGCCAGACGTCGCCGGTGTCGCCGGCAACGATGGTGCCGGTGGCAGCGGCTTGCCCGCCGCCGGAGTCAAATCCGGACGACATGCCGTCGACCGTGTCCAGCACGGCCGTCGGGATGCCCGAGCCGGCGTGCCGCGCCGCGGCCGTTGCGTCGCGCTGCGGACCGAACAGGACGACCTTGCGCTGCATGACTGAGGCGAGATGGTCTTCGATCGCCGCATGGATGTCCGACACGTCGAAGGCGACCGCGAGCCGGCGCGAGAAAGCGTAAAGGTCGGACAGGTCGATCTCGCGCTGGCGCGCCAGCTCGAGCTGATTCTTGAGCCGGGTCGCGAGCTGGCCGACCACCACGGCAGTGAAGGTAAAGATGACGAGATTGACGACTTCGTGCGGGTCCTTGATCTGGAAGCTGTAGAGCGGCTCGAAGAAGAAGAAGGCCGAGGCGAGGATGCCGAACACCGCCGCGAACACCGCGGCCGGGATGCCCCAGCGTGTGGCCGCGATCAGCACCGGAATGAGGTAGACGGCCGAGCCGTGGGTGAGGCCGGTCAGGCTGATAATGCCGTAAAGACCCGCGGTGACCACGGCCACAAGCGCGAGAGTCAGCAGGAAGTTCAAAGCCTGCGCGCGGAGCGAGGTCATGAGTACGGAAGTCTGCATCGTTCGCGGCGCCAAAGCCCAAGTTCCTGCCGGGTCCAGATCATAGGCGTTTCGCCCTTGTCTGTCGCGGCCTGCTTGGCTACATAGCGTCCGTCCGATTGGGGCCTTTTCAGGCCATTTCGGGCTGCGGGAGAGGTGGCTGAGTGGTTGAAAGCACCGCACTCGAAATGCGGCATACTCGCAAGGGTATCGGGGGTTCGAATCCCTCCCTCTCCGCCAGTTTTTAGGGCCCCTTCCGGCCGGGCCCGCCGGCAAGTCTCCTAAAGGCGACGCTTTTCAGGTCAGCGCGCAGATCGCCGCGGCCAGCGCCTGCGTACGCGGCACGAGCGTATCGAGCTTGCAGAACTCCTCGTCAGTATGCGCCTTGCCGCCGACCGGTCCGA
>DASTGR010000406.1:0-5424 GCA_035718885.1 Pseudolabrys sp. | reverse complement strand
CGCGCATAGAGCCGCGCATAATGACGCCGCGTCGCCTCGTCGATCGCCTTCGGATTTGCCGACAGCTCGTTATAGAAGCGGTCGAGGTAGATGCGCTCGCGGCCTTTCACCAGCCGGTCGACGTCGGGGCCGCGGAAATTGAAGTGCCAGAGCAGGGGGCTTTTCAGGATGTCGTCCCACGGGCCGATGCCGGGCAGAGGCGCGTCGATGACGACCCATTTGGTGATGCGCGCCGGATATTGCGCGGCAAGCGCATAGCCGACCATGTTGCCGATATCGTGCGTGACGAGCGCGGCCTTCTCGACCTTGAGCGCGTCCATCACCTTGGCGATGTCCTGGCCTTGCGTCTTCTTGTCGTAGCCGCCGGCCGGGTGAGAGGACAGGCCCATGCCGCGCAGGTCCGGCACGATCACGGTGTGATCCTTGACGAGCACCTTGGCGACCGGCGCCCACATGTCGCCGGTGTCGCCGAAGCCGTGCAGCAGCACGACGGCGGGACCCGAGCCGCCGACGCGCACATGGAGCGTCGCGTCGCCGGTCTTGATCCGTTGCATGTGAAATTCCGGCGGGAACTTCTCGACGCGGGCCGCGGCTGGAATTGCCCATGTGCACATCAAAACGATAAGCGTATAGCTGACATAGCGGCGCATCGCATGCGACTCCCAAGAACCGGCGACGGGAGGCTAACGGCGCATCGCCGCGGCGTATAGCCGGATGGTGCGACGCGCGCGGGCGCCGGCCAACGACAGGGATTGGGCAATGAATATTCGCTTCGTGCTGCTGCCGCTGTTCGTCGAGGTGCTGCTCACCTTCGGGCTCTGGTTCTGGATGGCCTGGCATCGCACCAGCGCGCTGCGCCGCCGTTCGGTGCACATGCGCGACATCGCCCTGCGCGAGCCGAACTGGCCGCCCGACGTGCTCAAGGTCGGCAATGCCGCGCACAACCAGCTCGAAATTCCGATGCTGTTCTACGTGCTGACGATCCTGTCAATCATGACGCGTCACGCAGATATCATCTTTGTCGTGCTGGCCTGGGTCTTCGTGCTGTCGCGCCTTGCCCACGCCTATGTGCACACGACCAGCAACGATATCCGCAAGCGCGGGCCGTTGTTCGGGATCGGTCTCACGGTGCTCTTGATCATGTGGGTGATCTTCATGGTGCGCATCCTCACCGGGTTGCCATGAGGCCGGCGCGCGCTTTTCCTTGTAAAGAGAGCCGCTAAAGGCTAGGTCGCGCGGCATGACACCCGCCGCCCGCCTGCCCGCCGCCATCGAGGTCGTCGCCGCGATCGAGGCCGATCGCCGGCCCGCCGCCGATGCGCTCAAGGCGTGGGGCCTCGCGCACCGGTTCGCCGGCTCGGGCGACCGCGCGGCCATCGCCGGTCTCGTCTACGACACGCTGCGCCGGCGCGCGTCCAGCGCCTACCTGATGGGGGCGGAGACGCCGCGTGCGGTGGTGCTCGGCGCGCTCAGGCGCGAGCGCGGCCTCGACGCCGAGGCGATCGCGCGGCTCGCCGACGGTTCGCGCTTTGCGCCGGAGCCGCTCAGCGACGACGAGCGCAGGCGGCTCGAAAGCGGCGACCTCGCCGGCGCGCCGCCGCATGTCGCCGGCGACTATCCGGAATGGCTCGACGCCGCCTTTGCCGCCTCGTTCGGAGACGAGCGGGCGGAGGAGGGCGCGGCGCTCGCCTCACGCGCGCCGCTCGATCTGCGTGTCAACACGCTCAAGGCCGAGCGCGAGCGGGCGGCCGAGCAACTCGCCGATCTCAAGCCGGAGCCGACGCGCTGGTCGCCCTGGGGCCTGCGCGTGCGGCTCGCGGCGGACGCCAAGAGCCCGGCTGTGCACGCCGAACCGGCCTATCTCAAAGGGCTCGTCGAGGTGCAGGATGAGGGCTCGCAGCTCGCCGCGCTGTTTGCCGGCGCCAGGCCCGGCGAGCAGGTGCTCGACCTCTGCGCCGGTGCCGGCGGCAAGACGTTGGCGCTCGCGGCTATGATGCAGAACAAGGGCCAGGTCTTCGCCACCGATGACGACAAGCGGCGCCTCGCCCCGATTCATGACCGAGTGTCACGTTCCGGGGCGCGCAACGTGCAGGTGCGCACGCCGAAATCGATCGGCGGCGAGATCGACGACCTCAAGGGCCGCATGGACCTCGTGCTGATCGACGCGCCGTGCACCGGCACGGGCGCGTGGCGGCGCAATCCGGACGCCAAGTGGCGCATGCGGCCCGGCGCGCTGGAACAGCGGATGAAGGATCAGGCGGAGGTGCTCGACCGCGCCGTGCCGATGCTGAAAGCCGGCGGCCGCATCGCCTACATCACCTGCTCGGTGCTCGCCGACGAGAACGGCGGCCAGGTGCGCAGTTTCCTTGCGCGGCATGCCGGGTTCACCGCCGCGCCTGCGGCCGAGATTTCGGCGGCTTTGGGCGAGCGGGCGTTTCTGTTCGGCAAGGCCGTGCGCGCCTCCGCGGAGGGCATCCTGATGACGCCGCGGGCGACCGACACGGACGGGTTTTTTGTGAGCATCCTGCGCGGCGGCTCCGCGTCTTAACCAATCGATATGGGGACGGGGCCTATTTCCCCGATTGTGCCGCAATCCCGGCTCAAATAACCCCCGAAGTTCCCTGATGTCTCAGACGCGCGACATTTCAAGCCGAGGCCTCCCTCCCATGCTGGTGGCGACCCGCGATCCCATGCATTCCCCGGGGACGCATGACGGCGCTCCGCGCCCGCGGCCGACCGCGTCGCACGCGACGCGCTTCGTCGCGGCGATGCAGATATTCGGCTCGGTGATGGCGATCCCGGTCGGGCTCGGCACCGCCTATTCGCTCTACCGCACCAATTTCTCGGTGGACACGACCTGTCAGGCGCTGCGCGCCAACATCATCTCGATGATCGACAAGAAGATCGACGCCACCGCGCGCCGCATGCTGGTGCGCCACGACGTCGAGACCTTTGAGAAGACCTGCGGCGGCGTCGATCCTGACGCCGAAGCCGCGTTCAAGACGCTGCTCGCCGCCGAACCGTCGGTACGCCACGTCGTGGCGCCGGTGAAGGCTGAGCCGGTCAAGCGCGCCATCGAGGCGCCGAAGGCGGAGGCCAAGGCCGAGCCGGCGCAGAAGCCCGACCTGCGCGCCGCGGTTCCGGCCGAGCCGGTGAAGGAGCGCAAGGAGGCGGTGCGCGAGCCGGCCAAGGAAACGCCGAAGGAGATCGCCAAGGAAACGGTGAAGGAAACGGCGAAGGAGCCGGCGAAGGAGGTCGCAAAGGCGGCCATCGAGGTGCCGGCCCAGCAGGCTGACGCGCGCTGGCTCGACGCCGTGCGCGGCGCGCTCGTGGCGCACGAGGCCAAGGCCAATACCGCGGAAGCCGCAGTCGACGCCTCTGCCACGCGCGGCGCGCCGCCGCATCCGCTGGCCCTGCCGCCGCCGCCGGTCGCTGCTGTTCCGGTCGCGACCGCGCCGGCTCTGCCGCCCCCGACGCAAGTCGCCGCCCCGGTCCGCGCCGAGGCGTCGGCGATGCCGGCTGATCCGGATCGCCCGGTGCCGCCGGGCTCGATCCCGGACGAGAACGCGCCCAAGCCGACCGGCTGGGTCAGCCACGTTCCCTTCGTTGGCCAGATGCTGGCGAAGTAGCGACCGATCGGCGCCGCCGATCAAAGATCGTCATCCAACGCATTGAAATCTTTGACGCTGCTTTCGGGTGGCGCAAGCGGTTCCGCTCGCTTACCTGATACGGACCGCTGCTCGGTCCGGACGATCTCATTCATGAAATCATTTCTCGCGCGCTTCTTCCTGATGCTCGGCAACATCGTCATCGGTCTGTCGGTGCTCGAGCCGGCGGGCATGCTGAACGAGCTCGCCGATGGCCTGCATGTCGGCATTCGCGATGCCGGTCTGCTCGTCACCTGGGGGGCGGTCGTGCTGTGCGTCGGATCGCCGGTAATGGCGTGGCTGACCACGCGCATGGACCGGCGCCTGCTGCTGGTCGGAACCCTGGCCGTGGTCGCCGTGGCGCAAGGCGCATCCGCGCTGGCGCCGAGCTATGGCGTCGTGCTGGCGCTGCGCCTCGGCATGCTCGCCGTCGCTGCGATCTACACGCCGCAGGCGGCCGCCACGGTCGGTCTCATCGTGCCGGAGGCGCAGCGGCCGAGCGCGATCGCCTTCGTCTTCCTCGGCTGGTCGCTGGCGGTCGCCGCCGGCCTGCCGCTCGTCACTTTCCTCGCCACGCATTTCGGCTGGCGCGCCGGCTTTGTCATGCTCGGCGCAGCGTCGGCGATCATCGCGGTGTCCGTGTTCATGACGCTGCCGGTAGGCCTGACCGGCAAACCTTTGTCGCTGTCGAGTTTCGTCACCATCGCCCGCAACAAGCGGCTGGTGACGATCCTCGTCGTGACGATGCTCCAGATCTCCGGCCAGATCACCATTTTCGTCTATCTTGCACCGTTGCTGCGCCGGCTCATCGGCGCCGGCGACCTCGCGGTCGAAGGATTCTTCGCGTTCTACGGCGTGGCCGCGCTCGTCGGCAACATGATCGCGACCGCTGTGGTCACCGCGCTCGGCACCGAAGTGACGCTGGCGCTGTTCCTTGGTTCGATCACGCTGGGTCTGGCGGTCTGGACGGCCGGTCTCGGATCCTTCGTCGCGGCTGTCGTCGGCATCTTCTTCTGGGGACTCGGCTTCGCCGCCTCCAACTCGATGCAGCAGGCGCGTCTCGCCGAAACCGCGCCCGATCTCGCCAGCGCCTCGATCGCGCTGAACACCTCGCTGGTCTATGTCGGGCAGGCGATCGGCTCGGGTATTGGCGGTCTCCTGTTCGCACGTGGCGGGTTCACCGCGATGGGCGCCGTCGGCATCGCGTTCCTGATCGCCGCGAGCGCGTTGCTCGCAGTCACCTGGCAGCGCAAGCGGCCGCTTATCGCCGCGGCTTGACCGCCGCGATCAGCGACTCGACCTGCGGCAGCATGCGCGCGACCACGATGCGGTAGCCTTCGGCGTTGAAATGGGCGCCGTCGCGGGCGCGATATTTGCCCGGCGGCAGTTTGAATTGCGCATAGGGCACCTTCGCTTCGCGCGCCACGTCCGCCAGGTCGAGCGAGCCGAGCCCGATCAGCATGACGAGGATGCGCCGCTTTTGCAGGATGCGAACGATCTCGGCGATATTCGCCCGCATCTTCGCGGCCGGGACATGCAGGCGCAGATCGTTTGTGCCGACCTCGACCAGAGCGATGTTCGTGTCGGGATCGACGGCGAGATCGAGCCGCTTCAGCGCGCCGGCCGAAGTGTCGCCGCTGACGCCGGCGTTCCTGACATCGACATCGAGGCCCTTGGCGCGCAATTTGCGCTCGAGCTCGGCCGGATAGGCGTCCGTCTTCGCCACCAGCCAGCCGGCGGTGGCGCTGTCGCCGAGCGCGACGATCTTGACCGGCGC
>DASTGR010000405.1:0-10713 GCA_035718885.1 Pseudolabrys sp. | reverse complement strand
ATTGCCCTCATAAGCGAGATGGCCGGGACAAGCCCGGCCATGACAACAAACTATGCGCTACTCCGCCGCCTGCGCTTGCGCGCCGCGCCAGGCGTCGAGATCGGCAAGCGCGCGCCGCGTGATCGCGCTCTTCTTCGCCAGTGCCTTCGCGGTGCCGCGGCCGAGCGGGCTCTTCCGGTCGAAGTCAGGCGCCTGCGCGAGCGGCGGGAACAGGCCGAAATTGACATTCATCGGCTGAAACGAGGACGGTCCGTTGTCGATCGTCTCGATATGGCCGCCGGTGATGTGCGCGAGGATGGCGCCATGCGCCGTGGTCGGCGGCGGCGCGACGACAGGTTCGCCGCGGCGCTCGGCGGCGGCGAAGCGTCCGGCCATCAGGCCGACCGCCGCGCTTTCGACATAGCCCTCGCAGCCGGTGATCTGGCCGGCAAAGCGCCAGGCCGGATTCTTCTTCAGCCGCAGCTCACCGTCGAGCAGCACCGGCGAATTGAGGAATGTGTTGCGGTGCAAGCCGCCGAGCCGCGCGAACTCGGCGTTCTGCAAGCCGGGAATGGTGCGGAAGACGCGCACCTGGTCGCCGTGCTTCAGCTTGGTCTGGAAGCCGACCATATTGTAGAGCGTGCCGAGCTTGTTGTCCTGGCGCAGCTGCACCACGGCGTAAGGCTTCACTCCAGGCTGATGCGGATTGGTCAGGCCGAACGGCTTCATTGGCCCATGCCGGAGCGTCTCGACGCCGCGCTCCGCCATCACCTCGATCGGCAGGCAGCCGTTGAAGTAGGGCGTCGCCGCTTCCCATTCCTTGAACTCGGTCTTGTCGCCGGCGACGAGCGCCGCGACGAAAGCCTCGTATTGTTCGCGCGTCATCGCACAATTGATGTAGTCGGCGCCGGAGCCGCCGGGGCCAGCCTTGTCGTAGCGCGACTGGAACCAGGCCGCCGTCATGTCGATGGAGTCGAAATGCACGATCGGCGCAATGGCGTCGAAGAAGGCGAGCTGCGTTTCGCCGGTGAGCGTGCGGATGGTGTCGGCGAGTGCCGGCGAGGTGAGCGGTCCGGTGGCGACGATGACGCTGTCCCAGTCGGCGGGCGGCACGGCGATTTCGCCGCGTTCGAGCGTGATCAGCGGGTGCGCCGTGAGCGCATCGGTCACCGCTACGGAGAAGCCGTCGCGGTCCACCGCGAGCGCGCCGCCGGCGGGCACCTGGTTCATGTCGCCGCAGCGCATGATCAGCGAGCCGAGGCGTCGCATCTCCTCGTGCAGCAACCCGACCGCATTGTGCTCGGAATCGTCGGAGCGGAAGGAGTTCGAGCAGACGAGTTCGGCGTAGCCGTCGGTTTTGTGCGCGTCGGTGGCTGTGAGCGGGCGCATCTCGTGCAGCACGACCGGGATACCGGCTTGCGCGAGTTGCCAAGAGGCTTCGGAACCGGCGAGGCCGCCGCCGACGACGTGGACAGGTTTCAGGGTCATAAGGCGGAAACTAGGGGCAGCGGACCGTCGCAGCAACGCCCAAAAACGAAACCGCCCGCTTCAGGAGCGGGCGGCTGCGACGGTCTCGAAGGCGCGAGAAGCTTAGCCCTGGTGGGCGGCGCTCCAGGCGACGCGCTGGATATCCGAGCGGCTGATACCGATATCGGCCAGCTCACGATCGCCGAGACGGCTGAGCTCGGTGACGCTGCGGTTATAGCGCTTCCAATCACGGATCATGCGGACAAGTGCGGCAAACATCTTAGTCGTCCTCTAGGTCTCAAGTTGCCGGCCATCAGCGGCCGGTTGAATTCGATGGCCGGAACATAATCTTTTTCGCAGTTGCGAGAAGAACTAATGTTGCGTCGCAGCTAGGCAGAAAACGCATAACTCAAGCCATTGATAGTTAATGTTTTATTTGGAATTTCAAGAAAAACGGCGGGCAAATGCCCGCCGTGTGGTCGCCAACTGCCAATAGATCAGGCAGCCGACCTCTGCGAATGCCGGCCTTCGGCCATCTCTTCGATGATCTTGGCCGAAAATGCCTCCAAATCCCCCGGATTTCGCGAGGTTACGACGCCCTGGTCGGCCACGACCTGCGAATCCTCCCATGCAGCGCCTGCATTGATGACGTCCGTCTTGATCGAGTGGTACGAGGTCATCTTCCGGCCCTTGGCGATTCCGGTTTCGACCAGCAGCCACGGGGCGTGGCAGACGGCCGCCACGACCTTCTTCTGATTGTAGAAGTCCTTGATCAGCTTCAGGGCCTTCTCATTGACGCGCAGGAGATCGGGGTTGATCTGCCCGCCGGGCAGGACGATCGCGTCGTAATCGTCGGCCTTCACGTCATCGAGACGCGTGTCGACCTTCACAGCCCGACCCCAGTCCTTCTTGTCCCAGCCTTTGATCTCGCCGGCCTCGGGTGAGGCGATCGTCACCTCGGCGCCCGCCGCTTTGAGCCGGTCGCGCGGAACCTCGAGTTCCGACTGCTCGAAGCCGTGCGCGGCGAGGATCAAAACCTTCTTGCCAGTGGCCTTTGCCATCAGTGTCTCTCCATGAATGTGAATGGCCCCAAACGCCCATGCGGTGGCAACGGGCGGGGCGCACGCGCCGTTCCTGTGTCGCGCTCGAGTCGGTTAGACTCGACGAACAGCGCCGGGGACCTTCATTGCCGCCTATCGTTCACGCGTCCGACCGCCGCATCGTCATCACGGTCCTCGGCGTCGCGCAGATCCTGGGCTGGGGCACGTCGTTCTATTTTCCTGCCGTGTTCGCGCCGCCGATCCTCAAGGACACGGGCTGGCCGCTCGGCTTCATTGTCGGCGGCACGTCCATCGGCCTGCTGATCGCCGGTCTCGTTTCGCCGCAGGTCGGCTGGCTGATCGACCGTCACGGCGGCCGGCCGGTTCTGCTCGCAAGCCCGGTCCTGTACGCGGCCGGCCTCGTCGGTGTCGGCTCGTCGCCGACGCTGGCGGTCTATCTCGCATCGTGGGTCGTGATCGGGCTCGGCATGGGCGCCGGTCTCTACGATGCGGCCTTCGCCGCGCTCGGCCGGATGTACGGCAGCGCGGCACGCAACCCGATCGCCAATCTGACGCTGTTCGGCGGCTTTGCCAGCACGATCTGCTGGCCCTTGTCGGCTTTCATGATCGATCACATTGGCTGGCGCGAAGCCTGCTTCGCCTATGCGGCGCTGCATCTGTTGGTCTCGCTGCCCTTGCAGATCTTGGTGCTGCCAAAAGCGGACCGGAAGATCGATCCGCAGCCGGCGGAGGAGGGCGCGCGCGACCCCGCCTCACGGTTTGCCGCGCTCATCCCGGGCGAGGGCGCAATCCTGGCGCTGCTCGCGCTGATCCTGTCATTGACGGCCGGCATCGGCGCGATCGTGCTGGTCCATCTTCTGATCTTCCTTCAGGCGCGCGGTGTCGCACCAGCCGCCGCCGTCGCGCTCGGCACCTTGTTCGGACCGGCACAGGTCTCGGCGCGCGTCGTCGAACGCCTGTTCGGCGCGCGTTACCACCCGATCTGGACGATGGTCGCGTCCTGCGCGCTGATGGCGATCGGCCTGACGCTGCTCAGCGTGCGCGCGCCGCTGCTGGCGCTGACGATCCTGATCTATGGCGCAGGCTATGGGGTGTCGTGGATCGGCCGCGGCACGCTGCCGCTGGCCCTGTTCGGGCCAGAACGGTTCCCGCGCTTGATGGGCAAGCTCGCCTTCCCAAGCTTGATCGTGCAGGCGATCGCGCCGTCGGCGGGCGCCCTGCTGATCGAGGCGGCGGGCACCGATATCGCCATTGCTGCGTTGACCGCACTGGCCATCGTCAACCTGGCGCTGATCGGCGCTTTATGGGCGCTCAGCCGGAAACCGCCAGACTGACGGTCGGCGCGGGATGCTCCTGCTCGCTCTGGGCGGCGCTGTAGGAGAAGGCGAGACCGAGCATGGCGAGGGCGAAGATGCTGATGGCGAAGCGGATGAGGATCATGGCACAAGACACTGGTTCGAAGGCTGCTGATCTGTGGCCAGACTGGTTAAGGCATCGTCAATTGTGCCGGTAAGCGATTGAATTTTCTGATCCAGATCAACGAGCTGCATCCGTATAACTACCGAGCGCCGCGATGGTCCTGCCGCTGCAAATGCTGTATTTCGAGGACCTCTCGGTCGGCCTCACCGAGACGCTGAAGAAGACCATCGACTCTTCCGACGTCGTCGGCTTCGCCGAGGTGACGGGAGACCGCAATCCGATCCACCTGTCGGAGCACTTCGCGGCCAAGACGCCGTTCGGAACGCGCATCGCGCACGGCCTCTATACGGCGAGCCTCATCTCCGCCGTGCTCGGCACGCGGCTTCCCGGGCCCGGCGCGGTCTACATCTCGCAGACACTGAATTTCCGGGCTCCGGTGAAGATCGGCGACACCGTCGAAGTGAAGGTCACGGTCGCCGAACTGATGCCTGAAAAGCGTCGCGCCCGGCTGGCCTGTGCCTGTAGCGTCGATGGCGAGATCGTCCTCGACGGCGAAGCCTGGGTGAAGGTGCCGTCGAAAGAGGCGGGCGGCCGGCCACTGCCACGCGTCTGACACAATCTGAATCGGTCCGATTCCGGAACGGCCCCGCGCGACGTTGCGTTACGTCAATGCGGGGCACGCATCTTGCCTCCGATAGTTCGATAAACTCCGGAGGCTCCGCATGCCGCTACGCACACCGCAGAAGCCGCAAGCCAAGGCGCGCGCCGTCGACCCGACAGGACAGATCGATTGGATGGCCCTCTGGGCCGTCTCGCTCGGAATTTGCGCGGTCATGGTTGCGGCAACCGCCTACTTCACGATTGGCGACAAGCTCGGCGCCGCGACCATTCTGGCGTCCGTCGCCGGCATCATCGGCGCGGTCCTGCGCCTCAGCGAGGCGCCCGGCGGGCATCGTTAGGGCGGCGGCGCCTTCCCGAAAAGTCGAGCCCGCGCGATTGTGATCGCGCGTGACGAATCGTAACTGCCGATCGATGCTAGCACCGTGCCGGGCGGCGACGGCGCCATCCCCGGCCAGGGCTCGATGCAGACTGATACCGATCCACCAATTCCGGCGTACTGGGCCTTGTGGCGCGACCGGCGCGGCCGGCTGTCGTGGCTGCGCGTCGCGATACTGGCGCTGCTGCTGTTCCCCCTCGCCAAGGCTGTTATCGACTGGGGCGCGATCACGCACGGCGCGCGGCCGATCAACGACCTCATCCATCGCGCCGGCTTCTGGACGCTGGTCTTCCTCGGCGTGACGCTGGCGGTGACGCCGTTCCGCAGCGTGGCGCGATACGGCATGCTCGTCGATGTCCGGCGCATGCTCGGCGTCGGTACGTTTTGTTATGCGGCGGCGCATGTCTCGCTCTACTTCGCCGACCAAGGTTACGATCCGGCCAAGTTCCTGCACGAGCTCACGCACCGCTGGTACCTGATCATCGGCGGCACGGCCTGGCTCGGGCTCGCCGTGCTCGCCGCCACCTCGACAAACGGCATGATGCGGCGGCTCGGGCCCTTGCGCTGGCGGCGGCTGCATCAGCTTGTCTATGCGATCGCCTTGCTGGCGCTGATCCATTATTTCCAGCAGACCAAGGCGGACGTCACCGTGCCGGCCTCCGCCGCCGGACTATTCGGCTGGCTGATGCTCTATCGGGTCCTCTCCTGGTGGCAGGAGACGAGCGAATTGTCGGCTCTGAGCCTTGCCGGGCTGACGATCGTGGCGGCGCTTCTGACCTTTACCGGCGAGGCGATCGGCATCGGCATCGCCTTTCACGTGTCGCCATGGCTCGTTCTGGCCGACGCCTTCAATATCGACGCCGGCATCCGTCCGGGTTGGGAGGTGCTGGCGGCCGGCATCGCCGTCGTGCTGGTCGACGCGGTCCGCTCGCGCTGGAACGGCCGGGCGGCGCGTGCGCGGCCGTTGCGCCAGGTCAAAATCGAGACCTGAGCCGCACGCTATCTCCCATGCAGAACGGGAGGGCGCCATGGCCAGGATCGCCATCGTCGTCGGCAATTCGGTTCCGGACAGCTTCTGCGAGGCGTTGGCCCATGCCTATGCCCGCGGCGCCGGCGAGGGCGGCCATGAGGCGACGCTGCTCGCGCTCACCAAATTGAAGTTCGACCCTATTCTGCACGAGGGGTATCGCCGCGAGCAACCGCTCGAGCCCGATCTTGTGAGAGCCCGCGAGGCGATCCGCGCCGCCGACCATCTCGTCTTCATTTTCCCGCTGTGGTGCGGCGATATGCCGGCGATCCTCAAGGGCTTCATCGAGCGCGTGTTGCAGCCCGATCTTCTCGCGGTTCACGGCGGGACGGGCGACTGGAAGATCCTCAAGGGCAAATCGGCGCGCGTCATCATGACGATGGGCATGCCCGGCTGGTTCTACCGGTTCTGGTTCGGCGCCCACGCGCTCAAGCTGTTCCGCCGCAACATCCTACGCTTCACCGGCGTCAAGCCGGTGCGAACGACCATTCACGGCATGGTCGAGGCGGTGAGCCACGGTACGCGGCTTGAGTGGCTGAGGGAGACCGAGGCGCTCGGGCATACCGCCGAATAGGCGCCGCCCGGCCTTGACCAGCGGATCGACCAGCTCGCCCTTGACCGAGTGCGCGTCTACTTCGCCCGGGAAGCCGAAAGTGAGGGCCTCGCGCTTTTTCGCCGGCACGTAGAGCGTGCCGAACATCCAGTCCCACAGCGCCAAGCATGAGCCGAAGTTCTTGTTGAAGTGCTTCGGATCGGCCGAGTGATGCACCTGATGGTGCGCCGGCGAGACGAGCACGCGGCCGAGCCGACCGGTGAAGGCGATCCACACATGCGAGTGCTGCAAGTGCACGTAGCCGTGGATGAACAGCACCAGGATGATGTTGGTGTCGGCGAGGGCGTATTGATAGGTCGTGTCGCCGAATGCGTAGTGGCCGAAACCGCTCGCCACGGCCGTGGCAAAAGCGATGATGTTGGCGAAGACGAATGTGTAGACCGGGTGGACGCGGAAATTGGTGAGCGGCGTCAGCACCTCGGCAGAGTGATGCACTTTGTGGAATTCCCACAGCAGCGGCACCTTGTGGCTGAGCCAGTGGTTGAACCAGTAGCCGAGCTCGTAGGCGAGGAAGAGCATCAGCGTGATCACGGCGCGGCTGGCCCAGGCGGGCGCGACCTGCGCGGGCGTGCCGAACAGCGCGGCGAGCGCCGAGACGATGCCGTTCGACACGGCCTGGTAGGACAGGACCGACCAGCCGAACACGACGCCGAAAACGAAGACGTTGAAGAACAGGTAGCCGATATCGGCCTGGTTGGAGCGGTGGTGCAGGATGCGCCTCGGGAACAGCGCGCGCAGCAATGTGCGTGCGCGCACGCGCCGGCCGCGGCGGATGCGCTGCGCGGCGTAGAACGCGGTGGCGATCGCCAGCGCGGCGCCGAGCGAGGTCAGCGAGAAATGCGAGCCGAGCGAGAACAGAAGTTTGCCGCTCTGGCTGAGGAAGAAGTCGATGCCGGCGGCGATGTTCACGGGGGCGGCTCCAGGCTGGACCGCATCCAATGTCTTACCGAAAGGTAAAGATTGGGTTGCGGTGCGCGCTCACCCCCTGACATCCGCGTATTCCGGATGGCGCCTCATATAGTCGGCGGCGAAGGAACAGAGGGGCCGCACCTTCAGGCCGTGCGCCCGGGCGTGCTCGAGCACGCCTTTCATCAGCGCCGAGCCGTAGCCCTGGCCCTCGGCCGAGCGCGGCACCTCGGTGTGCGGCACCATGAGCACGTCGCCCGAACGGCGGTAAGTGGCGAAGGCCATGCCGCCGGGCAGCGCCATCTCGAAGCGGCTCTTGTCGGGATTGTCGACGACATCCATGGTCATGATCTCGGCATGCTCGCGTGCTTGACTGTAGGTGGCGACGGATTCGAATTCGACAAGGAGACCTCATGGCCGATCTCACGCTCTATCATGCCTCGCCGTCGCGTTCGTCCATCGTGCTGTGGATGCTGGAGGAGCTCGGCCAGCCCTACGACGTCAAGCTCATCAAGCTGAGCGAAGGCGACAACCTCAAGCCCGGCTTCCTCGCCATCAACCCGATGGGCAAGGTGCCGGCGCTCGCGCACAAGGGCACCGTGATCACGGAAGCCGCCGCGATCTGCACCTATCTCGCCGACGAATTCCCGCAGGCGAAGCTCAACGTGCCTGTCGGCACGCCGGCCCGCGGCGTCTATCTCAAATGGCTGTTCTTCGGGCCGGGCTGCGTCGAGCCGGCGATGATCGACCGCGCTGCGCCGCGCAAGGAGGAGGCGCGCCGCGGCATGCTCGGCTACGGCACGTTCGACACGACCATGGACACGGTGGCCGGCGCGATCGCCAAGGGCCCATGGCTGATGGGCGAGCAGTTCACTGCCGCCGACGTGATCGTCGGCTCGACCATACGCTGGGGCACGATGTTCAAATTGATCCCGGAGCGGCCGGAGTTCACGGCCTATTTGGCGCGTATGGCGGCGCGTCCGGCGGCGCAACGCGCCGAGGCGAAGGACAAGGATTTCGCCGGCGGGTGAGGGCGCATTCCGGTCATGGCCGGGCTTGTCCCGGCCATCCCGTTTAGGTGACCACCTTGCCATCCTTATCGGGGTCACCGGGACAAGCCCGGTGACGACAGCGTTGATTGTGGCCGGCGTCTCGTCGCTGACACATTCAAAAATCACGTGGATGCCGTCTCCCGCGCGCGGACGTGACGCATGGACGCTTGCTAGGGTTGCGGCCAACGCCACAGATTCGCGAACCCGGGAAACGCCATGAAGCTCATCCTCACCGTGCTCGGCCTCGTGCTGATCGTCGTTGCCGTCGTCTATTTCGTCATGCCGGCCGACCAGCTGCCGTCCTTCATGCCCGGGCACGAGGCGGGGGTGGCGCGCGTGCACATGAAGCACGGGATCGTGTCGGGCGTCGCCGGCGTGATCCTGCTCGCCGCCGGCTGGTTCATGGGGCGGCGCTAGGCGCCGCGCGGCGCCGTCAAATCTGAATTTCAGATGTCGCGGCTCGGCGCGTGCGCGAGCGGCGAGGGCTGCGCCACGAGCTTGTCGTGCCAGATCGACGGCAGGCAGGCGCCGACGCACCAGGCGAGCGGCGCGGTGGCGAACATGCCGACCGCGGTGATGGCGGAGATCCAGAAGCCGGCATGCGGCAGCATGGGCGGGAACAGCGTCGCAGCGTAGACCGCGGCCGTGAAGATGACGACGTTGGCGCTCGTGTAGAACAGGAGCGCGATCTGGAGCCGCACGGTGGTCGACATCGCCGCAAGCCTTTCGTGTCCCGGTCGCGGCGGGCTCGCCCCCGCTCGCATTGTTCGATGCGCATATGATCTGCAAAAGCCCCCTGCGCCGCAATCGCTTTGAGGCCGCAAAACCGGGCTCTATTCACTGACCGGGTGGGCAAGTTGCGCCTGCAACGGCCCGCGGCGGCGCGCTCCCGGCTCCAGCGAAGTATCGGTTCCATTTGACTAAAATGCCGGCGATCGGCCGCCGCGGGGCGCTTGCGGGCGGCCAATTCCGTGTATGCTGACGGCCGAGGGTATCGGGGGGATGCTGGTTGTGAGACGGACGCTGATTGTCTGTGCGCTTCTGGTGGTTGCGGCAGCGGGGCCGGCGTCGGCCTATTCGCTGGTGAGCCTCGACCCGCACGAGCGCGACATGATGCTCTCGACCTGCGGCAAGCTCGGCGGCAACGACCGCACGCTGTGCCGCGACGTCGTCGACGACCACCGCGTGATCGCGAATTACAAAAGAAGCTGCCTGCACGCCATGACGCTGCTGATGCAGGGCACCACCTGGGCCAAGGTGAAGAGCCTGCCGGCGACGCTCACCTGCCGCGAGGGCCTGGCGCAGGCCGGCTATCCGGTGAAGGACATCATGCATCGGCTGACCGGGGCGCAGTAGCCGCGGCGTGTGTCCCGGGCGCGGCGCAGCACCATAGCTGACGCGTAGCGTCAGCGTTCTTACGGCCGCCGGAGGCGGCCTATGGTGGTGCGCCGCAGAACCGGGACCGTCGCACATGCTGATTTCGGTACGGCCCCGGATCAGCAGCGCAGCATTCCGCTGATGCTTCATGCTGCGCAGCATCCGGGGCGCGGCTCCCCGTCTCCCCGTCTCACCGCCGCACGCGCCGCCGCGCATCATGGCGCCGACACGGCTGTCTGTTCGGGCATTGCCGCGGCGGGCGCCGCGCGACGCCGTCTTGGGCGGCGCCGCGTCCCGACGCGGCTGGTGACGGCGAGCGTCCAGCGCGAGAGGCTCGGCAGCCCGTCCGGATAGCGGCGGAGCAGCTCGTCGAAGCTTAGGCCCTGGAGCTGGGCCTCGAACATGCGACTGCCCTCGTCAAAGACATCGCCGGAGACGAGCGGCAGCAGGGTCCCGAGGCAGTGCTGCGGATCGCCGGCGCAGCGTCCGGCACGGCGACAGGTGGCGCCGTCGCACAGGCACCACAGCGCATAAATGTCGCTGAAGGCGCGCCCGACCGGCGCCGGCATCGCGTCCGGCGGGATGCGGCTTGCGGGCGCAATGTCGCTCGCGAGGAGGGCGGGTTCGTGCTGTGTCATTTGATGTGCCATGGGGGCGTGCTCCATCGTTCCCGCGGCCGCGAGGCCCGGGTTTTGCGGGACTGCCCTCGCTTCGCGTGAAGCGAGGGGGACGGCGCGCCGGGTGGCGCGACGGCCTTACGTTTCACGCGCCTCCTTGCGGAGACACGTGGCGCCCTCCGGCGCGCCGTCCGGCGA
>DASTGR010000404.1:0-2990 GCA_035718885.1 Pseudolabrys sp. | reverse complement strand
GGAGTGGCGACCGTCGTCGGCAAGCTCGGCTATGCGTGGGATCAGTGGCTGATCTACGGCAAGGGCGGCTGGGCCGATCTGAAGATCGCGACGCACACCTTCACGCCGGCGACCGGCGTCTCGTCCGATACCTCGGGCTGGGTGAGCGGCTACACCCTCGGCGCCGGTGTCGACTACATGCTGATGCGCAACGTCATCGTCGGCGCAGATTTCAACTATTATCACGCGTCGACGAGCCGGGCGACGACGTTCAGCAACGGCCTTGCGGCCAACTACAACGACATCCATCAGAACATCTACGCCGTTACGCTCCGGGCGAGCTACCTCTTCAACATCGGCATGCCCTGACGCGCAGACCGGCACACGCCGCACATCGAAGGCCGCGCTTGTTGCGCGGCCTTTTTTGTTGGGCCGGCGTTCACGAACCGCGCGCGGCCGGGCCGCTTGCGTTAAATCAAGGTTTCCCGTCCGGCGGCGCGTAGCGTCGCGCGGAACGGGAGACCTGTTTCGTGCGTCGGACGCGCCTGATCGTTATCGGCCTTGTGATCGCGGCTGCGGCGGCCGGCGCTTACGCGCGTTTCGGCCGCGGGCCGCTGATCACCGCCGCGCCGGCCGCGCGCGGCACGGCCGCCGAGATCGTCTACGCCACCGGCGGCGTGGAGCCGATGCTCTGGGCCAAGGTCGCGAGCGTGGTGCGCGACCGCATCGTCGACATCTGCCGCTGCGAAGGCAGCGAGGTGAAGAAGGGCGACGTGCTGGCGCGGCTCGATGCGCGCGACATCGAGGCAGGGCTCAAGGAATTGAAGGCGCGCGAGCAGTTCCTGGTGAACGAAATGTCGCGTGTCAGTCAGCTGATCGCCAAAGGCGCGGCGACGACCCAGGCGTTCGAGCGCGCCGGCATGGATTTGCAGACCGTGCAGGGCCTGATCGCCGTCCAGACCGAGAAGATCGCCGACTACACGATCGTCGCGCCGATGGACGGCATGGTGCTGCGCCGTGACGGCGAGGTCGGCGAGATCGCCGAGTCGGGGCAGATACTGTTCCGCATCGGCGTGCCGAAGCCGCTCCAGGTCGTCGCCGAGGTCAACGAAGAGGACATTCCGCGCGTTGCGCTCGGCCAGACGGCGCTGTTCCGCACCGACGCATTTCCCGGCCGCCGGCTCGAGGGCAAGGTCGCCGAGATCACGCCGATGGGCGACGTCAACGCCAAGACCTTCCGCGTCAAGATGGCGCTGCCGGACGACACGCCGCTGCGGCCCGGCATGAGCGTCGAGGCCAACATCGTCACCCGCGAGAAGCCGAACGCGCTGCTGGTGCCGGCCGACGCCGTGCAGGGCAATGCTGTGTTCGTGGTCGACGGCAGTCGTATCAAGAAGCGCGCGGTCACGATCGGCATTCGCGGCACGCGCGCGGTCGAGGTGCTCGACGGCCTCAAGGAGGGCGAGCGCGTCGCTTCGCCCGCCACAGCGGCGCTTACCGACGGCGCGCGCGTGCGCGTTCAGGCTGCGCCATGAGCCTCGTCTTCGACATCGCCTGGACGCATGTGCGCGCGCGCGTGCGCCAGACCGGTTTCGCCGTTGCCGGCGTCGCCACCGGCGTCGGCTTCTCGATCATGATGGCGTCGCTGATGCAGGGCTCGCAGGACGATTTCACCCGCCGCCTCGTCGACACGCTGCCGAACATCACCGTCTCGGATGAGCGGCGCGCACCGCCGGCGCAGCCGGCCGAGACGCTTTATGCCGCCGCGGAAATGCACGGTCTGACGCCCGAGGCGCGGCGGCCCGGCATCAAGAACCCGCTCGCCACCATGGCGGCGCTCGAAGCCTGGCTGCCGGGAAGGATCGCGCCCTCGGTCAAGGTGCAGGCCATCATCCGTTACGCCAACAAGGACATCGCCACCAGCATCACCGGCATCGATCCGACCCGCGAGGCGCTCGTTTCCGACCTGCCGAGGCAGATGCGCGGCGCCACGCTGACCGCGCTCTACCGCGCCACCAACGCGATCGTGGTCGGCGACCGGCTCGCCGAGAAGATCGGCGCGCGTATCGGCGCCAACATCACGCTTCAGACGAGCGTCGGTGCGCGGCTGTCGGCGCAGGTGGTCGGCTTCTTCCATTCCGGCGTACGGCAGATCGACGAGGGCTCGGCTTACGTCCTGACCAAGACCGGGCAGATCCTGGCGCGGCAGACCGGGCTCATCAACGAACTGCGCGTGCGACTGTCCGATCCACTAATTTCGCGCGACATCGCAACGCGCATCGAGGGCGACACCGGCTACAAGTCGGTGTCGTGGCAGGAGGCGAACGAGGACCTGATCTCCACCTTCATCATCCGCAACATCATCATGTACACGGTGGTGGGCGCGATCCTGCTCGTCGCGAGCTTCGGCACCTACAATATCATCTCCACCATCACCCACGAGAAGTCGCGCGACATAGCGATCATGAAGTCGCTCGGCCTCCCGGAATTCACGGTGCGTTCGATCTTCGTCCTCGAGGCACTGATGATCGGCCTCGCCGGAGGGCTCGCCGGCTTCGCTTTCGGCTACGTGCTCTGTCTCGGGCTCGGCACGATCCGCATTACCAACCCGTTCATCGACTCCGACCGGCTGCCGCTGGTGTACGAGCCGCTGCACTACCTGCTGGCCGGCGCGGTTGCGCTCGTCTCCTCGGTCATCGCCGGCTACCAGCCGGCGCGCAAGGCGGCGCGGCAGCATCCGGTCGAGATCATCCGGGGCGCCACATGAGCGAAGCCCTGATCGAAGCGCGCAAGGTGACGCGCATCCTGCCGGGAATCGTGCCGACGACTTTGGTGCGCGACGTCGATCTCACGATCGGCGCGCGCGACTTCGTCGCCATTACCGGCCCCTCCGGTTCCGGCAAGTCATCGCTCCTGTATCTGCTCGGTCTGCTCGACCTGCCGACGGAAGGCGAGGTGCTGATCAACGGCCGCGCCACCGCTCACATGGACGAGGAGGAGCGGGCGCTGAC
>DASTGR010000403.1:0-6453 GCA_035718885.1 Pseudolabrys sp. | reverse complement strand
CTACTGGGTGTGGGACGCACGGCTGACCTCGATGCTGGTGCTGCTGCTGCTGTATCTCGGCGTCATCGCGCTCTACTGGACCGCAGAAGACCCGAACCGCGGCTCGCGCGCGGCGGCGGTGATGACGCTCGTCGGCGCGCTCAATCTGCCGATCATCAAATTCTCCGTCGACTGGTGGAACACGCTGCACCAGCCGGCGTCGATCCTGCGCATGGGCGGCTCGGCGATCGACAAGTCGATCCTCATCCCGCTGCTGGTGATGGCAATCGCCTTCACGCTGCTGTTCTTCACGCTGCATCTCGCCGCCATGCGCAACGAGATCCTGCGCCGCCGCGTGCGCACGATGCAGCTGATGCAGGCGCAAGCGTTGCAGGAGGCGGCTATATGAATCTGGGGCCGCATGCCGACTTCATCATCGCCTCCTATGCGGTGACGGCCTTCGTCGTGGCGGCGATGGTCGCCTGGGTCGTGCTCGATCATGTTTCGCTCAAGCGCGTGCTCGGCGATCTCGAGGAACAGGGCGTGACGCGCCGCTCACGGCGGCAGGAGTGATGGCGATGTGCAAGCCATTTTACTCCGTTCGTTCCCGCGGAAGCGGGAACCTAGACTTTGCAGTGGTGGCAATGCCCAGCTGGGTCCCCGCTTTCGCGGGGACGAACGGGGAATTGAGATGAGCGCAACCAGCGAAACCGCGACCAAGCCGAAGCGCCGTCTGCTGGTGCTGCTGCCGCTCGTCGTGTTCCTGGGCCTGGCCGCGCTGTTCCTCATCCGCCTCGGCGCCGGAGATGCCTCGCGCATCCCGTCCGCGCTGATCGGCAAGCCGGCGCCGGCCACCGACCTGCCGTCGATCCCCGGCCTCGAAGCCGCGGGCAAGCCCGTGCCCGGCCTGACCAGCGCGACCTTCGACGGCAAAGTGACTTTGGTGAACGTCTGGGCATCGTGGTGCGTGCCGTGCCACGACGAAGTTCCGTTTCTCGAGAAGCTGTCGCAGGACAAGCGCATCCAGCTCGTCGGCATCAACTACAAGGACGAGCCCGGCAATGCGCGCCGCTTCCTCGGCCGCTACGGCAATCCTTACGCCGCGACCGGCATCGATCCGAAGGGCCGCGCCGGCATCGACTGGGGCGTCTATGGCGTGCCGGAGACGTTCGTGGTCGGCCGCGACGGCCGCATCGCCTACAAGCTGGTCGGCCCGATCGGCGCGGCCAACCTGACGCGTGTGCTCGAACCCGAAATCGACAAGGCGTTGGCGCAAAAATGAAAGCGCTGCCGCTCGGGCAAGTCTATCAATTGCTCGAGCCCGGGCCGGTGACGCTGCTGACGACGGCGCGCAAGGGCCGCGCCAATGTCATGACCATGTCATGGCACATGATGCTCGAATTCGAGCCGCCGCTGATCGCCTGTGTGGTCAGCGGCCACAACCACTCCTTCGACGCGCTGCGCGCGACCGGCGAGTGCGTCATCGCACTGCCGGCGCGCAAGCTCGCGGCCAAGGCGGTGAAGATCGGCAACTGCTCGGGCACCGACGTCGACAAGTTCAAGGCGTTCAGGTTGACGCCGGTTGCGGCCTCGCAGGTCAAGGCGCCGCTGATTGCGGAATGCTTCGCCAATCTCGAGTGCAAGGTGATCGACCGCAAAATGATCGACCGCTACAACATGTTCATTCTCGAGGCGGTTGCCGCCTGGCGCGACCCGAAGCAGAAGAACGCCAAGACATTTCACCATCACGGCTACGGCCGCTTCGTCGCCGACGGGCGCGCCTTCACGCTGACGTCGGCGAAGGCGTGAGGGGCGATCGGCAGGGCCGCGCATAACCTGTCGAAGACGGACATGAGCGCGGATTGTCGCGGCAGCCGCTCAGCTGTCGTCCCCGGGCTTGTCCCGGGGACCCCGCTTAGGAGGGCACGGTGCCCGCCTAAGCGAGATGGCCGGGACAAGCCCGGCCATGACAGCGGGGCGGTCGTGACCCACACACCACGTAACCTTTCCTTAGTTACGTTCCGTTAAGCCTTGGCGCGCGGGACGGACACCCATGCGCTCGACCGAAGGCCTCTATTTTTCCCGGCTCGACCATGTGCGGGCCGCCGCCGCCTATCTGGTCTTCTGCTGGCATTTCCTGCACCTGACGCCGACCTTCCCGGTGCCCTACGCCAGCGCGCCCGTCTTTCCGCTGTCCTTGATCGACGAGGGTCATACCGGCGTCGCGCTGTTCATGACCCTGAGCGGCTATCTCTTCGCCAAGCTGGTCGGCGACCGCGCCATCGACTTTCCGGCCTTTCTGGTGAGCCGCGCGGTGCGGCTCGGACCGCTGCTCGCGGTCGTGATCACGGCGTGGGTCGTGATCGGATGGCTTTCCGGCGCTCCAATCCCGCTGTCGGACATCACGCAAGGCTTCATCCTGCCGACCTGGCCGAAAGGCACATGGTCGGTGTCGATCGAATTGCAATTCTATCTGGTGTTCCCGCTGCTGCTCCTTTTGCTCCGCAAGCACGGCCCCTTCGCGCTGCTCGCCGTCGTCGCCTATGCGCTGGCGATCCGGTTCGACTGGTGGCGTACCTTCGGCGAAACAGAGCACCTCGCCTACTGGACCATTCTCGGGAGGATCGACCAGTTCGTGTTCGGTATGCTGTTTGCGCTGACGCCGATTTCCCCGCGGGTGCGGCGAATCATCGCTGGCGTCTCCGGTGCGGCGTTCCTGCTTCTGTGGCACGCCTTCGATCGCCAGGGCGGCTACTGGAATCACGGCAATGCGGCGTCGACCGATCCGCTCTGGATCGTCATTCCGACCATCGAGGCGCTCACCTACGCCTCGTTCATCGCCTGGTACGACAACGCGCAGTTCAAATTGCCGGCGCGGCTCGATCGCGCGCTCGCCAAAATCGGCGAGTGGTCGTTCTCGATCTATCTGCTGCACTTCTTTCCGGCGGTGGCGCTGCGCAATTATTTCTGGACCGCGGACGGGACCGGCAACAATTTCTATGTCGCGTGGATCGGCGCCAATGTCGCTTTCGTCTGCTTCCTGCCGGTCGCGGCGCTGTCATACAATTATTTCGAGAAGCGCTTCCTCGTCTATCGCCGGCCCTATCTGCGCGCCGCCGCGCCGGACGCAGTCATCGCACCGAAAAGCTACTGACCCTCGCCCGAGCGAGCGTACTTGGTCAGCAGCGGCAGTTGCGCCGCGCCGAACAGGAAGGTGAGCGGCACCGCGCCGAACAATTTGAAGCTCACCCAGGTGTCGGTCGAGAAATTACGCCAGACGATCTCGTTGAGCACCGCCATGGCGATGAAGAACAGCGCCCAGCGCCAGGTGAGCTTGCGCCAGCCTTCCTCGGTCAGGTCGAACACCGAATCGAAGACGATGCCGAGCAGCGGCTTGCCCATGGCCAGCCCGACGATGAGCGCGCCGCCGAACAGCACGTAGATGATGGTCGGCTTGAGCTTGATGAAGGTCTCGTCGTGCAGGACGAGCGTCAGCCCGCCGAAGATCAGCACCACCACGGCCGTCACCAGCGGCATGATCTCGATGCGCCGCGTCAGCACGTAGGCGGCGATCAGCGCCGCCAGCACGGCAACCATGAACACCCCGGTCGCGGCATAGATGCCGATCTTGGCGTTGATGGCGAAGAACAGCACCAGCGGCCCGATATCGAGCACGAGCTTGAGGATGGGGTTGAGCTTGGTCTTTTCGGGCATGTGCGCTCTTATTCGAGTCCGACGACGGCGCGCGCGAAATCACGCGCGGTGAACGGCGCGAGGTCGTCGATGCTCTCGCCGACGCCGATGAAGTGCACCGGCAACTTGAAGCGGTCAGCGATGGCGACGAGGATGCCGCCGCGCGCCGTGCCGTCGAGCTTGGTCATGACGAGGCCGGTGACGCCCGCGGTCCTGCCGAAGATGTCGACCTGGCTGAGCGCGTTCTGACCCACCGTGGCGTCGAGCACGAGCAGCACAGCGTTCGGCGCGGTCGGCTCGACCTTGCGCATCACGCGCACGATCTTTTCCAGTTCGCCCATCAGCTCGGTGCGGTTCTGCAGGCGGCCCGCCGTGTCGACCAGCACGATGTCGACGCCTTCCGCCTTCGCCGCACTGATTGCGTCGAAGGCGAGGCTCGCCGGATCGGCGCCCTGCGTGCTCTTTTTGATGGTCGCGCCGGTGCGAGAGGCCCAGATACCGAGCTGCTCGATCGCGGCGGCGCGGAAGGTGTCGCCGGCGACCAACATTACGCTCTTGCCCTCGGCGCGGAACCGCGCGGCGAGCTTGCCGATCGTCGTCGTCTTGCCGGAGCCGTTGACGCCGGTGACGAGGATGACGAACGGCCGCGACGAAATCTCGAGCGGCTGCGCCACCGGCGCCATCGTCTTCTCGATCTCGGCGGCGAGCAATTCCTGCAACTCGGGCGCGGAAATCGTTTTCTCGAAGCGGTCGCGGCGCAGCGCGGCGATGGTGCGGTCGGCGACGTCGATGCCGAAGTCGGCGCGGATCAGCTCGTTCTCCAGCTCCTCGAGCGTCGAGGCGTCGAGCTTGCGCTTGGTCAGGAGGCCGGTGATCGCCGTTCCGAGCTGGGACGAGGTGCGCTTCAGCCCGCCCGAGAGGCGCTTCCACCAGCTTGTTTTCTGTGTCTCGTCGTTCATACGCCGCAATTCTCGCTCGTCACCCCCGGGCTTGACCCGGGGGTCCATCTTCCTTGAAGCAAGATGGATTGCCGGGTCCAGCCCGGCAATGACCGTGGGGCAAGGTGTCGCCTCGCAATCTAGCCCCTGATATCCGTTTCGCCATGACCCCGGAAGAGATGCAGGCCCGATTGCTCTACCGCGACGGGCTGATGCTGGTGATCGACAAGCCGCCCGGATTACCGGTGCACCGCGGCCCGAAAGGCGTCGAGGCGTTCGAGGACTATTTCGACGCGCTGCGCTTCGGCCTGCCGCGGCCGCCATCGCTGGCGCACCGGCTCGACCGCGACACCACCGGCTGCCTCGTGCTCGGCCGGCACCGCAAGGCGCTGGCGCTGCTCGGCAAGCTGTTCAAGCAGGGCAAGGTCGGCAAGACCTATTGGGCCGTGGTCGAGGGCGGGCCGGTCGAGGAGACGGGCACGATCGACATCGCGCTGTCGAAGCGCGACGAAAGCCGCGGCTGGTGGATGAAGGCCGATCCGCAGGGACTGCCGTCGGTGACGACGTGGCAGGTGATGGGGCGCGCGAGCGTGCCGCAAACGCTCGTCTCCCCTCCCCCTTGTGGGGAGGGGTCGGGGGTGGGGGTCGATGTGGATCGCAATGTCAGCAGCAACGATCACCCCCCTCCCCAACCCTCCCCCACAAGGGGGGAGGGAGCACTCAGTGCTCCCGGCAGCGCATCTGCAAATTACACCTGGCTCGCGCTCACGCCGGTCACCGGGCGCACGCATCAGTTGCGCGTGCACTGCGCCGAGATGGGCTTCCCGATCGTCGGCGACAACATCTACGGCAGCGCGCCGCGCAGCGGCGGACCGACATTGCATCTACACGCGCGCGAAGTCGTCGTGCCCATCTCGAAGAACAAGCCGCCGGTGACGGTGACCGCGCCGGTGCCGCCGCATATGCGGGAGTTGCTGGGCAAGTGCGGGTGGAAAGAAAATTGATCTGTCATGGCCGGGCTTGTCCCGGCCATCTCGCTTAGGAGGGCGCGGTGCCAGTCTAAACGGGGTCACCGGGACAAGCCCGGTGACGACAGAGTTGAATCAATACAACATCTTCTGAATCCGCTCGGGCGCGGCGCGGTCGTAATCGGCGCCGCCGAGCGTGCCGCGGCTCACTTCGGCGATGATCGTGCCGGTCGACGGCAATTGCGTGCGCGCGATCTTGGTCGCTTCGTCCCACAATTTCGAGCGCACGATCGCCTTCGAGCAATGGAAGAACACGCGCTCGATCTTCACAATCATCACGCTGCGCGGCAGCTTGCCGTTGACGGCGAAGCCCGCCATCAGGTCCGGGTCGACGGAGATCGACGCGCGGCCGATGACACGCAAGGTCTCGCCGACGCCGGGAATGAGGAACAGGATCGAGATGCGCGGATCGCGCAGCACGTTGCGCATGCCGTCGAGCCGGTTGTTGCCCGGACGGTCGGGGATGGCGAGCGTTGCATCATCGATGACGCGGATGAAACCGGCCGGATCGCCCTTGGGCGAGCAGTCGACGCCCTCCGGACCGACCGTGGCGATGACGGCGAAGGGCGCCGCTTCGATCATCGCGCGATAGCCGCTGGTGAGGCGCTCGACCTCTTTGGCAACGGCGGGACCGCTCGGCGTGCCGTAGAGCGCCTCGAGCTGTTCGACCGTGGTGATCTGGTGCTCGTTGGCGCTCATCGGTCTCTCCCCCTTCAGGCGGCCAGCAGCCGGCGGCCGTCATGCCCGGCCATATGCAAGTCGAGGATCGTGCCGGGCGCAAGCGGCGCGGCAAGCTTCACGGTCAGGAACTGTTC
>DASTGR010000402.1:0-4738 GCA_035718885.1 Pseudolabrys sp. | reverse complement strand
AAGATCAGCACGAAGCCGAGCGCGATCAGCGAGTAGAGGACGCCGGCGACGAGCCCGTCCCACAGCGTCTGCACCAACAGGTCCGGCGCCGTGCCCATCTGCACGAAGGGGTCGATGAAGACTTTGTAGAGGAGGTCCATCAGCGGTCCCCGCGTCGCTGCGCGCTCCCTCTCCCCGCGTGCGGGGAGAGGGTCGGGGTGAGGGAGCATCGCGGCGAGGCCGAGCGCTCGATGGACGCCACCTCACCCGACATGCACCAAGCTGACGCTTGTTGCATGTCGACCTCTCCCCGCACGCGGGGAGAGGGGAAGGAAGCGAGCAAGCGACTGATCATAACTGCAATCAATGCGCCACTCCGAGATAAGCGTCGATCACCGCCTGATCCTTCATGACCTCGGCGGGCGAGCCGTCGGCGATCTTGACGCCATGGTCGAGCACAACGACGCGGTCGGACAGGTCCATCACCACACCCATGTCATGCTCGATCAGCGCGATGGTCGTGCCAAAATGGTCATTCACGTCGAGGATGAAGCGCGACATGTCCTCCTTCTCCTCGAGGTTCATGCCGGCCATCGGCTCGTCGAGCAGCAGCAGCTCCGGCTCCATCGCCAGCGCGCGGCCGAGCTCGACCCGCTTCTGCAAGCCGTAGGGCAGCCGGCCGACGGGCGTGCGGCGGATTTCCTGGATCTTGAGGAAGTCGATGATCTCCTCGGCGGCGTGGCGGTGCTCGACCTCCTCGCGCATGGCGGGCCCGTGCCGCAGCAACTGCCAGACGAAGCTCTTGCGCATCTTCAGCGAGCGCCCGGTCATGATGTTGTCGAGCGCGGTCATGCCGCGGAACAGCGCGACGTTCTGGAAGGTGCGCGCAATGCCCCCTTCCGCCGCTTCGTAGGGCCGCATCTTCGAGCGCGTCTCGCCCTTGAAGGTGATGCGGCCTTCCTGTGGATGGTAGAAGCCGTTGATGACGTTGAGCATCGACGTCTTGCCGGCGCCGTTCGGGCCGATGATGGCGCGGATTTCGCCCTTGCGGATATCGAAGGAGACGTCGCTCACGGCTTTCACGCCGCCGAAGGCGAGCGAAACATTCTCGACCGACAAGAGCACGTCGCCGACGGCGATGTCGGGTCCGCCGGTCGCCCTCATGCCGCCTTCTCCAGCGCAGGCGCGACCGGCTGCATGTCGCGGATCTTCACCCGCGCGCTGATCGTGCCCTTGCGCCCGTCCTCGAACGTCACCTGGGTCGATATGCCGGCCTCGCTCGAGCCGTCATAGAGCGCGGCGATCAGCGGCGCGTAGCGATCGGCGATGAAGCCGCGGCGCACCTTCTGCGTTCGCGTCAGCTCGCCGTCGTCGGCGTCGAGCTCCTTGTGCAGGATCAGAAAGCGCCTGATCTGCGCGCCGGCCATCATCTTGTCCTGGCTGAGCGAGCGGTTCACCTCGTCGACGTGCTTGGCCACCATGTCGTAGACGAGCGGATGGCCGGCGAGCTCCTGATAGGATGCGTAGACGACGTTGTTGCGCTCGGCCCAGGAGCCGACCGCGGTCAGGTCGATGTTGAGCATCACGGTGACGAAGTCGCGCTTGTCGCCGAGCGCCACCGCCTCGCGGATGTTCGGATAGAACTTGAGCTTGTTCTCGATATATTTCGGCGCGAACAGCGTGCCGTCGTTGAGCTTGCCGACGTCCTTGGCGCGGTCGATGATCTTGAGCTGGCCGGTCTTCTCGTCGAAAAAGCCGGCGTCGCCGGTCTTCACGTAGCCGTCCGCCGTCATCACCTCGGCGGTCTTCTCGTTGTCCTTGAAATACCCGGTGAACATGCCCGGCGACTTGAACAGCACCTCGCCGTTCTCGGCGATCTTGATATCGACGTTCGGGCACGCAGGCCCCACCGTATCGGAAAAGATCGCGCCGTCCGGCTGCGCCGTGACGTAGAGGAAAGCCTCGGTCTGCCCGTAGAGTTGTTTGAAGTTGAGCCCGATCGACCGGTAGAAGGCGAACAGGTCCGGCCCGATCGCCTCGCCGGCGGTGTAGGCGGTGCGCACGCGCGAGAAGCCGAGCACGTTCTTCAGCGGCCCGTACACAAGCAGTTCGCCGAGCCAGTACAAAAGCCGCCCACCGAGCGGCACCGGCCTGTGGTCGAGGATCGCCTCGCCGTAGCGCCGCGCCACGCCGAGAAAATAGTGGAACATGGCGCGCTTGAGGAAGCCGGCGTCCTCCATGCGGATCATGACGCGCGTCAGCAGCAGTTCGAGCGTGCGCGGCGGTGCGAAGTAGAACGTCGGGCCGATCTCGCGCAGATCGGACATCGCCGTGTCGGAATTCTCCGGGCACGCCGTGCAGAAGCCGGCCACCATGCCCTGCGCATAATTGAGATAGTGATCGCCGACCCAGGCGATCGGCAGATAGGCGAGCGCGACGTCGGTCGCACTGAGATGATCGAACACGACGGTGTCATGCGCGGCGGCGATCGAGCGCTCATTGGTGAGCACGACGCCCTTCGACTGGCCGGTCGTGCCCGACGTGTACAATATGATTGAGGGGTCCGAGCCCTTGCCGTGCTCGATCTCGGCATCGAGCCATTTGCGCAGCGCGCCGTCGGCTGCGAGCGCCTTGCGGCCGTTGTCGATGACGCTTTCGATCGAGTTCAGCTTCGTGTGGTCGTAGTCGCGCAGGCCGCGCGTTTCGTCATAGACCATGCGTTCGAGCTTCGGCAGACGATCCTGCACCGACTGGATCTTGTCGACCTGCTCCTGATCCTCGACCGCGGCGAAGCGCACCTCGGCGTGCGCCAGCACGTAGCGCAATTCCTCCGCCACGGCGTCGGCGTAGACAGGCACGGGAATGGCGCCGAGCATCTGCGCCGCCATGACCGACCAATAGAGCTTCGGCCGGTTGGCGCCGACGATGGCGATGGTCTCGCCACGCTCGAGGCCCAGCCGGTGCAGCCCGGCCGCATAGGACCGCACGATCTCCAGCGTCTGGGCCCAGGTCCAGGTCTGCCAGACGCCGAGGTCCTTGTGCCGCATTGCCGGACGCGCGCCGTGCAATTCCGCATTACGGATCAGGAGCTTGGTGAACGTATTCGGCAGACCGCCGGCGTCGACCGCCACAGTCCTATCCTCCCCTCGGAGCGCCGCCTTTACGGGCGACGACCTATGTTTCCCCTCGCCGCTCTTTTGGCGGCCTCGTTGCAGCGATATGAAAACACCGCCGCAGGCGGGTCAAGCCTCGGCGGTATCGGAAAATGGTCTGAGCAGGATCAGGCGTTCGCGCACGCGCTGCGTGCGCTTTCAGACAGACACGGCGTGTGAATCTACTCGGCCGCCTTGAGATAGGGCGTCGCCGCGCCGGTCTTGAACTGCTCGCGCAGCGCGTTCTCCTCGGCCTTCGCCGCGGCCAGATGCCGCTGCTTGACCGGGCCGTAGCCGCGGATCTTCTCGGGGATCGAGGCGAGCGCCACGGCGGTCGCGTGGTTGGCCGGCGTCAGCCCGGACAGGATGGTCGCGACGAGCCCTTCATAGTCGGCGATGAGCTGACGTTCGGTCCGCCGCTCATGGCTGTAGCCAAAGGGATCGAGCGCGGTGCCGCGCAGGAATTTGAATTTCGACAGGACGCGGAAGGCGGTCAGCATCCAGGGGCCGAACGACATCTTCTTCGGCTCGCCGGTGCGCGGGTCGGCCTTGGCGAGCAACGGCGGCGCCAGATGAAATTCGAAGCGCAGGTCGCCGTCGAATTGCGCCTTCACGCGCTCGACGAAACCGGTGTCGCTGTAGAGCCGCGCCACCTCGTACTCGTCCTTGTAGGCCATGAGCTTGAAGAGATAACGGGCGACGGCTTCGCTGAGCTCTGACTTGCCCGGCGCCTTCTCGGATTCCGCGGCGCGCACCGTGTCGACGAGCGCGCGATAGCGACGCGCATAACGGCCGCTCTGGTAAGCGGTGAGAAATGCTTCGCGGCGCGCAATCGTCTCGTCGAGGCTCTCCGACAGTCTGAGCGAGTCGTTCTGCTGCTGCGGCGCAGGCGTGACCAGCGCGGCGACGGCCTGCGGATCGACGGCCGCGCGGCGGCCGTAGCGGAAGGCGGCGACGTTCATCTTCACCGCCTCGCCGTTCATCTCGATCGCCTTCTCCAGCGCCTCGCCGGACACCGGCAGAGCCCCGAGCTGATAGGCGAAGCCAAGCATGAACATGTTGGCGCCGATCGAATTGCCGAGCAGCGCGGTCGCGAGCCGGCTCGCATCGACGAAATGGCTGCGCCCCTGCCCGGCCGCGCCGGTGATGGCGCGCTTCAATCGCTCGGTCGGCAGCGAGAAGTCGGCATTGCGCGTGAAGTCGCCCGGCAGGAATTCGGCGGTGTTGACGACGACGCGCGTGTTGCCGGGCTTGATGGCGCCGAGCACCTTCTTGTTGCCGACGACGACGATGTCGCCGCCGAGCACGAGATCGGCGCCCGCGGCGGCGACGCGGATGGCGTGGATGTCGTCCGCCGTATTGGCGATGCGGATGTGGCTGTAGACGGCGCCGCCCTTCTGAGCGAGGCCCGCCATGTCGATGATGCCGACGCCCTTGCCTTCGAGATGCGCGGCCATGCCGAGGATGGCGCCGACGGTCACGATGCCGGTGCCGCCGACGCCGGTGACGATGATGCTGTAGGGATGATTGGCGAGCGGCATGGACGGCTCGGGCAACGCGGCCCAGTTCGCCGGCTCGGCGACGCTCTCGCCCTTCTTCAGCTTCGC
>DASTGR010000401.1:0-5167 GCA_035718885.1 Pseudolabrys sp. | reverse complement strand
GACAAGCTGATGTTCTGGATGGGCATGGTGCCGCTGCCGGCGTCGGCATAACCCTTACCCCAATATCGCCGGCAGCCAGGTGGCGATCGCCGGAAACGCGATGATCAGCACCAGCAGGATGAGGCTGAGCGCGATATAGGGCACCACGGCGCGGAAGATGTGCGCCATGGTGACGGCGGGCGGCGCCACGCCGCGCATGGTCATGAGCAGCAGGCCGTGCGGCGGCAGCAGCAGCCCGAGCTGCATGCAGATCAGATACAAGACGCCGAACCAGACGAGGTCGATCTGCAGCCGCTGCACGATCGGCATGAACACCGGCAGCGTGATCAGCATCATGCTGACCTGATCGACGAAGATGCCGAGGAAGATCAACAGCAGCAGCATGCCGGCAAGAATGGCCGAGGGCGACAGGCCCTGGCTGAAGATGGCGGAGACGATGCCTTCCGTCGCGCCGGAGAAGCTCAGGATCTGCGAGAACGTCGTGGCGCCGAGGATGATGAACAGGATCATCGCCGAGATCGTCACGGTGCCGCGAAGCGCCGTCATTAGCGCATTGACCGTGAGCACGCGATAGACCGCCGCGAGGCCCATGGTCGCGATCGCGCCGAGCGCGGCGGATTCCGTCGGCGTCGCGATGCCGCCCGACATCGCGCCGACCACCACGACGAAGATCGAGATCAGCGGGATAACGTAGAGCACGAGCAGCTCGTATTTCGCCCAGCCATGCCGCTCCTCGATCGGTGTCGCCGGCGCGAGCTTCGGATTCATCAGCACGCGCGCGACGATGTAGGCGACGAAGGCGACGCTGAGCATCAGCCCGGGCACAACGCCGCCGATCAGCAATTTGGAAATGGAGATACCGGAAAGGCTGCCGAGCAGCACCGTCAGCGCGGACGGCGGGATCAGCATGTCGACCGCGCCGATCGCCATGATCGGACCTGCCGCCATCGCCGGCTGGTAGCCGCGCGAAAGCATCACCGGCAGCATCAGCGAGCCGAGCATGGCGGTCGTCGCGATCGTCGAACCGGAAATCGCGGAGAACACCGTGCCGGCGACAACCGCCACGACCGCGAGCCGTCCGGGCACCTGCTTGATCAGCCGTTCGATCCCGTCGATCACCTTCAGCGCGAGGCCGGTGTGGAACAGGATTTCGCCCATCAGCACGAACAGCGGGATCGGCGTCAGCGAGAAATTGGCCACCGCGACGACGCTGTTGCGCACGATCTGCTCGATGCCGACGGCACCCCCGAGATAGAGCCAGGCGCCGACGAGATTGATGGCGAGGAACGAGAAGGCGACCGGGATGCCCATGAACAGGAGCACGGTCGAACCTCCGAGCAGCAACAGCGCCGCCGCCTGCCAGGACATCATGTCGCGCGCTCCGGGCTCATGCCGCCGACGTCGCGTCGTCGCGCGGCGCCCGCTCCGACATCGCCAGCGCGCGCATGCGGAAGACGAACTCCGCGGCCAGCATCAGGAAACAGACCGGCATCGGCGCGAAGATCCACCATTCCGGCATGACCAGCGTCTTGATCGACAGCGAGCCTGCCGCGTAGCTCGCCCAGGTCACCGTTACGGCGAAGACGACGAAGTACAGGCAGCAGACGAGGCCGGCGATGTCGCCGACCCATTCGAGCAGCCAGCCGACGCGCGGCGGGAACATGCGCAGCACGATGTCGATGCGGATGTGCTGGCCGCGGCGCAGCAGCGCCGGCGCCGCGAGGATCGTCATGAGATAGAGTGCGTATTCGGACAGCTCGTTGCTCGGCGGAACGCCGCCGAGCCCGGCATTGCGTAAAAGCACGTCGGCCCCGATGAGGAACGTCATCGCCAGCAGCAACGCGCAGGCGACGATCAGCATGCCGTCGAGCAGCCGCCCGTAATGCTCCGCGAGCCGCTCCATGCAGAACTCCGTCGAAAGGCGCGATTTTTACTTGGCGAAGAACGTGCGCAGCTTCGGCCCGTTCTCGGGGCTCTGCCGGATCACGCCGTCCCAGCCTGCTTTGTAGGCCTCGTCGATATAGCGCTTCGTGTTCGCCGCATCGAAGGTGATCGCCTGGATGCCGGCTTTGGCCTGGCGCTCGGTTTCGGCCGCGTTCTCCTTGGTGAACTCCGGCACCGCCTCGGCTTCGGCCTGCTCGGCGGCCTTTTGAAGCACGGCCTTCTGCTTGTCGTTCAGCTTGTCCCAGACACTCTTGTTGATGAGGATCGACACCTCAGCCGAATAGAAGCCGGGATCGACGCGGAATTTCGTGCGTTCGTTCCAGCCGAGATCGAACACCCCGGTGATCGGCCAGCCATAGCCGTCGACGACGCCGCGCTCGAGCGCGGTGTAGACCTCGCCCGGCGCGGTCTGCACCACGGTGCCGCCGAGCGCCTGGAAGAAGTCGCGATAGACCGGCGTGATGCGCAGCTTCAGGCCCTTGAGGTCGGGGCCGTCGATCTTCTTATTGAGATAGAGGTGGAACGGATTGTTGTCGACGACGCGCGCGAGGAAGACGGCGTTGAGCTTCTGCGCATAGAGCTTCGCCATGGTGTCGAAGCCGCCGTTCTTGCGCAGCTCGGACATCGGCCGTTGTGTCAGCTTCCACGCATCCGCTTCCGGCATCAGATTGGTGTAGAAGGCGCCGGTGACATTGGCGATGTCGACGACGCCGTTCTTGAGCGCATTGCCGACCTCGAAAGGCGGCATCGCCTTCGGCCCGCCGATATAGTTGATGTGGACGACCCCCTTGCCCTCAGCGTTGACCCGCTCGATGAACTTCTCGAAGCCGCGCGAATAGGTGGTCTTCTCGGCGAAGGACGTAACGCCGCGCAGCGTGACCTCCTGCGCATCGGCCGCACTCAGGAAGCCGATCGCGGCCACAAGCGCCAATCCAGCATGTTTGAGCATCGAAACCTCCCGGAGCCGCGTTATTCGCGTGTTCCCGCGAACTTTGGCCCTGCCTCAAGGCGAGGTCAATGGCGCGCGCCGCACGAACGGACTTGTGGCGGCCGCTGTTCACAAACGTTGGGGTCCCGACTATTCTGCGCGCAAAATGGCGCGGCAGCCGTCGCACCGCTTGGAGTTGAGTCCATGGCCGAACGGTCATTTGCCAGAGAAGTGCGCGACCTCGAACTCGGCGAAGGCCAGGAGTTCCGGGGCGAAGGCATCCTGGCGCTGACCAAGGCGCTGCTGCAATCGGGCGTCGGCTATGTCGGCGGCTATCAGGGCGCGCCGATCTCGCACCTGATGGACGTCCTGTCCGACGCGCAGGAATTGCTCGGCAAGCTCGGCGTGCAGTTCTCGGCCTCGGCGTCGGAAGCCGCGGCCGCGGCGTCGCTCTCGGCGTCGATGATGTATCCGATCCGCGGCGCGGTGACGTTCAAGTCGACCGTCGGCACCAATGTCGCCTCCGACGCGCTCGCCAACCTCGCCTCGAGCGGTGTGACCGGCGGCGCGCTGATCATCGTTGGCGAGGATTACGGCGAAGGCTCCTCGATCATGCAGGAGCGCTCGCACGCATTCGCCATGAAGTCGCAGATCTGGCTGCTCGATCCACGTCCTGATCTGCCGTCGATCGTGAAATCGGTCGAGGACGGCTTCCAGCTTTCGGAAGCGTCGAACACGCCGGTGATGTTGGAACTGCGCATTCGCTCTTGCCACGTGCATGGCTCGTTCGTCGCCCGGGACAACAAGCGCCCGCCCTACACGCTGGCGCAGGCGCTGGACGCGCCGGTCCGCGACGTCAACAAGATCGTTCTGCCGCCCGCCTCCTACGTGCAGGAGAAGGAGAAGATCGAGAAGCGCTGGCCAGCCGCGGTTGAGTTCATCAAGGAGCGCAAGCTCAACGAAACGTTTGACGGCGACATCGCCGAGATCGGCATCGCGCTCCAGGGCGGCATGTACAACGGCGTCATGCGCGCGCTGCAAAGGCTCGGCCTCGCCGACATCTGGGGCAAGACGCGCGTCCCGCTCTACGTGATGAACGTGACCTATCCGCTGATTGACGACGAGGTCGCCGAGTTCTGCGCCTCCAAGCGCGCGGTGCTGGTCGTCGAGGAAGGTCAGCCTGACTTCATCGAGCAGGCGGTCAACACCATTCTGCGCAGGCGCGACATCAATACGCGCCTCTACGGCAAGGACGTGCTGCCGATGGCGGGTGAGTACACGCCCGACGTGATGCTTAAAGGCGTGCGCGCCTTCGTCAGCGCCGCGGCGCCCGGCGCACTTGCCGATGCCGATCGCGCTCCGAATCTGCCGGCCATAGCCGACGATCCGCGCGTGAAGGCGCTTGCTAATGCAGTGCCGCCGCGGCCGCCGGGCTTCTGCACCGGTTGCCCAGAGCGGCCGATCTTCGCGGCGATGAAACTCGTGGAGAAGGAGCTCGGCCCGCACCATGTCGCCGCCGACATCGGCTGCCACCTGTTCTCGATCCTGCCGCCATTCAATATCGGCGCCTCGACCATGGGCTACGGTCTCGGCCCCGCCTCGGCGGCGGCGTTCAACGTGCCGTCGGCGAAGAAATCGATCTCGTTCATCGGCGACGGCGGCTTCTGGCACAACGGCCTGACCACCAGCATCGGCAACGCCGTCTACAACAAGCATGACGGCGTGATCGTCGTCGTCGATAATTACTATGCCTCGGCCACCGGCGGGCAGGACGTGCTGTCCTCGCGCGCCGACAATGTCAGCCGTTCGACCAAGCATCCGATCACCAAGGCGGTCGAGGGCGTCGGCGCGACCTGGGTGCGGCAGATCGACCGCACCTATGACGTCGCAAAGATGCGCGATACGCTGAAGGAAGCACTGATGACGCGCACGCCGGGGCCGAAGGTCATCGTCGCCTCGTCGGAATGCATGCTCAACCGCCAGCGGCGCGAGAAGCCGATCTTCGCCAAGGCGGTGAAGGGCGGTCAACGCATGGTGCGCGAGCGCTACGGCGTCGACGAGGATGTATGCACCGGCGACCACGCCTGCATTCGTTTGTCCGGGTGCCCGTCCCTGTCGGTCAAGCGCACTGATGATCCGTTGAAGGACGATCCGGTCGCGGCCGTCGACAACTCCTGCGTCGGCTGCGGCAATTGCGGCGAGGTGGCGGAAGCCGCCGTGCTGTGCCCGTCGTTCTACCGCGCCGAGATCGTGCACAATCCGGGCGCGTTCGAGCGATTCACCGCGCGCATCAGC
>DASTGR010000400.1:0-6004 GCA_035718885.1 Pseudolabrys sp. | reverse complement strand
GCTCGCGCGGGGCCATACCAGCCGTCGGCTCGTCCATCAACAGAAGCTTCGGCTCATTGGCAAGCGCAATAGCGAGCTCGATGCGCTTGATGTCGCCATAAGCGAGCACGCGGCTCGGCCGGTCGGCGGCGTCGCGCATGCCGACCTGCGCAAGGAGATCGAGCGCGCGGTCACGATGCCGCGACGCCGCCGGCCGCCACAATCCGTAGGCCTCGCCGGCATGCGAGATCAGCGCCATTTGCACGTTCTCGGCGACGGTCATCGAGGCGAAGGTCGCGGCGAGCTGAAAGGTGCGGCCGACACCGCGACGCCACACGTCGCGCGGCGCCAAGCCCGCAATGTTCTCGCTGTCGAGCAGGATCCCGCCCGAGTCCGGGGCGAGCTGGCCGTTGATCATGTTGAAACAGGTCGACTTGCCCGCGCCGTTCGGTCCGATCATGGCGAGAAATTCGCCGGCGCCGATGTCGAAGCTCGCCTCGTTGACGGCGTGAACGCCGCCGAAGGCTTTGCTGAGCGAGCGGACCGCGAGCACAGTCATGGCGCGTGCCTTCGCTTGAACAATGCCGACGCCGCGCCGGCAATGCCCTGCGGAAAGGCCAGAACCAGCACGAGAATGATGCCGCCGAGCAGCGCGCGCCAGTATTCGGTCTGGCGCATCACCGTGTCCTGCAACGTCGCAAAAACCGACGCGCCGACGATCGGCCCGGTCAGCGTCTGGATGCCGCCGAGCAGCACCATGACGAGCCCGTCGATCGAGCGGCCGACACTGATCGTCTCCGGCGATATCGAGCCCTTGGCGAAAGCGAACAGTCCGCCGCCGACGCCGCACACCGCGCCGGCGAGCGCGAAGCCGAGCCAGTGCACGCGCTTGACGTCGATGCCGATCGCTTCGGCACGTAAGGGATTGTCGCGGCCGGCACGCATCGCATAACCGAACGGCGCAAATAATATCCGGCGCAAGACGAGAACGGCAACGACCGCGAGCGCGAGGCTGAGAAGGAAATACGCGCCGGTCCTGTCGAAGGGCGGCTTCGGCCAGACGCCGATGACGCCGTTCGATCCGCCGGTCAACTCCTCCCATTGGAACACGGTCGCCCACACGATCTGTGCAAACGCAAGCGTCAGCATGGCGAGATAGACGCCGGAGAGCCGCACCGCGAACCAGCCGAACAGCAGTGCGCCGATGAGCGCGACGAACGGCGCGGCAATGAGCGCGAGGCTCATGGGCACGGCCAGCCATTTCACCAGCAACGCCGCGCCGTATGCGCCGAGACCGAAATAGGCCGCGTGGCCGAACGAATGCATGCCACCGGGGCCGGCGATGAAATGCAGGCTCGTTGCGAAGATGACGGCAATCAGCACGTCGATACCGAGCACGAGCACGTAGGGAGAGCTTTGCGCCAGCCACGGCAGCGCCAGCAGAACCGCGAGCACGAGCGCGCCGAGCGTCTTCAGGAGCGGGCTCGCCGGCCGGATCGGATCCTCCGGTTCGGCGACCGAGCGAACCACACCCTGCGGCTTGCCCATGAGGCCGTAGGGACGCGCGATCAGCACAACCGCCATGACCAGGAACTCGGCGACCAGCGTAAACTTTGACGCGTTGATCGCGAAGCCGCCGATGTGGAATACGCCAATGCCGATGCAGATTGCCTTGACCTCGGCGATGATGACCGCGGCGAGATAGGCGCCAGAGATCGAGCCCATGCCGCCGACCACGACGACGACAAAGGCGTCGCCGAGCGCGACGAGGTCGGTCGCGAGGTTGGCCGGCTCGCGCGCGACCTGTAACGCGCCGCCGAGACCCGCGAGCGCGGCGCCGAGCGCGAACACGGACGTGAACAGGATCGCTTGGTTGACGCCGAGCGCGCCGACCATTTCGCGATCCTGCGTCGCGGCGCGGATGAGCCGGCCAAAGCGCGTGCCCTTGATGCTGAAATGCAGGATCAGGAGCACGGCCGGCCCGACGAACATCAGGAACAAGTCATAGCTCGGCAGATGGCGGCCGAAGATCTCGATGGCGCCGCGCAGACCCGGCGCGCGCGGACCGAGCAGGTCCTCGGGTCCCCAGAGATAAAGTGCGGCGTCGTTGAAGACGAGCACCAGGGCGAAGGTCGCCAGCAACTGGAAGAGCTCCGGCGCGCGATAGATACGGCGCAGCAGCACGATCTCGATCAGCGCACCGAGCACGCCGACGATCAGGGCAGCCGCGATGATCGCGCCCCAATAGCCGAGGCCGCCGCCGATGCGTGTCGCGATGGAATAAGCGATGTAGGTCCCGAGCATGTAGAGGGACCCGTGCGCGATATTGATGATGCGGGTGACGCCGAAGATCAGCGACAGCCCGACCGCGACGAGGAACAGGCCCGATGCGGTGGAGAGCCCGTTGAGCGCCTGGAAGAGGAAGGCGGAGAGGGTCATGGTTGCTTCTTATCCCTCCCCTGAAAGGGGAGGGTGGCTGCGAGTGCAACGAGTTGGGGTCCACTTTCAAATTCCCCCACCCGGCCGGCTTCGCCGGCCACCCTCCCCCAAGAGGGGGAGGGATGAAAGCGCTCAATCCTTCGCCGGGCGCAGCTTGGCGACTTCCGCCGGGCCGGGTAGCACCGAAGCGCCGTCGACATATTTGAAGTCGACCATGGTGCCCTTGCCGTTCTCCAGCGCGATCTTGCCGACGAAGCAGCCCATCGTCGCCTGATGATCGCTGGCGCGATACTCGAACGGACCGAACGGTGAGTCGACCTTGAGGCCCTTGAACGCCGCGACCAGTTTTTCGGTGTCGGTCGACCCGGCCTTGGCGAGGCCCGCGGCGAGCGACTTCATCGTCACATAACCGACGATGGAGCCGAGGCGCGGATAGTCGTTGTATTTCTTCTGGTAGGCGTCGACGAAGGCCTTGTGCGCCGGCGTGTCAATCTTGTTCCACGGATAGCCGGTGACCAGCCAGCCCACGGGCGCTTCGTCCTTGAGCGGATCGAGATATTCCGGCTCGCCCGACAGGAGGCTCACGACGAAGCGGTTCTTGAAGGTGCCGCGCGTGTTGCCCTCGCGCACGAACTTGGCGAGATCGCCGCCGAACTCGACGTTGAAGATGGCGTCGGGCTTGGCGTCGTCGATCGCCTGCGCAACCGCACCGGCATCGATCTTGCCGAGCGGCGGCGCCTGCTCGGTGACGATTTCTGCGTCCGGCTGCTGTTTCTTGATCAGTTCCTTGAACGCCGCGGCGGCCGCCTGACCGTATTCGAAGTTCGGATAGACGAGCGCCCAGCGCTTCTTCTTCGCTGCGACCGCGCCCGGCATGAGCATGGCCGTCTGCATATAGGTCGAGGCGCGCAGGCGGAACGTGTACTTGTTGCCGTCGGCCCAGGTGACCTTATCGGTCAGCGGCTCGGCGGCGAGGAAGAACACCTTCTTCTGGCCGGCGAAATTCGTCACCGCAAGGCCGACGTTCGACAGGAACGTGCCGGCGAGCGCGACCACGCCCTCGCGCGTCACCAGTTCTTCCGCGGCGCGCACGGCCTCGCCCGGATTGGCGCCGTCGTCACGCGAAATGACCTCGAGCTTCTTGCCGTTGACGCCACCCTTGGCGTTGATTTCCTCGACCGCCATTTCCCAACCCTTCTTGTACGGGTCGAGGAAGGCGGGCTGCGACTTGTAGCTGTTGAGTTCGCCGATCTTGATCGTCTGCTGCGCCATCGCCTGTGATGCGAAAGCGGCGACGGACGCGGCGAGCGCGAAGCTGATGACGTGACGCATTGGCAACATGACCCTTCTCCCTCGGTGGCGGCGGCCCCGGTCGAAGCGCGGACCATCCGCGATGTGGCTCAAGTCTGCAACGTCTTCGTCGCCTCCGGCATGGCGAACTTGTTTGTGTACAAATAGTCTGACCGCGGTCCGAAACTTGTCAAGCGAAGCCTGGATGCTCGCAGTGACGCAGACGCATTGCGCTCACCCCCGCGGCTTGTCCCTGAAGCGGTCCATCAGCGGCTTGTCCTGACCGCCGTCGATCTCGATCATCGTGCCGTTGACCATGTCCATCAGCGGCGAAGCCAGCATGACGACGAGGTTTGCGACCTCCTCGACCTCGGCGATGCGGCCGACCGGGATCGACGCCGGCGCGAGTTTGTCCGCCTCTTCGCGCGGGATCTTCATGTCGCGCGCCATGGCGTCGACGAGACCCGCCCAGCGCTCGGTGCGCACCGGGCCTGGATTGACCGCAACGAAGGTAATCTTCTCCTTGCCGTACTGGCCGGCGAGCGACAGCGTCAGGTTCTGTCCCGCGGCATTCGCCGCGCCGGGGCAGATCTCCCAGTAGGACGGCTTCACGCCGTCATTGCCGATGAGATTGACGACGCGGCCGCCGCCCTGCGCGCGCATGAGTGGCAGCACGTAGCGCAGGCAGCGCACATAGCCCATGAACTTGAGCTGGAGGCCCTTCTCCCAGTCGTCCTCGGTCAGGTGCTCGATGACGCCGCCGGCGGCGGAGCCGGCATTGTTGATCATGATGTCGATGCGGCCGAGCGCCTTGTGCGCCTGCTCGATGAAGGCCTTGGCGTCCTTGTCGCTGCGAAGGTCGGCAGTGATCGGCACGATCTTGCGGCCGGTCGCCTTGGCGATCTCATCGGCCGCGGCCTTCAAGGGCTCCATGCGGCGCGCGCAGATAGCGACGTCGACGCCTTCCTTGGCGAGCGCGAGCGCAATGCCCTTGCCGATGCCTTCCGAACCGCCGGTCACCGCCGCGGTCTTGCCCTTGAGCCTGAGATCCATGGCACTTCTCCTTCGAAAGTCGATTATTTGCCGCGGTGCGCCATCCAGCGCCCGGCCTCGGTATTGGCGATGAGATCGGCGAGCGCGACGTTGAACGCGGCCGGCTCCTCGCTGGTGATGGTGTGGCCGGCGCGCGGAATGACGCAAAGGCCCGCTGTCGGCACAGTGCGCTTGAGATAGATGCTGGAATCGACGCACCAGCCGTCCTCGTCGCCGACCAGCACGAGAAGCGGCAGCGCGAACGCTTTGAGCTCGGCTTCCAATTCCCACAGGCTGGGCCGTTTCGCCTGCAATTCGCGCATCGTTAGCGCGTGGCCGACCGGCGAATGCTCCGACAGCATCTGCGCGAATTCGGCGAAACCGCGCGGGTCCTTGTGCTTGTGCGTCTGCCGCGTGGCGCCGTCGGCGTAGCGCGCGGAGGCCGTCTTGAAATCCTCGGTCTCGAACATGCGCGCGGTTTGGCGAGACGCTTCGCGCGTCTCCTCGACGATCTTCGGATCGGGACTCGAGCCGTAGCCGCAGCCGGCGGCGGTGACGCTGAGGCAGCGATCGGGATATTTCAGCCCCACCAGCAGCGCGGTCAGCGCCCCCATCGAATGGCCTACGACATGCGCCTCGCCGATTTTCAGGGCGTCCATGACGGCGACGACGTCGTCGCGCGCGAGGTCCTGCCCGTAGCGCCCAGGGTCGGTCGGCACATCGGATGGCGGATAGCCGCGCTGCGAATAAGTGACGCAGCGATGCGTGCGCGAAAAGAACCGCATCTGCGGCTCCCAGGTGCGGAAGTCGCCGGCATATTCGTGAACGAAGACGATCGGGGTCCCCTGCCCCGCCTCTTCGACATACAACCGCGTCCCGTCCCGCGTGGTGATGTGCGGCATCGTCCGCTCCGGTCGGCTTCAAATAATGTTTGCACGCAAATGAATTCAGGTAAAGTCCCGCGATGCCGGACGCGCCTAAAGCGCGTCCGCCGCGGCCGGCCCGCCCTGATGCATTGCGCTTTGCCGCGCGACACGGCCCAATGCGTGGACCGCGCGCATCTATGGCGCGCCACGAGGGGGATGAAGTCAATGACGATGCCGACCCGCCGCGCCTTCACCGCTTCCGCCGCAGCCCTTGCCGCTGGCGCCGTCCTTCCGGCCCGCGCCCAGGACCGACCGGTGATCAAGGTCTCGAGCCTGACGCTGCCGGTGTTCAATCCGCTGGTCTGGAACGTGATGAAGGCGCGCGGCTTCGACGCCAA
>DASTGR010000399.1:0-2650 GCA_035718885.1 Pseudolabrys sp. | reverse complement strand
CGGTCATGACCCGCGCCAAAAGCGAGTAAGCCGCGATGGACAACCCCATCCTCGTCGCCGACAGACTGGGTGTCCGCTTCGAGACCGCGGAAGGGCCCGTCACCGCGGTCGACGATGTGTCGTTCTCCGTGCGCCAAGGCGAATTCCTCTCGATCATCGGCCCGTCGGGCTGCGGCAAGTCGACCGTGTTCAACGTCATTGGCGGACTGCTCGGCCAGCACCAGGGTACGGTGAAGGTCGCCGGCGAGACCATCGACGGCCCGCACAAGTCGATCGGCATGGTGTTCCAGGAGGAGTCGACCTTTCCCTGGCGCAACGTCACGGACAACGTCGCCTTCCCGCTCGAACTCACCGGCATGCCGAAGGCAAAACGCATCGAGCGCGCCCGCCACTTCATCAAGATGGTCGGACTCGATGGCTTCGAGACGCGGTTCCCGGGCGAACTCTCCGGCGGCATGCGCCAGCGCGTCTCGCTCGCACGCACGCTCGCCTCCGAGCCGAAGATCCTCTTGATGGACGAACCCTTCGCCGCGCTGGACGAGCAGACGCGGCTCCTGCTCGGCGACAAGGTCTTGCAGATCCAGCAGCAGCTCAAGCAGACGACCCTGCTCATCACGCACAACATCACCGAGGCGGTGCAGATGTCGGACCGCATCCTGGTGATGACCTACCGTCCCGGCCGCGTGAAGCGCATCGTCGAGATCGACCTGCCGCGCCCGCGCACCTCCGACATCGTCGGCAGCGAGGCCTTCGGCCGTTACGTCGCGCAGATCTGGAGCGACCTGCGCGAGGAAGCGAGCCGCGGCATGAAGGACGAAGAAGCCCACATGCTGCACGAGGCGCACAGTTGAGCACCGCCGCACCCGCGCGCCGTTCTCCGCTCGCCGAATTCGCACCGGCGGCGGCCGGCCTCGGCTGCGTAGTGCTGGTTTTCGCGGCGCTCGAGGGGCTGATCCGCGCCGGCGTCATCTCCGAATACATCATGCCGCCGCCCTCCCATGTTCTGGCCGCCTTCGGCCGCGTCATCATGGAAGAGCACATCGTCCGCCGCTTCTTCCTCACAATCGGCGAGTGCCTGACGACGGGCGTGATGATCACGGTGTTCGGCGTCGCCGGCGGCGTGCTGCTGCATCGCTACAAATTGCTTCAGCAGGCGGTCGAGACCTGGGTCGCGGCGCTGGCCGCAGCGCCCGTCGTGCTCGCCTACCCGCTGTTCATGGTGATCTTCGGTCGCAACGCCTGGACCATCATCATGATCGGCTTCGTCGCCGCCCTGCCGCCGGTGATCCTCAAGACGGTCGAGGGACTGGCCGGCACGCGCAAGGTTCTGGTCAATGTCGGCCGCAGCTTCAATCTCTCCGCCGGCCAGCAGTTCTGGAAGATCATGCTGCCGGCAGCACTGCCGACCATCTTCACCGGCGTGCGGCTGGGCTTGATCTTCGCGCTGATCAATGTCGTCGGCGTCGAGTTCCTGATCAATTATGGCGGGCTCGGCCAGCTCATCAACGATCTCGCCGAACGCTACGACCTGCCCGGCACCTATGCCGCGATCTGCTTCGTGATCCTGGTGAGCGTCGTCTTCTTCATGGCACTGGAAAAGGCCGAGCGATGGCTGCGACCGGGCAACTGACCAAATCGCCGCCGCGCGCGGGCTTGCGCGCCGTGACGCTGCTGCGCATCGCGCTGATCGTTGCGGCGCTCGTCATCTGGGAAGGCATGGCGCGCTCCGGCCTTCTCTACCGCGACGTCGTACCGCCGCTGTTCAAGATCGCCACGGCGCTCGTCGCGCTGCTGTCGGGCGGCGAATACTATTTTCACCTGAGCGTCACCGTCGGCGAGATTGCGGCGGCGCTGGCGATCGGCGGCGGCCTGGGCGTCGTCGTCGGCCTCGTGCTCGGCGCGAACCGCTTCCTCGCGCGCGCGTTCGAGATCTATCTCTATTATCTCGGGCCGACGCCGAAGATCATCTTCTTCCCCGTCATGATCATGTGGTTCGGAGTCGGTTCCGGCTCGAAGGTCGCGCTCGGCGCACTGTCGTGCTTCTTCCCGGTCGCGCTCTCGGTTGCCGCCGGCATGCGGCAGATCGACAAGGTGCTGATCCGCGTCGGCCGCTCGTTCCGCGCCGACACGCGGCAAATGATCACCAAGATCTACCTGCCGGCGATGCGCCATCCGATCATCAACGGCGTGCGGCTGGGCTTAGGCATCGCGTTGATCGGTACGCTGCTCGCCGAGACCAAGCTGTCGAACAAGGGCATCGGCTTCCTCATCATCAACGCCTATTCGACCTTCGACATGCCGCGCATGTACGCCAACCTGATCGTGCTGTTCGTGATTGCGATCGGCGCCAATGCGCTGGTCGGCCGATTGGGCGGGCTGCATACGATCAGAACGTAGGTTTCTTGCTTCACCCTTCTCATCACCGATTCAATTGTCAAACAGCGCGGGCGTGACTCATCGCCCGTATTCTTGATGTCGGCCCCGGGCAGGCCCTCGCGGAAGTCCAATCCTTCGCTCCCTCGAGGGGAGCGGAGCGCCGGCAGACGCGGGGGTGTGCGAAACCCCCGATGGGTGGCCGGCGAAGCCACCCGGTGGGACGCTTTGCGAAGGCGTCCCCTCCCTTCCGAAGAAGAGAGGCGCCTTCCGGCGC
>DASTGR010000398.1:0-14380 GCA_035718885.1 Pseudolabrys sp. | reverse complement strand
CGGCGGCTCGAGCAACGGCCGCAATACTTCCGCGCCGCAGCAGCGATCGCGAATGCCGCAGGCATTTATTATCTCACGCGTCAGCTCGATTTCGGCAAGGTGCCGGCAACGATCGCCATGCTGGAAGCTCACTGGCGCGACCTGCGCCTGGCGGAGCGCGCCGCATGACGCGCACCGTCTGGCTCGCTTCCTATCCGAAGTCCGGCAACACCTGGTTCCGGATGCTGGTCGCCAATCTGTCGGCGACGGACCAGCCCGCCGACATCAACGACCTGCCGGAACGCGGCGGAATAGCCAGCGCACGCGCCCCGTTCGACCATTTGACGCTCATCGACTCCGGACTACTGACGCACGAGGAGATCGACGCTCTGCGGCCGCGTGTCTACGAAGAGCTTCGGGCCGGCGCGGCGGACGACGAATATGACGAGCAGCACCACGTGCTGCCTGTCCGCTTCGTGAAGTGCCACGACGCCTATACCGACACCGCGCAGGGCGAGGCGCTGCTCGGCGGAGCGAGAGGCGCCGACGGTGCGATCGTCATCGTGCGCGATCCACGGGACGTGGCGCCGTCGCTGGCGAACCACAATCACTCGACGATCGACGCGGCGATCGATTTCATGAGCGACAAAGCCGCCGCATTCTGCGGCGCGTCCGACCGGCAGCAGAACCAGCTTCGCCAGCAGCTTCGCGGCTGGAGCGGCCACGCCGAGAGCTGGCTGTCGCAGCCGGACATCCCGCATCATCTCATCCGCTACGAAGACCTGAAGGCGGACACGGCCGGAACGCTGACGCGCGCACTGGCCTTTGCCGGCCGCGTCGCCAGCGACGAGGACATCGCCCGCGCGGTCGCCTTCGCGGATTTTTCGGAACTGAAGCGTCAGGAGCGCGAAACCGGCTTCCGCGAGGCGCCGCCCCGGACACCGAATGGCTTTTTCCGCCGCGGCGAGGCCGGTGCGTGGCGCGACGAATTGACCGCGGAGCAGATCGAGCGGATCGAGCGGGCGCACGCACCGATGATGCAGCGGCTCGGCTATCGCCTGTCATCCGAAGCAATCGAAGGAGAGGCGGCGTGATGGTGCGCAGGCAAGGCGACTGGCTCTCGGCCAGGGTCGGCGACGAATTGGTGATGATGAGCGCCGAAAAAGGGAATTACATCGGCCTGTCCGAGGTCGGCGCCCGCATTTGGGACATCATCGAGACACCGAGCGACGTCGCGGCCGTCTGCGATCGGCTGCAACAGGAATACGAGGTCGACCCCGACGTCTGCCGCTCCGAGGTCGAGAGCTTTCTCAGCGAACTGGTGAAACATGGCGCGATTGCGCTTGATCAGACGCCTGCTGGTTAGGTTTCACCAGGTCGGCCCGCGCCGGAGGGCGCTCGTCGCCGAGGCGGTGCTGTGCCTGCTTCTGGCGCGCCTGGCGCTGCTTTTCATTCCCTTTCCAAGATTGGCGCGACGCCTCGGCCGCTTCGTGCCACCCGACGAGGCGCGCCGCCTCGCAGCCGCGCCGAGCGCGCGCAGCGCGCAGGCGGCGGCCGAAATCGGCTGGGCGGTGACGCGCGCGGCGCGTTACGTGCCGTTCCGGGCCGTGTGCCTGCCGCAGGCGATGGCGGCGCGGGTGATGCTCAGGCGGCGCGGCGTGGCAAGCGTCATGCATTTCGGCGCGGCCAAGGGCGAGGCAAAGCCGTTCGACGCCCACGCCTGGCTCGACGCCGCGGGCGTCGAGGTGACGGGCTATCCGTTGGCGAACGGCTTCGCCGAAATCGCGTGTTTCGTATGAAGATCGAAAATGGCGTGACGGTTCTGCCCTGGAGGAAGATATGAGCGGCGGTTATCCCTTTGTGATCGCGCGTTCGGGAGACGCGGCCTTCCTCGCGTACATGGCGGGCTTTCCTCTGTTTGCGACGTACATGATCTTGAAAGCGGCACACGCCGGCGCGGCGGCTGATTGACGGTGCCGGCAGCGGCGCACCCTTTCGGCGCAAGGCGGCCCTGACCCATGAGCGCGATCCTCGGCATCCTGCGCTTCGACGGCGCGCGCGCCTCCGAGCACGACCTCGAGCGCATAAGCAATGCGCTCGCGTTGCGCGGACCGGACGCGCGCAGATTCCTGGTGCAGGGCTCCGTCGGTCTCGGCCACTGTTTGTTGCGCGTCAATCACGAGGACATGTTCGAGCGCCAGCCGCTTCGCGACGTCGAGGCCGATCTGACGCTGGTCGCCGATTGCCGCATCGACAATCGCGAGGAATTGGCAGCCGACCTGCAGATTCCGGCGCAGCAATTGCGCGACATGCCGGACAGCGCGCTCCTCCTGCGCGCCTATAAGCAGTGGGGCGAAGCCTGCGCCGAACGCCTGCTCGGCGATTTCGCCTTCGCGCTGTGGGACGGCCGCGCAGGAAAGCTCGTGCTCGCGCGCGACCACATGGGCCAGCGCACGATCCAGTATCATCGCGGTAAGGACTTCTTCGCCTTCGCCAGCAGTTTCAAGGGGCTGATGGCGCTACCGGACGTGCCGCAGCGCCTGTCCATGGAGCGGGTTGCCGCCGGGCTGATCGGCGCCGCGCGCTTGAATCATGTTCCCGGGGCGACCGCTTTCGACGGCATCGAGGGTCTGCCGGGCGCGACCGTGATGACGATCGGAGCGTCCGGCGAAGTCGCGGCGCGGCGCTATTGGGAGCCGCGCCCAGACCCGGCTCACGAAAACCGCGACAAGGCCTATTACGTCGCTGCCTACCGGCGCGTCCTTGGCGAAGCCGTGAGTTGCAGGATTCGCCGTCTACTGCACCCGCCGGGCCTGCTGCTGAGCGGCGGCTACGACAGCGCAGCGATCGCCGGCCTGGCGGGCCCGGCCCTGGCCGGATCGGGCCGCAAGCTTGTCGCGGTTGCGTCGGTGATGCCTGCGGATTATCGCGGCACGATCCGCCACGCGCGGCGATGGGTCGAGATGTGCGCGCGCGATATGCCGCATCTGGACGTGCGCTATTACGCACGCGAAGATCTCGACCTCCTGGCGGGCATGGAGCGTGGTTTCGCCGAGAGCGGGCTGTTCGTTGGTCCCTATGGGGTCGTCACCAATGCAATGATCGGGATTGCGGCGCGCGCCGGAGCGCGCCTGATCATGGACGGTCATGGCGGCGACTACACTCTGAACCCGCGCGGCGGGGGCCTCCTTGCGCATCTGCTGAAGTCCGGCCACGTGCGGCTGTTCCTGGCCGAACTGCGCGCACATCGCCGGCTCGCGGAGGAAAGGTGGCGTGCCACGGTCATCAATGAATTGGCCTTTCCACTGCTGCCGCGTCTGATGACGGCTTTGCGGCGCATGAAACGTGGCGGCAAGCCCTCCCTGCCGTACGGCGCCGTCAATCAAGCGTGGACCGGGGAACTCGCCGAGCCCGGAAACCTCGGCGCGGACAACGCACCGCTTCAATCTGCCGACCCGCTGGAGCGGCTCCGCTTTATTCAGCGAAAGATCATGGACGGTGCAACTGCGGGCGGCGCCGAGAGAGCGAGCGCGCACGGCGCGGAGGTGAGCCGGCCCTTCCACGACAAGCGCGTCGTCGAACTCGCCTTGGCCATTCCGCCGCGGCTCCATCTGAACAGCGGACGCAGCCGCGCGCTCGCCCGGGCGGCTCTCCAGGATGTCTATCCGCCCGAATTCCAAACGCGTTGGCGAAAGAACGACGACGAAATTCCAGACTTCCAAATGAGGGTCAAAACGATCGAGCCGCAATTATTGGCCGAGATCGCACGCATGGAGCGCTCGGACGAACTCTGCCGCTACATCGACTTCGCCCGGATCAGGGATTTGCTCGCCGCGCGTCGCGCCGACGATCACAATTCGGGTTGGGAGCAGGAGACGCACCGCGCCATGCAGGCTTTCACCCTGGCGCGCTATCTGGACCGGATGTGGCGGCGAAACACCTAGGGGTTAGGCCGCTCGCACGTCACGAAGGCGGGCCGACCGTGGTGCTGAGCACCGGATAGAAATGGTCGAAGGTGCCGGACACGGTCAATTTGTCAGTGCCGGAGGCTTTCGTCGCCAAGATGACAACCGGTGTCGCCCAGGGCCTGCGAAGACCGGCTTCGCCCAGCTCGCCTTTTGGACCAAAAGCGTATCCGTCGGAATTCGACATTGCTGGGACGCCCCCCGTATGCCGCGTATGCGTAATGCCAGATACACAACCTAGACGATACTTCGGCCCGGCGCAATTCTCTCCAGAGTCGTACCCACGCCTGCCCGAGCCCCGAAGCGGCCCAACGGAGCCGAAATCGCCTCTCATCCCGTTCTCAAAAGTTATAAAAACGGGAATATTTATTTATTCATCCTTTTAAGTTGCACAACCGACGCATGATGTGCATGATAGATACAACTTAAATAAAGGTTGGGGGAGACCTTCATGGCGACGCCGTTTGTTGGCGAAATCCGTCTTTTCCCGTGGAACTGGCCGCCCCGCTATTGGGCCTTGTGCAACGGGGCCCTGCTTCCGATAGCCCAGAATCAGGCGCTGTTCGCTCTGCTGGGCACGATCTACGGCGGCAATGGCGTTCAAAACTTTGCGCTGCCCGACCTGCGCGGCCGCGCCGCCATCCACCGCAGCAGCACATACGTGCAGGGCGAAATGGATGGCAGCGAGACGGTGACGCTCACTTTGCCGACCATGCCGATGCACAACCACAGCTTCGTCGGCACGTCGACCACCGGCGATCAATTATTGCCGCAAGGTGTCATCGGGACCGACAACTCCCCCGGCGTCGACTATCTGGCGCCGGATACGACGCCCTTCGCGCTGGCCCCGACCGTGATCACACCCGCCGGCAGCAGCTTCCCGCACAACAACATGCAGCCTTACGTCGTGATGAACTACTCGATCGCGACACAGGGCATCTTCCCATCACGCAACTGAGCGGTTGGGACTTCATCGACAGCTCAGGGGGACATTCCGATGCAGGAACCTTATCTCGGCGACGTCCGTATGTTCGGCGGCAATTTCGCACCCAGAACCTGGGCGTTTTCCAACGGTCAGCTTCTCTCGATCGCTCAGAACACGGCGCTGTATTCGCTGCTCGGCACCACCTATGGCGGCGACGGCGTCGTCACCTTCGGCTTGCCGGACCTGCGCGGGCGCGCGCCGGTCGGCCAGGGTCAGGGAAACGGACTGAGCAACCGGGTCATGGGAGAGATGAGCGGCCAGGAGCAAGTGACGCTGCTGCTCAGCAACCTGCCGGGGCACAATCACGGTTTCTTCGCGACGCAGGCCAACGCCAACACGTCGACAATCGGGCCGACCGTGCTGCTCGGCACGGCGGTGGCGAGCTCGGGTACGCCGCATCTGTACATCGCGATGCAGGGCAACACGGCTGCTCCGCTCTCCTCCGCCGCCGTCGGGATGACCGGCAACACGCAACCGCATCCCAACATGATGCCGACGTTGACGCTGAATTTCACGATCGCCCTCCAGGGCGTTTATCCGAGCCGCAACTAGCACCAGGATCGACCACCATGTCGCAGCCATACATCGGCGAAATCCGCGCCTTCGGATTCACCTTCGCGATGCGGGACTGGGCCTTTTGCGATGGCCAGATCCTGTCGATCGCGCAAAACGCGGCCCTGTTCTCCATCCTCGGCACCACCTTCGGCGGCAATGGAACGACCACATTCGCCCTGCCCAACATGCAGGGCAACGCGGCCATGAGCTCCGGTCAGGGACCGGGCCTGTCAAATTGGCAGCTCGGCGAGCAGGTCGGCACGACGACCGAGACGCTCACGATTCAACAAATGCCGATGCACAATCATGCCGCCTACGGCGCCAAAGGCACCGCAGGTACGGAAACGGCAGGGCCGGTCAACGGCTCGACCTTCAGCACCGCGAGCCCTGGAAAGCTGTACACGAATACGGCGACGCCGCCCGTTGCCTTCTCCCCGAAAGCGATCGGACAGGCCGGCGGATCGCAGGGGCACAACAACGTGCAGCCGCTGCTCACCGTCAATTTCCAGATCTGCCAGTTCGGGATCTTCCCGTCGCGCAACTGACCGTGCCGCAGCGTCCGGACTCCGCACTGCCGGCGATCGCCTTGCCGCGGCCGCTCGCGTCCAAAGGCTATGGGCTGCGCCCGGCACGATCCTCCGATCGGGATTTCGAGCGTCGCCTGTTCGAGAGCGCGCGGCCCGATGCGGCCGTTCTCGCCGGCTGGCCGGCGGCGACGCGCGGGGCCTTTCTCGATCAGCAATTTCAATTTCAGACCGCGCACTATGCGGGCGAATATCCGCACGCCGAGCGGCTAATCGTGACCGCAAAGGGCGCGCCCGTCGGGCGTCTGATCGTCGAACGCGCGGGGCTTCCGTGGCAAATCGTCGATATCGCGCTCCTGCCATCCTCGCGCCGGCGCGGCCTCGGCGGCGCGTTGCTCGACGCGGTGCTCGCCGCGGCCGCGTGCGCTGCCGCCGAGGTCGCGCTCACCGTTGAACAGGGCAATCCGGCACGTGGGCTCTATGAGCGTTTCGGATTCACGGTCACGGCGATCGCGCCGCCGCATCTCGCGATGCTGTGGCGGCCGCTCCGGGGCGTCGGTTCGATGCAGGACCGACCGGCGGGCGACGAGACGCGTCCAGGAGACGGCGCGCCGTGAGACGCTCAATTGAACACGGCCTGGTAGATCACACCGTCGCGTTCGCGGCCGACCGGCACGATGAAGATATCCATCTTGCCGAAGCCCTGGCGCTCGAACGGATAGGTCCGCTGCGGCAGAATGACCGGATTGGCGCATTTGAAGATGAGCGCGAACGGCTCTTTGCGCAGCCCGTCCAAATCCCGCGGCTTGCCCTTGGTGGCCTGCACGAGCGTCATCTCGACTGTCCCTTCGCCGACCGCAACGGAAAAGGTGCCGTGCAGATGGCCGGCAAAGCCTTCGAAAGTCCCGGCTCCCACGTTATCTACCTTTGAGTGTTTAGTTCCGTAACACGCGCCATGGTAGATCAGCTTTTCCGGCTCGCCAAGTCGTTCTTGGCCGTGATGAGAGCGCGATGACCGAAGTTCCGACCGAGCAGGCGGACTGGCGCGACCTGCGCGCGGCCGTGCACGCCGATCTGGCGCTGCAAGAGCGGCTCGCGGCGGTCGTCGAACAGCAGGCTTTTGTCAGCGCGCTCGTCGCGGAAGCCGCGCAGCACGGCATGGCGCTTTCGGCCGCCGCCGCGGCAACGCTGATCGGGCCCGACATGCTGGGAATCGAGCGGTTCAACGCGCGCCCGCCTGACGGATCGGCGTGGCCTTCCACCGCCTGGCTGCCGGCCGAGACGAACGTGCTCGCGCCGGAGCCGAGCATCGACTGGCTCCGTGCCGGCGCGACGAGGCTAACGGCGCCGTTCTACTACGACACCGTCCGCCATCTGAGGCACCTGCCTTTCAATCGCGCCTTTCGCTACCGCATGACGATCGCCGACTTCGTCAAATCGGCCGAACCGGGCTGCGCCCCCGACGGATTGATCTTCCACATGTCGCGTTGCGGGTCGACGCTCGTGGCGCAAATGATCATGGGGCTCAAAGCCAGCCTGGTCATTTCCGAACCCCCGCCGCTCGACGATGTGCTGCAATTCTCGCTGCTCGGCGGCGAAGACGCTGCCGTCGCCGCATTGCGCGCCATGACCGCCGCATTCGGCCGACGCGGCGGCCGGCCCTTCGTGCTCAAGCTGGACGCATGGCACGCGCTGGCGCTGCCGCTGTTCCGCCGCGCCTTCCCCGAAACGCCGTGGATATTCCTCCACCGCGATCCGGTCGAGGTCCTGGTCTCGCACATGCGCCAGCGTGGCTCGCAGATGCTGCCGCAGTTCTTCCCGCCGCGGTTTTTCGGCATCGACCTCGACGACGCCGTGCCGGACGAGGATTACTGCGCGCGGGTGCTCGGCGCGATCTGCAACGCGGCCGCGGACCACGCGGCAATCGGCGGCGGCCTCACGATCGATTATCGCGACCTGCCGGGCGCGGTATTCTCGGCGATCCTGCCGCACTTCGGCGTCACGGTGAGCCCGGCGGAACGCGCGGCCATGGAGGCGGTGACCGAACGCGACGTCAAGGCGCCGCATCAGGGGTTTGCGCCCGACGGCGAGGCCAAGCGCCGCGAGGCAAGCGACGCCGTCCGGCAGGCCGCGGAACGCCATCTCGATCCGGCCCTTCGGCGGCTCGCGGCCATGGCCTGATCGTTCGGACGATCTAGCGGAGCGCGCGCACCGCGCGCATGAGCGACGGATCGGTCTTGTCGGGTGCGGCAATAAACCCGAGTTCTGCCGCGATGGCCTGTACCCGGTCGAGCCTCGCCGGATAGATCAGAACGGCCCGACGCACGCCCTGATCCGCAACCGCGCTCAGCAGCAATTGCAGCAAATGCGTCGCCAGCCCCTTGTCGCGCAGATCGGCGCGGATAATCACCGCCGCTTCCGCCTCGTCGAAATTCGGATCGGCGGCCGAACGCGCCAACCCGGCGATGCGGCCGTCCGCCCACGCCACCATCGTCATCTCGCGGTCGTAGTCGATCTGGGAGAGCCGCGCCGCGGTCTCGTGGGTCTTTTCGCGCAGCAACGCGAACACCGGGTGCCAGAGGTCCGCGGAATCCACTTCCTCGGCGAAGCGGCGCAGCGCCGGCTCGTCCTCCGGGCGGATCGGCCGCACCGAAAAGAGGCTGCCGCCCACGGTTCGGACATCGCTCTCGAGCCGTTGCGGATAGGGACGAATGGCGAGGCGCGCTTCGGCCGGCGCGCTCGTCGCGCGAACGCGGATACGGCCGTCGACCGCTATCACGCCATCCGCGTCACACAGCAGCGGATTGATGTCGATCTCGGCGATCTCGGCATGCTCGGCGGCAATGCGGCCTAGCTGCATCAATATGTTGACGACACCGTCAATGTCGGCGGCCGGGCGGTCGCGATAGCCCTTCAGCAGCGCGGCGATGCGCGTCCGCTCGATCTGGGCGCGCGCGAGAGCGGTGTTGAGCGGCGGCAGTTCGAGCGACTTGTCGCGCAGGACTTCGACGGCGGTTCCGCCATGGCCGAACAGGATCACAGGGCCGAAGGTCGGGTCGGATGTGACACCTGCGATCAGTTCGAAGGCGCCCGGCCGCTGCACCATCTGCTGCACGATGAAGCCTTCCAACCGCGCTCCCGGTTTGGCACGCCTTACTCGCTCCTGCATGGCCCGCGCCGCCGCCTCGACCGCTTGCGGCGTATCAAGGTCGAGCGCGACGCCGCCGACGTCGGATTTGTGCGTAATGTCCCGCGAGCGGATCTTCAGCGCGACGGGCCCCTTGATCTCGGCGGCAAATGCGGCCGCCGCTTTCGCGTCGGCGACCGCCTCGGTGCGCGCGAAGGGCACGCCGTAGCAGGAAAAGAACGCGGCGCATTCGGCGGGATCGAGCCATTCGCGGCCGTCGGCAAGCGCGCCGGTGACAAGCGCGCGCGCCTTGCCGGTGTCTGCGGGCAGCGCAGGCACCGATGACGCGGTTTCGAGCAGAAGCGCCCGGCTCTGCCGGTAGCGCACGAGATACATGAAGGCACGGACGGCGCGCTCCGGCGTCTCGAAGTCCGGAATCTTCGCCGCCGCGAGCGCGGCGCGTCCGGCGCCGACGCTGGCCTCGCCCATCCACGAGGCGAAGACGTTCTTGGAAGATTTGATCCTTTGCAGCGCGCCGATCAGACCCCTGGCGGCATCCTCCGCCGAGACGATCGCGGTCGGACAATAGGAAACGAGCAGCGCGTCGACGCCATCGTCGTCCATGAGCGCCTCCACCGCATGGGCGTAGCGCTCCGCATCCGCGTCACCGATGATGTCGACCGGATTGGCATAGCTCCAGGTCGGCGGCAGAACGCGATTGAGCTTCTCCAGCGTCGAAGGGCTCAACGTGGCAAGCTTGCCGCCCTCCTCGATCAGCCGGTCGGTCGCCAGCACCCCGGCGCCGCCGCCATTGGTGACGATGGCGAGCCGGTTGCCCGCAGCGGGGCCCATCCGCGCCAATGTCGCCGCGGCGTCGAACAATTCTTCGACCTCGTTGACGCGCAGCATCCCGGCGCGGCGGAACGCGGCCTCGTAGACCACATCCGTGCCGGCGAGCGCGCCGGTGTGCGATGCCGCCGCTCGCGCGCCTTCCGCGGCGCGGCCGCCCTTGACGACGATCACCGGCTTGACGCGGGCAGCCCGGCGCGCAGCCGACATGAACTTGCGCGCATGCGTGATCGCCTCGGCGTAGATGAGGATTGCCCTGGTCGCGTCATCGAGCGCGAAATAATCGAGCAGGTCGCCGAAATCGACGTCGCTCATGTCGCCCATCGACACGATGGCCGAGAAGCCGATGCCGCGCGGCAGGGCCCAGTCGAGCACGGTGGTCGCCATGGCGCCGGACTGCGTCAGGAAGGCGATGTTGCCGGGAAGCACCGAAGCCGGCGCAAAGGTGGCATTGAGCCCGATGCCGGGCACGGCGAGGCCGAGGCAATTGGGGCCGACGATGCGCAAGAGGTGCGGCCGCGCCGCATCCAGCAATTGAGTCTCACGCGCGCGGCCGACCTTGGCCTCGCCCTCGGCGAAGCCCGCCGTCAGGATCACGGCCGCGCGCGTGCCGCGCCGGCCCAGCTCATCGACGAGCGGCGCGATCGTGTCGGGTGGTGTCGCGATTACGGCAAGGTCGGGCACGATCGGCAGAGCGGCTACGTCCCTGTAGGCCATGATGCCGTGCACGGCGGCGGCGCGGGGATTGACCGGCACGACGGGGCCTTCGAAGCCGCCTTGCGTCAGATTACGCATCAGCGCCGCGCCGACCGAATGCGGCCGGTCGGACGCGCCGATCACCGCCACCGATTTCGGGCGGAACATCCGGTCGAGATTGCGGATCGACATTGCGAGTTAACTGGCGCTGAGGTTGTCATGGCCCGGTGACGACAGAGTCTCGCATCACGGACGGGCGTGCGTCTTCACATTGCCGCTCATGCGGTCGACCTGATCCTGGAGTTGCCGCCGCGCGCGCTTGAAAGCGTCGTTGAGCGCATAAGCGAGATCGGCATGCCGTTCGTCGCTCTGCGGCGTGCGCCCGATATTCACCTCGCGTCCCTCAGGCAGAGCGAGCCGGATGTTGATCTCGTAGAGGCCGCCGTTGCGGTGGTGGCCGCCCGGGGCTTTCAGCACGATGCGGCCCGCCGTGACGCGGCCAAAGCGTTCCTCGAGCTGCGCGATGTGGCGGTCGACGGCGCCGCGCAGGTCGGGCTTGGCCTCCAGGCCCTGAAAATCAAGCTGAACAGGGGTCTCCATGGATTGGCTCCATTCTTTTGTAAGGTCATCGAAAGCCTCCCCTATGGTCCGATGGCGCACATTGATCTTGCTCAAGCGCGATACCGTTCACCGACGCGTGTAGGCAGGAACCTTGGTGTTTCGCCCGAGTTTTCCCGGAAAATACGGGTGTGACCATGCGTGCGGCTGAACAGACTGGACTGGACGACGACGCCGTGAAGGCGATGGGGCAGGCGTTCGATCTCGCCTGTACGCGATTGATCCGCGCCGGCGTTCTCGATGCTTCCAACATCGAACGCATGCAGCGGCTGGCCGCGAGGAAGCTGGTGCATTGGGCGCGCCGCGGCGAACGCGAGGAGTGGCGACTTGCGCGCCGCGCGATCTTCGCCGTGAGCATGGCGGCGGCCAATGAAAGGCTCGCCGCGTCGAACGGCATCGCGCGCGACATGCTGGCCGAAGCGGTCTAGCCGCTAGGCGGTCAGGCCACCCTTGCTTTCGATGAAGCGCGCGATCTCCTCCGCGCCTGTCCCCGTCTGCATATTGGCGAAGACGAAGGGGCGTTGCCCGCGCATGCGCTTCGCATCCCGCTCCATGACATCGAGCGACGCGCCGACATGCGGCGCAAGGTCGACCTTGTTGATCACCAGCAGGTCGGAGCGCGTGATGCCCGGCCCGCCCTTGGACGGGATCTTCTCGCCGGCGGCGACGTCGATGACATAGATGGTGATGTCGGCGAGCTCGGGAGAGAAGGTGGCGGCGAGATTGTCGCCGCCGGATTCCACCAGCACCAGATCGAGATCGGGAAATTTCGCGCGCATCTCGGCGATGGCGGCGAGATTGATCGAGGCGTCCTCGCGGATCGCGGTGTGCGGGCAGCCGCCGGTCTCGACGCCGGCGATGCGCTCGGGCGCCAGCGCGCCGGAGCGCACGAGATATTCGGCATCCCACTTGGTGTAGATGTCATTGGTGATCGCGGCGATCTCGTATTTGTCGCGGAGCGACTTGCACAGGCGATCCATCAGCGCGGTCTTGCCGGAGCCGACCGGGCCGCCGACACCGACACGAAGCGGGCCATTTGAATTCTTGCTCATCTCATCACTCCGTCATGGCCGGGCTTGTCCCGGCCATCTCGCTTAGGTTGGCAGCGCGCTGCCTCGCTGATCGAGATCGCCGGGACAAGCCCGGCGATGACAGCGGGGAGGGAGGCGCGAACGAAATCATGACCTGAACAGGCGGGTGTACTGCGTCTCGTGCCGCAGCGAGGCGAGATCGGCGCGGAACGCCGACGCGCCCATGTCGTCGAGCGCGGTGGAGAGCGCGCGCTGCGCCGTCGCGGCGACGGCCGGCTCGAGCGCGGCGACGACGCGCTGGCCGTCGGTCTGGCCGAGCGGCACGAGGCGCACGCCGGCGGACACCCAGTTGGCGATTAGCGCCTGCAGGAAGGCTGCGAGCGCCGGCTCGATTGCGATGCCGTGACCGGCGGCGGCAACCGCCACGGCGACGGGATAGGCAACCGGGCCGTCCCACGTGGCCTTGAGCCGGTCGAGCGCGGCGCAGGGCCAGGTCGCGCGGGTCGTCTCGACGAAGGCGTTGCCCTGCGCCGTCGTCTCCAGATGCCGCTCCTTCGACGGCGCCAGCGCGGCGGCAAGTTCGGCGATGTCGCACAGCGCCGCATTGTCGTGCACGGCGCGATAAGCATGCGCGAACAGCACCGCGTCGCAGAAGCCGCCGCCGTCGGTCAGCATGGTGGCGAGCCACCCTTTGAGCGTTTCGGCATTGACGATGTCGCCCGACTCCACCGCCCATTCGATGCCGCTCGAATAGGAGAAGGCGCCGACCGGATAGGCCGGCGACAGCCACGCCATGAGGCGGTAGAGGCTGTGCTCCCCTCCCCCCGCGAGCGCTGCGAGCGGTGGGGAGGGGTCGGGGGTGGGGGGCGAGACTTGCGCAGACAAATCCCCCCACCCCGTCGCACATCGCTGACGCGATGCGCGCCGACCCTCCCCACCGCTCCGCGGGGGGAGGGTTAAGGAAGCACGGCGACGTTTAATGCCCATGGCCATGCCCGCCCTGCGCATAGGCGCCGTGCTCGGGATCGAACACCGCGTCGACGAACGTCAGGGTCGCGCCGAGGCCGCGCAGCATCTCCTCCAGCACATGGTCGCGGCGGATGCGCAACGTCTCGCCTGCGATCTGCACCTCGATATGGCGATTGCCGATGTGCCAGGCGAGCCGCGCCAGCTCATGCGCGCTCGAAGCGCCGATCTCGACCAGCGGCTCCGGCTTGCCGCTCACCCGCACAAAAGTGCCGTCCTCGATCACGAGCGCGTCGCCGTCGCGCAACTGCGCCGGCCGCGGCAGGTCGAGCAGATAGGTAGCGCCTTCCTCGCCGACGAAGACGACACGGCGGCGGTGACGGTCCTGCGCATCGAGCACGACGGCGTCGCGGGCGGCGCCCACGTCCCACTCGCCCGCAGGCTTGATCGCGGTGACGCGCTTCATTTGCGCTCGACGCTCTCCGGCGTGATGACCTGGATGTCGCGCTCGACGACGATCTCCGCGACCACCTTGCGCCAGGCCAGGAGGTGCGCCGTCTCGTTGTGCTTGGCCAGTGCCTCTTTCGACTCCCAGCGTTCGACCGCGACCAGCCGCGTCGGATCGGTGACGCTGAGGTTGAAGTCGTAGAACAGGCAGCCGTCTTCCTTGACGGTGCCCTCCACCACCTTGCGCGCTTCGATCGCGGCGCGTTCGCTCGTGCCCGGCTTCAGCTTGAGCTGGGCGATCACGTAGATCATTGCACTCTCCCCGGCAGTCCACTCACATCAGAACAGAAAATAGCGTTGCGCCATCGGCAAGACTGCCGCCGGCGCGCAGGTCAGGAGCTCGCCGTCGGCGCGCACCTCGTAGGTTTCGGGATCCACCTCGATGTCGGGCGTGGCGTCGTTGTGAATCATGCTCTTCTTCGAGATCGAGCGCGTCTTCTCGACCGCGACCAGCTCCTTCTCGACGCCGAGCTTGTCGCCCAGTTTGCCGCGCACCGCCGCCTTCGACACGAACACCAGCGACGAGGCGGTGAGCGCCTTGCCGAAGGCGCCGAACATCGGCCGGTAATGCACCGGCT
>DASTGR010000397.1:0-22792 GCA_035718885.1 Pseudolabrys sp. | reverse complement strand
CCGAAGGCGAGCGGCAGCCAGCCCGACTGCGGCCGCAGCTTCTCCTGGCCGACATAGTGCGACCAGCCGCCGCCCGACTGCCCGACGCAACCGCACATCACCAGCATATTGATGACGCCGCGGTAATTCATGTCGCAGTGGTACCAGTGGTTCATCGCCGCGCCGATGATGACCATCGAACGGCCCTTGGTTTTCTCGGCGTTCAACGCGAACTCGCGCGCCGTCATGATGATCTGGTCGCGCGGCACGCCGCTGATCTTTTCCGCCCAGGCCGGCGTATAGGGCACGTTCTCGTCGTAGCTCTTGGCGACGTGCTCGCCGCCGAAGCCGCGGTCGACGCCGTAATTGGCGACGAACAGATCATAGACCGAAGCGACCAGTGTCTCGCCGTCCTTGAAGGCGACGCGCTTGGCCGGGACCTTACGCACCAGCACGCTCGGATGATCGGTGCCGGTGAAATGATCGTGCTCGCGATTGCCGAAATAGGGGAAGCCGACGTCGGCGAGCTCATCCTTGGTGTCGGCGAGGCTCAGGCGCAGCTTGGTCTCCGCGCCGTCAGACTTTTTCTCCTCGAGGTTCCACTTGCCCTTCTCGCCCCAGCGGAAGCCGACCGAGCCGCGCGGCACGACGATCGCGTTCGTCGCCTCGTCATAGGCGACGGTCTTCCACTCCGGATTGTTGCTCTCGCCGAGATCGCCCACGAAGTCGGACGCGCGCAGGAGCCGCCCGGGCACGAGCTTGCCATCCTGCTTCGTGAGCTGCACCAGCATCGGCATATCCGTGTACTGGCGCACATAGTCGTCGAAATACTTGGCCTTCCGATCGATATGGAATTCGCGCAGGATCACGTGGCCCATGGCCATAGCAAGCGCGGCGTCGGTGCCCTGCTTCACCGAGATCCAGAGGTCGGCGAACTTCGAAGCCTCCGAATAGTCGGGGCAGATGACGACGCTCTTGGCGCCGCGATAGCGCGCCTCGGTGTAGAAGTGCGCGTCGGGCGTGCGCGTCTGCGGGACGTTCGATCCCCACAGGATGAGGAAGCCGGAATTGTACCAGTCGGCGGACTCCGGTACGTCCGTCTGCTCACCCCAGGTCTGCGGCGATGACGGCGGCAGGTCGCAGTACCAATCATAGAATGACATGCAGACGCCGCCGAGCAGCGACAGGTAGCGCGAGCCGGCCGCGTAAGACACCATCGACATGGCCGGGATCGGCGAGAAGCCGATGACGCGGTCGGGGCCGTGCCGCTTCACGGTATAGGCATTCGCCGAGGCGATGATTTCCGTGACCTCTTCCCAGGTCGCTCGCACGAAACCGCCGAGGCCGCGCTTCGACGTGTAGGCCTCGCGCTTGTCGGGGCTTTCAACGATCGAGGCCCAGGCCGCGACCGGCTTGCGCAGCACCCTCGCCTCGCGCCACAGCTTCAGGAGCCGCGAGCGCACCAGCGGATACTTCACGCGGTTGCCGGAATAGAGATACCAGGAGTAGCTGGCGCCGCGCGAGCAGCCTCGCGGCTCGTGGTTCGGCAATTCCGGACGCGTGCGCGGATAGTCGGTCTGCTGCGTCTCCCAGGTGACTATGCCGCCCTTGACGTAGACCTTCCACGAACACGAGCCGGTGCAGTTTGCGCCGTGAGTCGAGCGTACGATCTTGTCGTGCTGCCAACGCTTGCGGTATCCGTCCTCCCAACGCCGGTCTTCGTGCGTGACGATACCGTGCTTGTTCGAGAACGGCTCGTTGGCGCGGGTGAAGAAGGTCAGACGATCGAGGAAGTGACTCATCTTGCCCAGTCCTTACTCGGCGGGTTGCGGGGCAGCGGGCGGACGCGGCGAGGACGACGGTGGTGCGGAAGTGCCGCCGCGCTCGACGTCGTAGAGCAGCCCGCCACGGCGCGTGTAGAACCACCAGGTGATGACGAGGCAGGAGACGTAGAAAGCGAGGAAGCCCCACAGTGCGGCCTGCACCCCGCCGGTCATGGCGATCGACGTGCCATACGATTTCGGCACGAAGAACGCGCCGAAGGCTGCGATCGCCGAGGTGAAGCCGGTGATCGCTGCCGACTCCTTTTCCGCCTGACGCAGACGCGTCTCGCGGTCGGCCGACGGCATCAATCGGTCCATCTCCCTGCGCATGATGTTGGGAATCATCTGGAAGGTCGAAGCGTTGCCGACGCCGGCGGCGAAGAACAACACCAGGAACATCGCGAAGAAGCCCCAGAAGGCGTAGGGCTGGTCCTTGACGCCGAGGAAATAAAGGACGCCGAGCACGCCCACCATCATCATGACCCAGACCCAGATGGTGACACGGCCGCCGCCGAATTTGTCGGAGACCCAGCCGGTCGCCGAGCGCGACAGCGCGCCGACCAGCGGACCGAGGAAGACGAACTGGAGCGCGTCGACCGCGGGGAACTGCGTCTTGGCGAGCAGCGGGAAGCCGGCGGAGTAGCCGATGAACGAGCCGAACGTGCCGGTGTAGAGCCAGCACATCAGCCAGTTGTGCTTGCGCTCGAAGATCACCGCCTGCTCGCTGAACGAGGCCTTGGCGGAGGCGATGTCGTTCATGCCGAACCACGCCGCGAAGGCGCTCACCGCGATGAATGGCACCCAGATAAAGCCGGCGTTCTGAAGCCAGAGCTTACCTGTGGCGCTGATCGGCTGCGGATCGCCGCCGAGCCAACCGAACACGCCGGCCGTGATGGCGAGCGGAACGACGAACTGGACGACGCTGACGCCGAGATTGCCGAGGCCGGCGTTGAGCGCCAGCGCGTTGCCCTTCTCCGCCCGCGGGAAGAAGAAGGAGATGTTGGCCATCGACGAGGCGAAGTTGCCGCCGCCGAGACCGCAGAGCAGCGCGAGCCCCAGGAAGATGAAGTACGGCGTATCGGGATTCTGAACGGCATAACCGATGCCGACGGCCGGAAGCATCAGCGACCAGGTCGCGACCGTGGTCCACAGCCGACCGCCGAAGATCGGCACCATGAACGAGTAGAAGATGCGAAGCGTCGCGCCGGAGATGCCGGGTAGCGCCGCCAGCCAGAACAGCTCATCCGTGGTGAACTTGAACCCGACCGACGGCAGCTTGGCGACGACGACCGACCACACCTGCCAGACCGCGAACGACAGAAGCAGCGCCGGAATCGAAAGCCAGAGATTGCGGCGGGCGATGGCCCGGCCCGACGTCTCCCAAAAGGTTTTGTCCTCCGGACGCCAGTCCGTAAGGATCTTGCCGGAGAGCGCGCCCACGTGCTCGGGCTTGTGGATCTCCTGCATCTCGGGGAGTTCGGGCAGCTTTGCGAGCGCCGCGCCGACCACACCACGCTCCATCTGCCGGATGGCGAGGTGCATCCAGATGAGCGCACCGGTCACGAGGACGAAGAGCAGCATGAAGCAGCTCGTCCAGATACCGGTGAGATCGTTGAGCGCGCCGAACGCGATCGGCAGCACGAAGCCGCCAAGCCCGCCGATCATGCCGACGAGGCCGCCGACCGACCCGACGTTCTTCGGATAGTAGACGGGGATGTGCTTGTAGACGGCAGCCTTGCCCAGCGCCATGAAGAAGCCGAGCACAAAGACGATGACCGTGAACGGCACCACGCCCATCTCCATGTGGAAGGAGATCGGGCCCTTGATTCCGTGGACGGTGTATTCGGCCGGCGGATAAGACAGGACGAAGGTAGCCGCGACCGCGACCATGAAGGTCCAGTACATAACGCGGCGCGCGCCATACCGGTCGGACAGATGACCGCCATAGGCGCGGAACACGCTGGCCGGGAACGAGAAGGCGGCGGCGATCATGCCGGCCGTCGTGATCGGCACGTTGTAGACGCTGATCAGATAGCGCGGCAGCCACAGCGACAGCGCGACGAAGGCGCCGAACACGAAGAAATAGTAGAGCGAGAAGCGCCACACCTGGATGTTCTTGAGTGGGGCAAGTTCGAGCCAGGCGCTGGTGGGCTTTTCGCCGCGGGCGCGGCGGGCGCGCAGGATCGGATCATCGGTGGTGGTGAACCAGAACACGATCGCCATGATGGCGATGCCGACCGCCCAGACCTGCGCCGTGACCTGCCAACCGTATGCGACGAGCACGAATGGCGCGCAGAACTTGGTGACCGCGGCGCCGACATTGCCGGCGCCGAAGATGCCGAGCGCGGTGCCCTGCTTCTCGGTCGGATACCAGCGCGAGACGTAAGCGATGCCAACCGCGAACGAGCCACCGGCGATGCCGACGCCGAGCGCGGCGACCAGTACCTGCGGATAGGTGTGCGCATAGGAGAGCAGGAAGGTGGCGACCGCGGCCGCCAGCATGGTCACGGTGTAGACCAGGCGGCCGCCGTACTGGTCGGTCCAGATGCCGAGTGCCAGGCGAATCAGCGACCCTGTCAGGATAGGTGTGCCGACCAGGAGGCCGAACTCTGTCTCATTGAGGCCGAGCTGCTGCTTAATCTGGACGCCGATGATCGCGAAGATCGTCCACACCGCAAAGCAGACGGTGAAGGCGATGGTGGACATCCACAGCGCGCGGCCCTGGCCTGCGACGCTGGTGACCTGTGTCTCTGGCATGGGAAGCCCCCGAATACGTCCGTGGCGGACGGTCGTGCCGACAAAACTTCGGTTCGGCCCGCGGGGCTTTGAGATTGGTCAACACTACTACTTCAGGCGGCGCGACATCTTGGCACTAAATTCAAGAAGTTGAATTCGACAGACGGCAATACCGGCCATGCCGTTTGGGAAGTCTTCGCTTGATGCATGTCAATCGCTCTTCACGCCCGGCCACTATCGTCGCGACCAAACCGCAGGGGAGACATGACATCGTGCGCCCACAACAACGCCAATCGGTCCGCTCGCTGCCGCTGTTCCACCGGGTCAGCGAGGCACATTTCGCCGAACTGATGGACACGGCGCTGCTGCAACGGTTCCCTGAGGGCGTCACGATCATTCAGGAGGGCGACCTCCCCGATTTCCTGCATATCGTCGTCGGCGGCATGGTCGAACTGTTCGCGCGCCACGACGGACACGAAACGACGCTCGACATCATCGAGCCGGGCTCGACGTTCATTCTCGCGGCCGTCGTGCGCGACGAAACGTACCTGAAATCCGCGCGCACGCTCACCTCGACACAGCTTCTGATGATCCCTGCCGGCGTGGTCCGCAGCATATTCGGCAAGGACGCCGCTTTCGCCCGCGCGATCGTCGAAGAACTGGCCGAGCGTTACCGGTGTGTCGTCCGCGCGCTCAAGAACGAGAAGCTGCGTACCAGCGCGCAGCGTCTGGCGAACTGGGTTCTTCAGGAAGGCGCTCGCCAAGGAAACAGGCACGAGGTGACGCTGAAGATCGACAAGCGCACGCTCGCCTCACGCCTCGGCATGACGCCGGAAAACCTGTCAAGAAACCTCGGGCTCCTGGCCAGGCATGGTCTGAGCATCCAAGGCCCCCGGTTCATCATCGATGACGCAGCCGCGCTCCGGATTTACGCACGCCCGAATGCTTTGATCGACGACATTGCCGAGCCGGAAAGGATAATGGCGAGGTCGGCATAGCCCCAGCTCATGAGGCTGGCCAGGCCCGCATCCGACAGATCCAACGCCCGCGCGCCCACGTATCCAGGGGAGATCTCACGGAACCGGGCGACGCCATGATTGTCTACCCCCTGACCTACATCATTGTAACGATCATCTTTGTCGCGCTCGACGGAGCCTGGCTGACCATCATGGGCCCCGCCCTCTACAAGCCGGCATTGGGCGACATGCTGGCCGACAAGGTACGGCTCGCACCGGCGATCGTCTTCTACCTGCTGTATCCGATCGGAATCGAGATCTTCGCGCTCATTCCGGCGCTCCGCTACGGCTCAGTCGGTCATGCGGCCGTCTACGGCGCCCTGTTCGGGCTGTTCGCCTACGCGACTTACGACCTGACCAATGCTGCAACTCTGCGGCAGTGGACCACTCAGATCACCCTGGCCGACATCGCCTGGGGCGCGATCGCAACGGGGCTGGCGGCCACAATCTCGGTCGTCGCCTGTCGTGCTGTCATGACGCGCTTGGACCTGTCGCTCTGATCAGGCCGGCTTCAGCCGGTAATGGCTCACGCCCCAGACCTCGCCGTCCGCGTAGCCGAACAAGCCTTCGGTGGCGAGGAAGAACAGTCGCCAGCGGCGACTCCATAGAGCGGCGTCCTTGCCGTAAACGTCAGCCAGTATGCGGCGCACGGCAGGGGCGTTGTCGTCGAAATTCTTCAGCCACCATCGCGCCGTGTCTCGATAATGCGTGCCGCTCCAGCGCCAATCCTCCTCGACCGCAAAAATGTCCCCGAATTCGCGGATAAAGTCGTGGCTCGGCATAATGCCGCCGGTGAAGAAGTGCTCCGCGATCCAGTCTTCCTTGTCGCGGTGGTCGAAACGATACGGTGCATGGTTGTGAGTGAAGACGTGCATGAAGAAGCGCCCGTCGTCCTTCAGCCAGGTCCGGACACGACCGAAAAGGCGCCGCCAGTTGAGCATATGCTCGAACATCTCCACCGAGACGATGCGGTCGAACGTCTCCTCTGGCGCAAAGGTGTTCATGTCCGCAGTCACCACCGTCAAATTCGCGAATCCTTCGGCTTGAGCGCGCAGTTCGATGAATTCGCGCTGCGAACTTGAATTCGAGACCGCAACGATGCGCGCGGCCGGATAATGCCGCGCCATCCAAAGCGAGAGCGAGCCCCAGCCGCAACCCAGTTCGAGGATGGATTGCCCGTCAGCGAGACCGGCATGCAAGGCGGTCTCCGCGAGCGCGTGGTCCTCCGCGGCGGCGAGGTCGTCGTCCGCTGACATGAACCTGCAACATGAATACTTGCGCTGGGGCCCGAGCACAGCCTCGAAGAACGCGGCCGGCACCTCGTAGTGCTGCGTGTTGGCGTCCGCGACATGTTCCGCAATCGGCAGCGCGGCCGTCGCCGTCGCAAAGTCCCGATTGACCGTCGCGGCTGCGCTCGCGAGCTTGCGGTTGGTGCGCTCGCAGAGCGCCGCGATGCCGAGCCGCACCACGGCGTCCGGAACGGGCGCCCGTTCGACAAGGCCGGTCGCAAGTGTGATGGCGTTCATGACGTGCTCCCGTCAGGTCCCAGGCGGCCAAGGAAAGAACGCGTTGGTCCGCCGCTGGTAAGCGCGGAAGGCGTCGCCGCGCGACTGGACCATGTGTTTTTCCAGCGGCGGGATTCCGGATACGTAGACCAACAGCCAGTACATGCAGACAGGCGCCAGCAGCGTGAGATAACCCAAGTGGTAGTCACCGGCCGGATCGATCGCGAGCAGAACGTAGCCAAGCCAGCCAAACCATTCGAAAAAATAATTTGGGTGCCGGGACCATGACCAAAGACCGGCGTCGCAGATTTTGCCCTGATTGGCGGGGCTCGCTCGAAACGCGCGCAGTTGGAAATCGGCGATCGCTTCGCCGCCGAGCGCGACGATCAGCACGAGAATTGCCGCCGCATCGTGCCAGCCCAGGCCGGGCGCGGGGTTGCGCGCAGCAAGGAAGACCGCGAGCGCAAGCGGGATCGTCACCCAGGCCTGCTTCTGCAAGAGCCAGAACATGCGGCGCGGCGCTTCCTCGCCCCATGCGCGCGCCATGTCGGCATAGCGGGGATCGTCGGTGATGCCCGACGTTCGCCGGGCGATGTGCAGGCCAAGGCGCAGCGACCAGCAGTGGATGAAGGCCGCGGTCACGTATTGCCGAGCGGACGGCCCCGCTTCACCGAGCGGCACCAGCGCCGCGGCAAGCCCTGTCGCGCCAAGGCCAAATGTCCAAATCGTGTCGACCCATCCGGAATTGCCGGTGCGCTGCTGCACGAGCCAAGCGCCGGTCATGATGACGCTGGGCGTGACGGCGATGGCGACCATCGCCACGACGAGTTGCGGCACGGTCATGACCGGCCACCCTTGGCCGACCGCACGAAGGCGGCAACATCGTTGAGTACTGGCGCCAGGAACCGGAGCGGCGGCGCCATTGCGCCGAGCACGCTCAGATGTCCGACCAGGGAATAGGTCCGCTCCTCAACGTTGCTTCCGAAGGCGCGGATCTGCGCGGCGAGCCGCCTCGTATTGCCGGGACTGACAATTCTGTCCCGCCGGGCTGCGATCAGCAGTGCCGGCGGTGCGTCGGCCGTGACGTAGCGGATCGGCTGAGTTTCGATGCGCCCCGGACCGCCGAAGATATCCTGGAGAACCGGATCGACGATCGGCAGGAAGTCGTACGGCCCGGCAATGCCAATCATGCCGGCGAGATCGCGGGCGGGTTCAAGCTCAACTTGCTGCAGCCGGCGAACGTCAAAGGCCAGCATCGCGCAGATATATGCGCCGGCCGAGTGCCCCATCAGCACAATGCGGCGCGGCGCGCCACCCCAGGCCTCGGCATTATCGCGCACGTAGCGAACTGCCTGTGCGGCGTCGTCAAGGAAATCCGGATAACGGGCCTCCGGATAAATGGTGTAATCGGGAATGACGGTGACGATACCGCGCGCGGCGAGCGAGGCCCCCACGAAACGGTAAAGGCTGCGTTCGCCGCTCTGCCAGCTGCCGCCATAGAAAAAGACAACGACCGGCGCGGCTTCACTCGCGTCCGGCTGGTAGACATCGAGCTTGCGCCGCGGTCCGCGGCCATAAGCGATGTCGCTGTGTGCATGCCATCCGCGGCGCGGCGACAGGGCATTCAGGAGATCGGCCGGCGAAACACTTCGCCAACGCTGCGACCACACGGCATCGATGCCCGTACCGGATCGGGATGGCGAGCGGGACCGCAACTCCGATGCCGTCGTCATCACAAGCGGACGAAAGGATTGAGCAATGCGCCGATCATTCCGCTGAGTTTCAACCGACCATCGAGTGCGACGAGACATAGACAGGGCTGGTCGACGCCGACGATCGGACGGTGGTCCGTGCTCGCGTCCGCTTCTTCGAAATCGCCGGCCGCGAAATTGCCGCCCTCGTGGTGGTACGAGCCGACCAGAATAGACGTCAACTCGGTTCCGCTGTGGGTGTGCTGCGGCAATCGCGTTCCGGGCGCGCCTTTGAGCAGAAACAGCCGTGTCTTGTCGGACGGCGCCAGAAGGATCGACCGCATCTGCACGCCGGGTCCGACCCAGCGCCACGAGCCGAGATCGTAATGGCGCAGGCATGCGGGAAGTCCGGGCTCGCCTTGCAAGTCGGCGACCTCAGCTGGCGCCCGGCTGTCTTCCGTTGCTTCGAGGCGCGCCATAGTCCTCTCAAGCGCGCCGGCCGACAGCTCCGCCGGCGTCATGCTTTCCATCAGCGCACCGGCGATACGTTCGGCGCCACCAACAAATGAGCGGCAAGTCTCGCAACGCTCGAGATGACTCGCGACCACGAGCCGCCTCGCGGTGTCGAGGGCGCCACCCGCATACGCGGCCATCGTCTCGTCGGAAGGGTGATGCAAGATCGTCATGAGAGTTCGTCCAAGAGGCCGCGCAGCTTTATCATCGCGATCCGAATACGGGACTTCACGGTTCCCAGGGGAATGCCGAGCGCCCTGGCGATTTCGGCATGTGGCGCTTCCTCGAAAAACGACAATTCGATCACCTTGATCTGGTCGGGCGGCAGTTTCCGCAACGCCTGACGGACCCTCTCGCTTCGCTCGTCGCCAGAGAGACTTTCATCCGGCGTCGCGGCCTCGTCGACCGCATCGGGGAGATCGTCACCGACGGCAACATCGCGCCATTCCTTACGGAAACGATCGACGCGCAGATTGCGTGCGATGGTAAAAATCCACGTGGCCGCGGACGCGCGCGATGGGTCGAAGCTGGCGGCTTTCCGCCACACCGACAGCAACGTCTCCTGCGCGAGTTCGTCCGCGAGGGCGTCATCGCTCCCGGTCCGGAGCAAATAGGCTTTGACCCGCGGCGCGAAGTGGCCGAACAGCGCGGTGAAAGCGCCGCGGTCCGCCGCTTGCGCGACGGCGACGATCAGACGGGAATAATCGACGCCTGCCACCGGGGCTTCGTCCTTTGCCATGCGGTCAGCCCGCGCCCAAAAAGGGTGGCGTGCCCTCATTCCGAGGGGCGGGAGCCGAGGACCGGCAAGTGCGAGGGCTCGCATGCGCACCATTACGGAGATTGCGTCGGTTTGGATCACGGGCCCGCGCTGATCCAAAGCCGCACCCAAGTCGTACCGTCTCAACGGGACGTCGCCTGGGTGGGCGCCGCAGAGCGATAACAGGGACATACATGTCCGGCGGACCTCGGCTGAATATTGCCGTCATCGGGACCGGAATTTCCGGGCTGTCGGCCGCCTGGCTCTTGAGCCAGCGCCACGACGTGACGGTCTACGAGCGCGCCTGCCGCCCAGGCGGCCATTCGAATACGGTCCAGGTCAAGGCGGCAGGCGGCGCCATTCCAGTCGATACCGGGTTCATTGTCTATAACCCGAAAAACTATCCGAACCTGACGGCGCTTTTCGATCATCTTGGCGTGACGACGAAGCGGTCGGACATGTCATTCGGCGTCTCTCTCGATGGCGGAAAGCTCGAATACGCCGGGACCGACCTGTTCGGCTTGTTCGCGCAGCGGCGAAACCTGTTCCGGCCGCGATTCCTGTCCATGCTCCGTGATCTTTTGCGCTTCTACCGGGAGGCGCCAGCGGCTGCCTTCACCGATCCGACGGTCACGCTTGGCGACTTCCTGCGGGCGGGCAATTATGGCGAGCCCTTCCGCCGCGACCACCTGCTGCCGATGGCCGCCGCGATCTGGTCGGCGCCGCCCGAGGCGATGCTCGCTTATCCGGCGGCTTCATTCATCCGCTTCCACGCCAATCACGGCCTGTTGCAGGTCGCCGATCGCCCCGAATGGCGCACGGTCGAGGGCGGCAGCCACAGTTATGTGGAGAAGCTGATTGGCACCTTCGCCGATCGCGTCCGACTGGACTGCGGCGCGGCCGCTGTGCGGCGCACGAGCGCCGGCGTTACCGTTCGCGATGCGCAGGGCCGCGACGCGCACTTTGACCATGCTGTGCTCGCAACCCATGCCGATCAGGCTCTGGCGTTGCTCTCCGATGGCGACGCGATGGAGCGTGACGTCCTCGGCGCATTTCGCTACAGCCGCAACCTCGCCGTCTTGCACACGGACGATCGCTTCATGCCGCGGCGGCGTGCTGCCTGGTCGAGCTGGAATTTCATTGGCGACCGTGACGCATCCGCCGGCGTGTGCGTCACCTATTGGATGAATCGCCTCCAGTCCCTTCCCGGGCCGAACCTGTTCGTTACGCTCAACCCGGCGCAGCCGCCCCGCGTGGGAACGCTGCTGCACAGCGAGATCTACGAACACCCCGTGTTCGACACGCGGGCCATGCACGCGCAATCCCGGCTATGGTCCCTTCAGGGCCGAGGCAATGTCTGGTTCTGCGGCGCATATTTCGGCGCCGGCTTCCACGAAGATGGCCTCCAGGCGGGGCTCGCTGTCGCCGAGACCCTCGGCGCGGTGCGTCGACCGTGGACGGTGACCGGCGAATCTGGCCGCATCCAGATCACGCGGCGCACCGACGCCGCGGTCCCGGAGGTCGCGTGATGGCCGCGGCACTCGGCCCGACATCGGCGCTGTATCTCGGCTCGGTCATGCACCGGCGTATAACACCGCGCCCGCATCGTCTGCGGTATCGCGCTTTCTGGCTATTGATCGACCTCGACGAAGTCGACGCGCTTGGCCCGCTCCGCCTGTTCTCGCGCAATCGGTTCAACCTGATGAGCTTCCACGACAGCGACCATGGCGATGGCCGGCAGCCCTTGCGCGCTTATGTCGAGCGTACGCTCGCCGAGCACGCCTTTGCCTGGGACGGCGGCCGGATCGCACTCCTCTGCATGCCGCGCATTCTCGGTTACGTGTTCAACCCGCTGAGCATCTATTTTTGCTACCGGCGGGACGGTTCGCTCGCCGCCCTGCTCTACGAGGTCCGCAACACCTTCGGACAGATGCACAGCTATCTGCTGCCCGTCGCCGCGCAAGCGCCGGTGATCCGGCAGCGGTGCGACAAGGCATTCTACGTTTCGCCATTCCTTGGTATGGACCTGACCTACGATTTCCGCGTCGTGCCTCCCTCCGACAAGGTGTCAGTGGTCGTGTCCGCAGCGAACCCGCGCGGGCCGGTCCTGATCGCCTCGCTTGTCGGCGAGCGTCGCGCCCTGTCGGATCGAACACTCGCGCTGGCCCTTCTCACGCACCCCCTGCTGACGCTGAAGGTCATCGGCGCAATCCATTGGGAAGCTCTGAAAATTTGGGGCAAAGGCATCCGCCTCCAGCCGCGGCCACCAGCCCCTGCCCGCTCCGTCACCGCGATGAGACCAGACCCGCTTCAGGACAATCGATGACCGCCTTGGACACGATCGATCGCGACACTGGTCGCGAGCCTCTTGCACTGACGGCGCGTTTGCTGCGCACGTTGATCCCGCCGCCCGCCGCCGGGACGTTGCGCGTCATGACACCGGCCGGCGAGAGGGTCGACTTCATTGGCCGCACAAGCGGCGTCGACGCCACCATCGTGATCGAACGTTGGCAGGCCATATGGCGCCTGATGCTCGGCGGCGAGGTCGGGTTCGCCGAAGCCTTCATGGACGGCGACTGGACGACACCGGACCTGACGCGTTTCCTCGAATGGGCTCTGCTCAACGAAACGGAAGCCGGCGCGTTTCGCGGCCACATCGTCACGCGGCTTGCGCGCCGCATCGCGCACGGCCTGCGCGCAAATACGCGGCGCGGCAGCCGGCGCAACATCGCCGCGCATTACGACCTCGGCAACGACTTCTATCACCTCTGGCTCGATTGCGGGATGAGCTACTCGTCCGGGATCTATCGATCCGGACGGGAGACGCTTGAAGAGGCCCAGGACGCCAAGCTCGACCGCGTCGCCGCGCTGCTCGAGGTGGATGCTGGCGACAATGTCCTGGAAATCGGCTGCGGCTGGGGCGGCGTGCTCGAGCGGCTGCTTACGGGTCAGGAATGCCGGATGACGGCGCTGACGCTGTCGAGAGAACAGCGCGCCTATGCGCAGGAGCGTGCCGCTCGATTGGGCGTCGCCGATCGCGCCGACATCCGGTTGCAGGATTATCGCGATGTTGCCGGCCAATTCGACCGCATCGTTTCGATCGAAATGATGGAAGCGGTGGGCGAGCGCTACTGGCCGGTTTATTTCGATCAACTGCGCGCCTGCCTCAAGCCTGGCGGCACTTGCGTTTTGCAGGTGATCACGATTGCGGAAGACCGCTTCGCCGGCTACCGCAGCAGCCCCGATTTCATTCAAAGCTATGTCTTTCCCGGCGGCATGCTGCCGACGAAGTCCGGCGTACGCGAGAGCACGCGCGCGGCAGGGTTGTCACTCGAGACAGAAGACTCCTTCGGTCTCTCATACGCGCGGACCCTGAAAGACTGGCGCGACCGGTTCTCGGCGAACACGGAAACGATCGCGGCGCTCGGCCTCGACGCACGCTTCCGGCGCATGTGGGAATACTACCTTTGCTACTGCGAGGCCGGATTTCGCGGCGGTGCGATCGATGTGAGCCTGTTCCAGTTGCGCGGGTGAGCCCCAAAACCTCAGGAACAGCAGCGGCAGTTCATCGCCAGCGCGATGCGCTCCTCTTCCGACAGCTTTTCGGTACCGACACTCGGAGAGCCAACCGCTTCGGCGCTGAACGGCAGCGGCGCGATCGTCTCGGCGATCGGTTCGTCGACCGGCAGACCTTTCGCCCTCATTTCCGCGCGGCGCGAGGCCGAGGCGCCGGCGTCGATCGTTCCGTCGTCGCGGAAACAAGCGCCGTAAACGTTCTCCGCCGCGTCACGGCTGACATAGCCGCAACGCACGTCTCGCTCGAGCATGGTCAGGTTACGATCGAGCGGCGAGCCATATCCGCCGCCGCCCCCCGACCGCAGGATGTAGGCGTCCCCCGGCTTGATCACCTGATTGATCGCCTTGCCGTTGGGGAAATGCGTCTCGTCGGAATGACCGTAACGGTGGACGGCAACGGAATTGCCAAGTCCGGAATGCCCGCCATCGAGTCCCCATGGCTTGCACTTGACCCGATCCATCTGAGACGAGAACCGGATGTCATTGAGCGCCTGCACCACCTGCTCGGTGCCGAGCCCGCCGCGAAAGCGCCCCGCGCCGCCCGAATCCGGACGCAGCGTGTAGCGCTCAACCAGCAACGGATATTTGGCCTCGACTTGCTCGGATGGACCGTTGTGCGTATCGCCGTCATTGATGGCGATGGTCGCGCTCATGCCATCGCCATTGTGCTTGGCGCCCCAGCCGCCGCCGATCAGTCCGCCAAGATAGATGTAGAACGAGTTGTCGGCCGGCCGCCGTCCATTGACGCGCCCGACCACGAGGTCCGCGTGATGGGCCGCCGCCACCTTGTCCGGCATCGCCGGCGACATTGCCTTGAAGATCGTGTCGACGACCGTCATCGGATAGGTCATCCACATGCGCATGGCGGCAGGCTTCTGCGCGCTGACGACCTTGCCCGGCGGGAGAATGACGTCGAGCGCGCGGAACTGCCCCTCGTTGATCGGCATGTCGAGCGCAGACGTCAGACACTTGAAGGCGACCTGACAGCAGGAGAGGCCTGCGGTGACGCCGGAGTTGTAGAAGCCGCCGACCTGCTCGGAGATGCCGGTGAGATCGACCGTCATGCGGTCTCCCTTGACCACGACCTTGACGCGGATCGGCACTGGCACGCCGACCGACACGCCGTCATCGTCCATGAACGATTCCGCCTCGTAGACACCGTCGGGCATGGCGGCGACGCGCTCGCGCGCGATCTTTTCGCTGTGCTCCATGATGGCATCGATCGCGGCGAGCACCTCGTCGCGTCCATATTTGCCGATCAGTTCGAGAAACCGTTTCTCGCCGGTCTTGACCGCGGCGACCTGCGCGCGGAAGTCGCCCATGGCCCGCTCGGCCAGACGCACATTCGTCTTGATGATCGATACCAGCTCGCCATTGATCACGCCCTTGCGGTAGATCTTGACGATCGGCATTTGCAGGCCTTCGGAATAGATGTCCGTCGTCGCCCCCGAGAGGGTGCCGCCGACGTCGGGCCAGTGCGCCATACAGCAAGAAAATGCGACGAGCTCGCCGTCGTGGAACACCGGCACCGTGAACGTCATGTGGTTCAGATGGCTGCCGGTGATGTAGGCGTCGTTGGTGAGCAGAATGTCGCCCGGCTCCAGATCGCCCTCGAAATGCGCGATCTTCGCCTTCACCGTCTCGCTCATGCCCCGGATGAACATCGGCAGGCCGAGGCCGATCGAGATCGTGTTGCCGTCGACATCGAACAGGCCGACGGTGAAGTCGAGCGCCTCGTAGATGATCATGTTGTAGGCGGTGCGCATCAGGTTAGTCTTCATTTCCTCGGTCGCGGCAATGAGACCGTTGCGCACGATTTCGGTGACGACCGGATCGACATGGGTGCTTTGGGCAACGCTGTGCTTGACACTCGCTTCCATGCTCAGGCCCTCCAGACTTCGATATGCAGATTGCCGAAAGCATCGACCTTAAGCACGTCTCGCGGCTCCACCACCGTGGTCGACGCGTGCTCCTCGATCAGCGCCGGCCCTTCGATGCGATTCCCGGCCTTCAACCGGCCGCGGTCGTAGGTCGGGGTCTCGACCATGCCAGTGGCGGCGAAGTAGACCGGCCGCTTGCCGGAGAACGCAGCCTGCGCGTCGTCGCTCGCCGCCCCGACCGGCTCCAAAGCCGGCTTGCGCATCAGGCCGATGGTGGCGGAGCGCAGCGAGACGATCTCGGCCTTCTCGCCCGGCGCCGAATAACCATATCGGGTCTCGTGCACGGCATCGAAGCGCGCCTTGATGCCGGCGCGGTCGCGAGCTTCGAACAGGCTCTGCGGCAGGTGCACTGTGACGGCGTGCTCCTGCCCGACATAACGCATGTCGGCGCCGCGTTCTGTCCTCATCTCGACGATCATGTCGCGGCTGCGCGCAAGGTCCGCCGCGCCGGTCTTCTCCATGGCCGTGAATAGTGCCTCGAGGTCGTCGAACGCGGCGGTCTCGAGCGGCTTGAACCAGGTATTGACGAGATCGCGCCTGAGGTCCGCGAACAGCATGCCGTAAGCGGAGAAATGCCCCGGCGCGAACGGGATGATCACCTTGGCGATGCGCAGTTCGCGCGCGATCATCGCCGCATGCAGCGGTCCTGCGCCGCCATAGGCGACCAGCGCGAAGTCGGCGGCATCGAGACCGCGTTCGGTCGTCACCCAACGGACCATATGCGACATCTTGGTCGCGGCGATGCGCAGGACGCCGTCGGCGGCGACGACCGGGTCGAGATCGAGCGGTTTGGCGATCTTCTCCTCGAGCGCCGCGCGCGCCGCTGCCAGGTCGAGCTTCATCTCACCGCCGAGAAAGCGGTCAGCCGCAATTCGACCCAGAACGAGATTGCAGTCGGTGACGGTCGGCTCGGCGCCACCCTGCCCGTAACAGACCGGACCCGGCTGCGCGCCCGCACTCTCCGGACCGACGCGCAGGCCGCCGCCGGTCTCGATGCGCGCGATGCTGCCGCCTCCGGTGCCGACTTCCTGAATGTCGATCATGGGTATTTGCAGCGGCAGGCCGGTCGCATAGCCACCGACAAGCTGTCCGCCAGTCATCAACACTTCGCCGTCATAGATCACGCCGGCCTTGGCCGTGGTGCCCCCCATGTCAAAGGCGATCGCATTTCGCAAACCAATATTGGCGCACAGGGTACGCGCGCCAATCACGCCCGCGGCAGGGCCGGACTCGAGCATGCGAATGCACGAAGAACGCGCCTCTTCGAGGTCGAACAGGCCACCGGTCGACTGCACGACCAGGAAGTTGCCCTCGAAGCCGGTCTCTTTCAGATGGCCGTCCATCTCGCCGAGATAGCTGCGCACGCGCGGGCCGACATAGGCGTTCGCCGCCGTGGTCGAGGTCCGCTCGTACTCGCGGTACTCCTGTGACAGCTCGTGCGACGCGGTGACGAACAGGTCCGGATAAGCCTCCTCGACGACGCGCTTGGCGCGCTTTTCGTGATCCGCATTACGGTAGGAGTGCAGGAACAGGATGGCGATGGCCTTGACGCCGCGCGCGACCGCAGCCGCTGCGACGGTCCGCACCTCGTCCTCATCGAGCGGGATCAGCACCCGCCCTTGCGCGTCCATGCGCTCGCGGATTTCAAAACGCAGATCGCGGTCGATCAGCGGCGTGTGTTTCTGAAAAAAGAGATTGTACGATTCGGGTCGATTGACCCGGCCGATCTCGTAAATGTCGCGAAAGCCTTGCGTCGTGATCAGCGCGCAGGACGCGCCGGTCCGCTCGAGGATGGTGTTGATGGCGACCGTGGTGCCGTGCAGGAAGAGCTGCGCCGCCGAGAAGCCCGCGCCGGCCTTGGTCACGCCGGTCTCGATGCCGGTGACGAGGCGGGACGGTGTCGTCAGTGTCTTGCCGAGACGAAGGTGTCCCGTGGTGTCATCGAAGGCCGCGACGTCCGTGAAGGTCCCGCCGACATCGGCCGACAGGCGCAAACGGCCGCGGCTCGTATTCATCGTATCCACTGATCGCAACTCCGTCTTACTCAGGATGTCATCGACCGCCGGCCCATGAGCAGGCCGCCGGCGTTCATTGCGGCGCTCTCAACGCGATCTCATACAGCTGGGCGTAGCCGGTGCGGTCGGAAGTGAAGACGACGCGCGCCCCATCCGGCGAGAAGCGCGGATGCGGATGCGTGTGCTGGCGCGCCTCGACCGCCACAGGGCCGTCATTGTACGGAAACGGCCCACCCCAGTGCGCGCCCTCGGACGTCGCCGCGCTGGCGCAGAGGAATTGCGGTTCGCCGCCGAGCGGAATCACATGCAGGCCGCGATCGGGAACATTGGTGTCGCAGACGAAGCGCGTGCCGTTTGCGTCCGGCGCGGCATGCCAGGCCGGGAAGCGGTGCAGCCAGGTCGCCTCGCCCGTCACGAGATCGATCAGCCGCATGCCGCGCGGCCAGTCGACGAAGGCGATCGCACGTTTGCCCGGCAGCCAGGCCTCGTGCGTCACCCACTGCATCCGGTCTTCGCGCGCGTAGACGCGGCGGTTGCCGCTACCGTCGCGGTTCACGGTCCAGACGCGGTCGGTCAGCGGGCCGGCATAGAGAATGAGGCTGTCGTCGTCCGGGCAGAACTGCGGATGACCGATCGTGTCGCGCTCGAGAACGACTTCGGACCGACCCGTCCGCGTGTCGACCACGACAAAGCGCGATACCTTGCCGGCCTTCACCGGGATCGCCCACCAGTCGCCGCCGGCTGACAGCGCCGTCGTCCCCATCGCGGCGCCGACCATGCCCTTCTCGCGCATCTCAACCGCGCCGAAGTCGGCAAGCTGCGTCTCGCTGAAATCGTCGAGGCTCACCTTGAAGGCGCCCGTGCCGGCCGTGAAATAGACGAAGCGCCCGTCGGGCGAAGGATAGATCGACCATTCGGCGAGATCGCTTCGGTCGGTCACCTGCACGAGTTCGCCGCTTGCCCGCTCCTCGAAGAAAATCTGCGGCGCGCCGGTGCGGTGCGAAACGAAGACGAGCTTCTCGCCCGCGCGATCCCAGGCCGGCACGAAGAAGAAGGGGTGGTGATGAATGCTCGGATGGCTCGTGACCTGACGCAGCCGCCGGCCGGACTTCTCGTCCGCCAGCCACCGCTGCTCAGGAGCAAAGCGCGCCCCCTTGGCCGAGGCCGCGCGCGTGATGGGCGCCGTCATCGCCATGCCGGCGCCCTCCCGCTTTGCTGCCGCGTCAGGTCCATGACGATCAGATTTTGTAGTTCTTCGCCTGGTCGATGATCTTGTCGCGATCGAAGTGGTTGATCTCCTCGATCATGTCGTTGGTGAAGAGCGGCTTCACATCCTTGATGTCGAGGCCGAGGAACTTGGCTTCGAGCTGCAATTCCTTCTCGTGGATGAAACCCATCTTCGTGTCGGGGTAGGGAGGCCGGTAGAGCGGCACACGGCGCTTGGCCGCGAGCAGCACCGAACGCACGGCATCCGCCTCGCTGGCGCCGCGCGGCGCAGTTTCCGGGAACAGCTTGAGGAACACGCGGGCGCCGGCCTCCGGATTGGCGAGCAGGAACTCGGAGCCCTTGGCGACGCCGCGTGCAAAGCCGACGCAAATTTTGCGGTTCGCCTTGATGTAGTCCTCCATCGCACTGAGGAAGAGCCCGCCGATCAGCGGCACGTTGGCCGGGCGCGGCAGCAGACGGAAGGCGATGTTGGCGCCCTCGATCTGGCCGAATCCTGTGTCGAAATAGGCGAGCGCGTCGATGACGCCGCGCTGTAGCGCAACGCCGGCGGTCACGCCCGCGCCGACCGCGACCCATTTCACGTCCTTGTCGGGATCGACGCCGATATTGGCGAGCGCCGCGCGAGTCACCGGATAATCGGTGGTCCCGAGATCGGAGACGCCGATCTTCTTGCCCTTCAGGTCCTGGTAGCTCTTGAACGGCGCGTCCGGCAGCACCGCAATGTCCCACTTATAGGGATAGGTGTACTCGTAGTAGTTCACGATCTTCGGCAACTGGCCCTTGGCGTAGAGCGGCATCTGGAAGCTCATCGTGCCGACGGCGAACTGCACGGCGCCCTTCTCGACGCCGATCTGCGCGTTCGAATTGGTGCCGAGCGGCTTGGCCGTGAACTTCAGGCCCTCTTCCTTGTAGTAGCCGAGGCCTTCGCCAATCAGGATGTTGATGATGATCGGGTTGATGGACTTGATGCCGAAGCCCATCGAAATCTCGGTCAACTCCTGCGCGCGCAGGATCGAGGGACCGGCCACGCTCGCGAGTGCGGCGGCGCCGAGGCCTTTCACAACGTCACGTCGGTTCGTCATTGTTTCCTCCCACCTTTGTTGTTTAGCGTTTGCCGCGATCGGCCCAGTGCACGACGGATTTTTCGATCCACCGCACGACGAGATGCAGCAGGACTCCCGTGACGCCGAGCACGACCAGCGCAGCGAATACGCCGGCGACGTCGGTCACCGCCTGGGCTTTGGTGATGGCGACGCCCATGCCTTCCTGGGCGCCGAGAAATTCAGCCACGATGGTGCCGAGCAGCGCGTAGACGATGCCCATATCGAGGCCGGCGAAGATGTAGGGCGCCGCCGACGGCAGCTTGACGAGGTAATAGGTCTCCAGCCGCGACGCGGAGAGCGCCTTCATCAATTCCAGCCGCTCGACTTCGGCGGCGCGGATGCCGGCGAAACTGTTGACCATCATCGGGAAGAAGGCGAGCAGCGCCGCCATCGCCACTTTCGAGCCGTCACCGAAGCCGCACCAGATGACGATCAGCGGCGCGATCGCGACCTTCGGCAGGCTTTGCAGCGCGAAGGCGTATGGCATCACCACGGTCTCGACCGGCCGGAACTCGGCCATCAACGAGCCGAAGGCGAGGCCGAGCCCCGCACCAATGGCAAAGCCCAGGAGCGCGTTCGACATCGTGCTCCACAGCGGCATGTACCAGCCGAGTGGGCTCGACGGCGCGACGGCGATGCCGCTCCACAGCGCGGTGAACACCTGCTCGGGCGCCGGAAGGATGTAGGGCGGCACCTTGAGCAGCATGACGCTGAGCTTCCAGATCAGCAGCAGGCCGAGGAAACCGGCAAAGCCGAGGCCGATATTGCGGATCCGGATGCGGCGGCGGCGCGACTCGGCGGCAGCCGCCGAGGCGGCAATGAGGTCGAAGGCGGCGCCTTCCGAGCGGATATCGGTCATGGTCCCCTCACCCGTCCAGCAGCGTGCGGATTTCACGCGCGAGCGCGACGTGCGGCGCGCTGCCGAAAGTGTCGGCGGCGACGCGCGGGCGGGCGACGTCGACGGCGAGATCGCGCACGATCCGCCCCGGCCGCGGCGACATCACCACGACGCGATCTCCGAGAAAAATTGCTTCGTCGATCGAATGCGTGATCAGCACCACTGTCTTGCCGCTCGCCATCCAGATCCGCTGCAATTCGGCGTTCATGCGCTCGCGCGTCAGCGCATCGAGCGCGCCGAACGGCTCGTCCATGAGGAGAAGCTTCGGGTCGCGCGCCAGCGCGCGCACGATGGCGACGCGCTGCTGCATGCCGCCCGAGAGCTCGTACGGATATTTGTTCTCGAAACCCTTGAGCCCGGCGATCTCGAGGAGATCGCGCAGCGGCGCCTCGCGGTCGCCGATACCCTTGCCGCCGCGCACCTTGAGCGGCAGCGTCACGTTCTGCCAGACCGTGAACCACGGCAGCAGGTTCGAATGCTGAAAGACGACGCCGACTTCCGGCGATGGACCGTCGAGCACCTTGCCGCCGAGCGACGCCGAGCCGGCATCGGCGCGGTCAAGGCCGGCGAGGAGCCGCATCAGCGTCGTCTTGCCGCAACCGGACGGGCCGACCAGGCAGACGAACTCGCCGTCGCGGATGTTGAGATCGACGTGATCGAGCGCGAGCACTGGTTCGCCGGCGACCGTCGGGTAGATCTTGACCACGCCCTCGACCGCGATGAGCGCATTGCGCGCCACGGAGGACGGCGCCGGACCCGCCGCGTCGACCGCAACGCGGCCCTCTGCTCCCAATGTAAACGCCATCGATCCGACCACCTTTGCGTTTCCGACAACCGGCAGCGTTCGTTGAGCGCCGCTGCTCGGTCATTCCAGCATCAAGCCACTGCCCGCCTCACCTCACACGGCCGCCGACACGGTCCCACTCGCCTGCACCGCCTTGGCAACGTCGTTCGCCGCGCGACGGACCGCCGCGAGCGCGCGCGTGCGAAAATCTCCGACCGACATCTGCATTTGCGGCACGGCGACGCTGATTGCTGCCAGCGGGTAATTGTCGACGTCGAGAACCGGCACCGCCAAGACGCGCAGGCCGCTGCCGAAATAGGAATCGCGCAGCGCGTAGCCGTGCTCGCGCACATTGGCGAGGCGCGACTCGATTTCGGCCCGGTTCATGGGCTTGTGCGGGAACCCGCCCGGCCGCGGCTTCATTCCGAGCACCCGCTCGAGTTCGGCCTTCGGCAGGTAGGCCAGGAATGCCTCGCCGATCGTGCTCCAGAAGGCGGGGATCGTGGTGCCGATACGGATGTCGACGCCGATGCGCGTGAGCCCGGCGCGCACGCGCTCGACATAGAGCATGTCGGCGCCGTCGAGCACGCCGAGGCTCGCCGCCTCGTTCACCTCGCCAACGATCGAGCGCAGGATCGGCCGCGCGATCTCGCGCAGGTCGGCGCGCGCAATGGCGTGCAGGCCGAGATCGACCACCTTGAGCGTCAAGCGGAAGCGTTTGCTTTCGGGGATGCGAGAGAGATAGCCGAGCATCACGAGCGTATTGAGCATGCGGAACGCGGTGCCGGGATCGAGACCGGCGAGCGACGCGACTTCGCTCAATGTCAGCTCGGGCCGCTCCGCCGAGAACACTTCAAGGATGCGCAGGCCCTTGGCCAGAGAATTGACGACGCTGCGCCCATCCTCGCGGGCGCCGGCCGGGCTGCGGCTGGCCGTTGATGCGCGCGCGCTCGAATTTTTGCGTGCTGCCACGTCGTCTCGTCCCGGCCCGAGTTTTTCGGAATGCGAAACATGTTTGCAATGAAATTGAAGCGCGCGCTGCCGCGGGTGTCAACCGCCTGCCACGTACCGCTTCCGATATGCCGCAGGGGCCGGCGTCCGGCGTGCCGACTCGGTGGAGCGCTCCTGCGCGCGAGCGTGCGGCAACGGCGGCGAGGCCGGGGCCGAGGCTCGGTGCGGGTCGGGATTGTCAGACGGTCAGTCGGCGCTGGCTGGGGCGCCTGGATTCG
>DASTGR010000396.1:0-21386 GCA_035718885.1 Pseudolabrys sp. | reverse complement strand
CCCAACACAATAGGCGCAAGGTGTGACAGGCGCGAGGGCGCCGCTGAGCCCGGAGCGCCGACGTTCTTCCACCCTCCCCTGGGAGGGGGAGGGTCGGCGAGCGTAGCGAGCCGGGGTGGGGTGATCTTCCGAAAGGTCACCCCCACCCGCCGTCCTTCGGACGGCGACCGCCCCCCTTCAGGGGGGCGGTGAAGAATGAGAGAGGCTCGCGAGCCTCCCCCAGCCCAGCCAATCGGCGCTTACTTCGGGTGCGCGGGATCCTTCTCGTCCTTGATCGTGTCGATCTCGACGTTCTGCACGCCGTCGCCGACCTTCTCGACCTTGCGGATGTAGACGTTCTGCACGATGTCGCGGGTCGCCGGATCGATGGAGATCGGGCCGCGCGGGCTTTCCCACTTCATGCCCTTGGCCGCAGCGATCAGCGAATCGCCGTCGGTCTTGCCCTTGGTCTTCTTCAGCGCCTCATAGATGAGGTGCATGCCATCCCAGCCGCCGATCGAGAACACGTCGGGATGGCGCTTGTAGTCAGCCTCGTACGCCTTCACGAAGGCCGCATTCATCGCCGACTTGTGCTCCCAGCTGTAGTGCATGACGGTGCGGATGCCGAGGCCGTTGTCGCCCATGCTCTTGAGCGCGTTGTCGTCCATGGTGATCTCACCCTGGCCGAGGATCTTGTCGCCCGGGAAGCCGCGCTCCTTGAACGCCTTGGTGATGGCGATCGGCTGCGCGCCGCCGGGAATGAAGATGAAGACGCCGTCCGGGTTGATGTCCTTGGCGCGCTGCACGAAGGCGGAGAAGTCCGGATTGGCGACGGGCATGCGGACGGAGCCGACGATCTCGCCGCCCGCTTCCTTGAAGCCCTTCTGGAACCAGGTCTCGGCGTCGATGCCGGGGCCGTAGTCCGAGACCATCGTGTACATCTTCTTCATGCCGTGCCCGGCCGCCCACTTGCCGAACGGATATTCAAGTTGCGGGATGGTCAGCGAGGTGCGCACGACGTAGGGCGACTTCTCGGTGATGACCGAGGTCGCCGCGTTCATGACGACAAGCAGCTTCTTGGCCTCGGTGGCGACGCCCGCCGCGCCGAGGGCTTCCGGGGTCAGCGTGAAGCCGGCGAGAATGTCGACCTTGTCGCGGACGACCAATTCCTGCGCCAGTCGCTTGGCGACGTCCGGGTTCGGGCCGCCGGTATCCTTGCGGATGAGCTCGATCTTCTTGCCGCCGACCGTGTCGCCGTGCTGCTTGATGTAGAGCTTGATGGCGTTGTCCATCTGCGCGGCGGTGTCGGCGAACTGGCCGGAATAGGCCATGATCAGGCCGATCTTGACCGTGTCCTGCGCCTGCGCGGCCGAGGCCGCCAGCCCAAGAGCCGCAGCGGCGGCGAGCATTGTAATGCGACGCATATCTTGTCTCCTCCCATGGTCTTGTGATTTGCAGCCACAGTAGCGAAGCGGAGTTCCTGCGGTCAACGAATGCGCCGCGGGACGGCGGGACGGCCCACCCGGCCCACCGACCATGACACGAGCGCCTGCACCGGCAGGCCGAAAGGACCTTTCGTGCAATTCGGCATCTTCGACCACCTCGACTCGGACGGCAGCGTCCTCGGCGATTTCCTGAAAAGCCGGCTCGACCTCGTCGCGCTGATCGAAGCCGAGGGCTTCGCCGGCTATCACCTCGCCGAGCATCATTCGACGCCGCTCGGCATGGCGGCGAGCCCCAGCGTATTCCTCGCATCGGCCATCGCGCGCACCAGCCGGCTCAAGCTCGGACCGCTGGTCTACGTGCTGCCGCTCTATCACCCGCTGCGGCTCTACGAGGAGATCTGCATGCTCGATCATTTGTCGGGTGGCAGATTGATGGTCGGCGTCGGACGCGGCGGCGCGCTGCTCGAGCATGCGCGTTTCGGCGTCGATCCGGCCGACGCCCCGAAAATGTACCACGAGGCCTTTGCTGTGCTGATGAGCGCACTCACCGAAGACGTCGTGAACTTCGACGGCGCGTATTACAAATACAAGGACTACGTGGTGCAGGCGAAGCCGGTGCAGCGGCCGCATCCACCGATCTGGTACGGCGCGCCGAACGCCGAGGCGATCGCCTGGGCCGCGCCGAACGCGATCAACGTCGTCTCGCTCGGACCCGCGGCGCGGGCGCGCGCGATCAGCGACCGCTACCGCGCGGAATGGGACAAGCTCGGCCGCACGTCCGAAACCTTGCCGAAGATCGGCATCACCCGCCACATCGTCGTCGCCGATACCGATGCGCAGGCGCAACGCATCGCAACGGGTGCGTACAAGCACTGGCGCGAGGCGATGGATTGGATCTGGCGCCGCGCCGGCGCCGAGTTCGTGCTTAAGGACATCTACCCGGCGGACTTCGCGACGCTGGAACAGATCGGCCACGGCGTCGCCGGATCGCCGGCGACCGTGCGCGACTATCTCGCGCGGCTGAAAGACGAGACCGGCGTGAACTACGTGCTCTGCCAGATGGTGTTCGGCGATATGAAGTTTGCTGATGCATCCCATTCAATTTCGTTGTTCGGGCGCGAGGTGATGCCCGAGTTGGCTTGAGTTCCGATGCTCCGCGTGAGCGCCGGATGCCCTCTCCCCGCCTGCGGGGAGAGGGTGGCGAGCATTGAGCGACAAGCGAAATGCGAGCCGGGTGAGGGGGCGCTTCGATAGGCTCAGGCGTTTGCAACGCCCCCTCACCCGACATTCTCGCTATCGCTCGAATGTCGACCTCTCCCCGCACGCGGGGAGAGGTCGCCGCGGCGCTCGGCTGGATCGTTTCACCGCGCGATGCTACCACCAGCGCGCCAGCCGGGACTTCTCCTCATGAACGCCGCTACGGGCCACGCGCCCTCGTCCGACATCGAATCGCGTTATGCGTGGCTGCGCCTCGCCACCGTCGTCGCGCTATCCGCTGTCGGCGGCGTCGGCATGTGGTCGGTGGTCGTGGCGCTGCCGGCGATCCAGGCCGACTTCGGCGTTGACCGCGCCGCTGCGTCGCTGCCCTACACGTTGGCGATGATCGGCTTCGCCGGCGGCGGTGTCGTCATCGGCCGGCTTGTCGACCGCTTCGGCATCCTCTTTCCGTTGGCGCTCGGCACGATTTCGCTGGCGGCCGGCTATGTCTGCGTCGGCCTGTCGCCGAACCTCACCTTGGTCGCGCTCGCGCACACGCTGATGGGCTTCGGCTGCTCGGCGACGTTCGGTCCGCTGATGGCCGACGTATCGCACTGGTTCTCGCGCCGCCGCGGCATCGCCGTCGCCATCGCCGCCTCGGGCAACTACATCGCCGGCACGATCTGGCCGCCGCTGGTGCAGCACTTCATCGCGACGCAGGGCTGGCGCGCGACGCATATCGCCATCGGCATCCTCTGCCTCTGCATCATGCTGCCGCTGTCGCTGCCGCTGCGCCGCCGGCTCGACGCGCATGCGAGCGTTTCAGCGGGCGTCGCCGCCGCGCGCAAGCAGGCGGACGCGCCGTTCTCACCGCTGACCTTGCAAATCCTCCTGTGCGTCGCCGGTGTCGCCTGCTGCGTGGCCATGTCGATGCCGCAGGTGCACATCGTCGCCTATTGCGGCGATCTCGGTTACGGCGTCGCGCGCGGCGCCGAGATGCTGTCGCTGATGCTCGGCTTCGGCATCGTCAGCCGCATCGCCTCAGGCTTCATCGCCGACCGGATCGGCGGCGTGCGTACGCTGCTGCTCGGCTCGTTGCTCCAGGGCACGGCGCTGGCGCTGTATCTGATGTTCGACAGTTTATTCTCCCTTTATGTCATTTCCGCCCTGTTCGGACTGTTTCAGGGCGGCATCGTGCCGAGCTACGCAATTATAGTGCGGGAATACTTCTCTCCGAAGGAAGCGGGAACGCGGGTCGGTCTCGTGCTGATGGCCACGCTGATCGGCATGGCGCTCGGAGGCTGGATGTCAGGCGCGATATTCGACTTGGCCGGAAACTATCAGGCCGCGTTCCTCAACGGACTGGGCTGGAACCTGTTGAACGTGACCATCATGACCTGGCTTCTGCTCCGCTCCCGCCGCAGCCGCGGCGCGCTGGCCGTCGCATGACGGTTATCAACTAAGGATTGATTTTGAATATCTTGCACTTTCCTCGGCCGCAGGGAATATTTCACCCCACGAAGTGTTCGCGCCAGAATTGGTAAGGACAAGGCCGCGCCGATCCATAGGCGCGCGGCGGGGGATCCGATGCAATTCGATTTGTCACGGCCGGACGTGGTCCGCGCCGTGAACCAGCGGTGGCTGCTCAAATTCTGGACGCAACATCTTGCCGACTGCCGCGTGCCGCGGTGGCAGGCGATCGAGGCGGAACGCCTCTCGTCGATGCAGCAGAATTTAAGCTTCCTCGATGTCGTTCCCGGCGCCGACGACACGATGCGCTTCCTCATCCGCTTCCACGGCGAGACCATACGCCGCGCCTATGGCTCGCCCGATGGCCGCGGCCAATATCTCGACGAGATTCTCTTGCCCGGCGTCTGCCCGACCGGCATCGCGCCCTATGAAAAGGCGGTGCGCGACGCCCTCCCGGTCTACACCATCCTCGACGTCACCGACCGCCAGGGCCGGCTCGTCCATGCCGAGCGGCTGCTGCTGCCCTTCGCGCGCGACGGCGAGACCGTCGACCGGGTTCTGGCGGCGTTCGAATTCATCTGCGAGGAAGGCGCCTTCGACGGCCACGCCATCATGACCGCCGGCGATGGGCCGGCGCTGCGCCTCTCAGCCCTGATCGAGGCGCGGGCTTAGCCAAAGCGGGGAGTGACGACGATGCGCATCCGCGCCGCAACACTGACGTCCGCGATCGCCGCGGCAATGCTGGCCGCGCCCGCCGCCGCGCAGGGCCTGGTGACGCAAAAGAACATTCCGCTCGAGACCGCGCTGACGATCGCGCGGGCCGCGCTCGCGCAATGCCAGAGCATGGGATTCAAGGTGTCGGTGGTGGTCGTCGACCGTGACGGCCTGCCGATCGTGACGCTGCGCGGCGACGGCGCCGGTCTGCACACGCCCGAAGGCGCCGACCGGAAGGCTTACACGGCGCGTACCTTCAGCCAGCCTTCCGCGGCATTCCAGAAGCGCATGCTGGACGACCCGGCGTCGGTCGGCTCGCGCCAATATACGCGCGTGCTGGCGCTGGGCGGCGGCCTGCCGATCAAGGCGGGCAACGAAGTCGTCGGCGCGGTCGGCGTCTCGGGTTCGCCGGGCAAGGACGACGTCTGCTCGCAGGCCGGCATCGACAAGGTCGCCGATCAGCTCAAGTAGCGCGCCGGTCTAGAACGCCTCGTCCGCCAATTCCATCAGGCTTCCCGCGCCCGCCTCGATGCGCGCGAGATGCGCCGCCGTCTCCGGCAGCATGCGCTCGGCGAAGAAGCGCGCGGTGACGAGCTTGGCCTTCATGCGCGGATCGTCACCCTTCTCGAGCGCGGCTTCCGCCATGCGCGCCCACATGTAGCCGAGCGCGACGAGGCCGAACATGTTGAGATAATCGGTGGCGCCGGCGCCGGCATTGTCGGGCTTGGCCATGGCGTTGTTCATGAACCACATCGTCGCCTGCTGGAGATGCGCCAGCGACGCGCCGAGCGGCTTCAAGTAGACGTTCATCGCGTCGCTCGACGCATGCTCCTTCAGATACGCGCCGACCTCGTTGAAGAAGGCCATGACGGCGCGACCGCCGTCCTTGGCGAGCTTGCGGCCGACGAGATCGAGCGCCTGGATGCCATTGGCGCCCTCGTAGATCATGGCGATGCGCGCATCGCGCACGAACTGCTCCATGCCGTGCTCGGCGATGTAACCGTGGCCGCCGTAAACCTGCTGCGCCAGCACGGCGTTCTGGAAGCCGGAATCGGTGAGCGTGCTTTTGATCACCGGCGTCAGCAGGCCCATGTGATCGTCAGCCGCCTGCCGGTCCTTTTCGTTGTCGGAGCGATGCGCGACGTCGCCCTTGAGCGCCGTCCAGTAGACGAGCGCGCGGCCCGCTTCGTTGACGGCGCGCATCGTCATGAGCGCGCGGCGCACGTCCGGATGCACGATGATCGGATCGGCCGGCTTGTCCTTGTATTTGACGCCGGAGATCGAGCGGCCCTGGAGCCGCTCCTTGGCGTAGGTCGCCGCGTTCTGATAGGCGACCTCGCCCATGGCGAGCCCCTGCACGCCGACGCCGAGCCGCGCCTCGTTCATCATCGTGAACATGGCGTTGAGGCCGCGGTTTTCCTCGCCGACGAGCCAGCCGGTCGCACCGTCATAATTCATGACGCAGGTGGCGTTGCCGTGAATGCCCATCTTCTCTTCGATGGAGCCGCAGGCGACGGCGTTGCGCGCGCCCGGCTTGTCGCCGTCGACCATGAACTTCGGCACGACGAACAGGGAAATGCCTTTCGTGCCGGCCGGTGCGCCTTCGATGCGGGCCAGCACGAGATGGATGATGTTCTCGGACAGATCGTGTTCGCCGGCGGAGATGAAGATCTTGGTGCCGGTGATCTTGTAGGAGCCGTCGGGCTGCTTCACGGCCTTGGTGCGCAAAAGGCCGAGATCGGTGCCGCAATGCGGCTCGGTCAGGTTCATGGTGCCGGTCCATGTCCCCTGCGTCATCTTGGGCACATAGGTCTTCTTCAAATCGTCGGAGGCGTGCGCGAGCAGCGCGGCGATCGCGCCCTGCGTCAGGCCGGGATACATGGCGAAAGCCATGTTGGCCGAGCAGAAGAACTCGTTCATCATCACGGTGACTGTGGCCGGCAGTCCCTGCCCGCCGAATTCCTCCGGCACCGACATGCCGATCCAGCCGCCATCCACGATTTGCTTGTAGGCGTCCTTGAAGCCCTTCGGCGTGGACACGCTGCCGTCGTCGCGGCGCGTGCATCCTTCGACGTCGCCGACGCGGTTGAGCGGCGTCAGCACTTCCTCCGACAGCTTCGCGGCCTCGCGCAGGATCGCCTCGACCGTGTCGGACGTGGCTTCGGCGAAGCCCGGCAGATTGCCGTAGCGCTCGAGATGGAAGACGTCGTTGATGAGGAACAGCGCGTCTTCGACGGGCGCCTTGTAGGTCGGCATATCGCTCTCCGGCTTCTCGGGTGACGGCGGGTGCGGCGTTAACCGCTCGTTTACCCCTTGCGAGCGGTTGCGGCGGAGAAAAGCACGGCCACCCGTCCCCGGTTCCATGGGCGGCGACGCGCATTATGCGCGCGGCGCATTGCACTACCGTTAAGTGCACCGCGCGCGGTGAGTACGAGAAACATCAGGCAAAATCCGGCACTTCGTCGCGATCTTAAGGGCTTATTTACCGTGACCGGGAAAAGTCGGGTCGTGGACTGAAGGCCCGCGCCGCGTGCACCCGTTGTTAACACGCGCCGGTTCGACGAGAGCCGACCCGGCCCTCCTTCTGCTCCACCTGAAGTGGGTCTCGAGGATGAAATTTGGCGTCCCGTGGAGCGTGAAGGGCATCCGCCCCGAGGCCAGGGAGAGTGCGCGCGAGGCCGCGCGCCGCTCCGGCATGTCGCTCGGCGAATGGCTCAATAACGTCATCCTCGAGCAGGCGGAGGATGGCCGCGCGCCCGGGCACGAGGACGACGACGACGGCGACTATGCCGACGAGCTCTCCGGCGTTCACGAACGCCTCGACGATCTGACCCGCAAAATCTCGCATTTCTCGCGCGGCGCCGCCAAGCCTGCCCCGCGCGGCCGCGGCCGCAGCCGCGAGGTTCGTCACGACGAACCAGACCGCCTCGCCGAGCTGATCGGCCGTCTCGACAACCGCATCGAGCAGCTCGTCCACGTCTCGGCGCGGGCGCAGATGCCGCCGGTTCCGCAGCACATCCCGCAGCATATGGCGCCGCCCGTCGCGCCCTATGCGCAGCATCCGCATCCGGCCGTCGCCGCCTACGCGCCGCCGATGCACCGGCCGCAGACTTACGCCCCGCAGCAGCCGGCCCCGCAGCGGCCGGCCGAGCTCGACCGGGCGCTGGCCGAGATCGCCGCGCGCCAGCGCATGCTCAACGGCCAGCCGCCGCTGCCGGCCGCGGCGCCCGTCCACGCCCCGCAGCCCGCAATGGCGCCGATGCTGCCGCAGGTGCCGGCGCAGGACCTCTCGGGCCTCGAAGACCAGCTCCGCCGCATCACCGATCAGATCGAAACGCTGCGCAAACCCGGCGTCGAGGAAGCGATCAACGCGCTCCGCGACGAGCTCGGCGATATCGGCCGCGCGCTCAATGAGGCGATGCCGCGCCGCGCCATCGATACGATCGAGAAGCAGATCCAGGGCCTGACCCAGCGGATCGCGGAAGGACGCCAGGCCGGCGCCGATCAGCACGCCGTCGCCGGCCTCGAGCACGGCTTGGCGGAAGTGCGCGACGCGCTGCGCGGCCTCACCCCGGCGGAAAGCCTGGTCGGCTTCAACGACGCCGTCTCCGGCCTCGCGCACAAGATCGACCTGATCGTCGCGCAGAAAGATCCGGCGACGCTCCAGCAGCTCGAACACGCGATCACGACGCTGCGCGACATGGCCGCCCACGTGGCCTCGAACGACGCGGTCAGCGAGCTTGCGGCGCAGGTGCACGCGCTCAGCCAGAAGGTCGAATATCTCGGCGCCGGCGCCGGCGGCGACGCGCTCAACCATCTCGAGGCGCGCATCGAGGCGCTGAGCCAGGCGCTGGCCGAGCGGGCGCAGAATGGCGGCGCCGTGCCGCCGCGGCTTGAATCTCTGGTGCAATCGCTCAGCGACAAGATCGAATTGATCCAGGAGAGCCGCGCGGACAATCCGGCCGCCGGCCATCTGGAAGACCGCATCGTCCATCTCGTCCAGCGGCTGGACGCCTCGGACTCGCGCCTCGGCCATCTCGAAGCCATCGAGCGCGGCCTCGGCGATCTCCTGGTGCAAATTGACGAGATGCGCGCCAGCAAACACACGGACGCGCTGCGCGCCGAGGCGGAAAGCGCGGTCGGTGTCGATTCGCTCAAGGTCGATCTCGCCCGCACGCAAAACGCGCTCGAAAACGTCAACGGCACGCTGAGCGCCGTGGTCGACCGGCTGGCCCGCATCGAAAGCGACATCCGCGACGAAGGCCGCCGCCGCGCGTCCGAGTCCGAACCTCTGGAATTGACGCAGCCGATGGGCCGCGTCACGGCGCGTGCCGTGCAGGAGATGGCGCCGCCGCCCTCACCGGTGCCGCAATACGAGGCGCCACCGCAGCATCTGCCGCCGGCGCCGCCGCTCGAACTGACGCAGCCCGCCGCCGCGCCGATGGTGCAAGCGTCGCAGCCGCAGCCCGCTCCGGACGCGCCGCGGCGCATGCCGCAGGCGCGCGTTCAGCCGATCGACCCCGACCTGCCGCCCGACCAGCCGCTCGAGCCGGGCTCCGGCCCGCCGCGTCAGCGCGTCGGCGCCCGCATCGCCGTCGGCGAAGCGCGCGCGGCCGCAGCCACGCCGGCACCCGCCTCGAGCTTCATCGCCGCCGCCCGCCGCGCCGCGCAGTCCGCCGTCAAGACGGCGCCGCGCCCGCCGCGCGCCGATGCGACCGATGAGCCCGTCATGACCGACGACGCGCCGCGCGGCTTGATGAAGCGGATGAAGTCCCTGTTCGTCGCCGCCAGCATCGTCGCGATTGCGGTCGGCACCGTGCAGGTCGGCGGCAAGTACCTGCTCGGCGGCAGCCCGCCAACGCCGGTCAAGACCGCCGAGCGCGCGCCGGACCAGGGTCCGATGCCTCGCGCAGCCGCCGACGAGGACGACGAGCCGAGCACCGCGTCCGCCGGACCCGCGAGCCCGCTCGCGCCGGCGCTGTCGACGCCCTCGAGCATTCTCACCAATCCGACGCCGATGATCCCGACCATGCCGGCGATGCCGTCGCCGCTGGCGGCGCCGGCGCTGTCGACGACGCCGGCATCGGCCGCCAAGACCGACGTGACCGGCTCGATCCCGCCATCGGCATTGCGCACGCCCGCGGCCGAGCGGCTGCCGACCGAGATCGGCGGACCCAAGCTGCGCAGCGCGGCGCTCGGCGGCAACGCCGCCGCCGCCTACGAGATCGCCGTGCGTTATTCCGAGGGCCGCGGTGTTCAAGCCAACGCCGAGGAAGCCGCGCGCTGGTACGAGCGCGCCGCCGGCAAGGGCGTGGCGCTGGCGCAATTCCGCTACGCCGCGATGCTCGAGAAGGGCCACGGAGTCCGCAAGGATCTCGCGCAGGCGCGCCGCCTTTATCTCGCCGCCGCCTCCAAGGGCAACGCCAAGGCGATGCACAATCTCGCCGTGCTCTACGCCGAAGGCATCGAAGGCAAGCCTGACTACGCGACCGCCGCGCAGTGGTTCCGCAAGGCGGCCGAACATGGCGTCGCCGACAGCCAGTACAATCTCGGCATACTTGCCGCACGTGGGCTCGGCACGCCGAAAAACATGAGCGACGCCTACAAATGGTTCGCGCTCGCGGGCGCGCAGGGCGACAAGGAAGCGGCCCGCAAGCGCGACGACGTGGCAGCGCAGATGGACGGCGCGACTCTGGCCGAGGCTCAGGCGGCAGTGAAAGGCTTCACCGCGATCCCGCAGCCGCAGGAGGCCGTCGCCGTCGCCACACCGCCCGGCGGCTGGGACGAGGCGAGCCCGGCTCATCCTGCGCCGCTGAGCAAGGGCCGCTCCGGCGGAGCGCCGTCCGGCTCCTACAAGGTCGGCAACCGCTGATCGGCGGTTAGCCACGCCGCAAAGCCGCACTCGCCTTCACGCACATAATCGGCCACATTCGCGAGCACGGTGCGGTCAGCGACACCGCACGAACTCCGGATGACGCCTTGCAGGTCTATCTGCCGATCGCCGATCTGCCCGTGAACATCTTCCTCGTTCTGGGGATGGGGCTGGCGGTCGGATTCATCTCGGGAATGTTCGGCATTGGCGGCGGCTTCCTGATGACGCCGCTGCTCATCTTCATCGGTATTCCGCCGGCGGTTTCCGTGGCCAGCGTGGCGAGCCACATCGCCGCCTCCTCCTTCACCGGGGCGCTCAATTATTGGCGACGGCGCGCCGTCGACGTCGCGCTGGCGCTGATGCTGCTGTCCGCCGGCATCGTCGGCACTGCCACGGGCGTGTGGCTATTCACGCTGTTGCGCGCCCTCGACCAGCTCGATCTCGTAATCGGCGTCTCCTACGTGGTGCTGCTGACCGCGGTCGGGGGCCTGATGATCAATGAGGGCTTGCGCGCGGAATTGCGCGCGCGGCGGGGCCAGCCCGCCACCCTGCGGCGGCCGGGCAGCCACAACTGGGTGCACGGATTGCCGCTCAAGATGCGCTTCAAGCGCTCGAAGATTTACGTGTCGGCAATTCCCGTCTGGGGCATCGGTTTCATCATCGGCTTCGTCGGCGCCATCATGGGCATTGGCGGCGGCTTCCTGCTCGTGCCGATGCTCATCTATTTCCTGCGCGTGCCGACCGCGACGGTCATCGGCACGTCGATGATCCTGACGCTGATCACCATGGCTTCGGCGACGGTGATGCACGCGGCGACCAACCATCTCGTCGACGCCATCCTTGCGGTGATCCTGATGGTCGGCGGCGTCATCGGCGCGCAGTTCGGCGTGCGCACGGGGCACAAGATGCGGCCGGAACGGCTGCGCCTGCTGCTCGGGCTGCTCGTCTTCGCCGTCGGCATACGCTTCGCCTACGAGCTGGTCGTGCCTCCCGACGATCTTTATTCGTTGCGCGTGGTGAGCCCGAAATGATCGCGCGCCTTGCCATCGCGCTCGCATTCGCGCTCGCCGCGCCGGCGGCGCATGCCGAGCGGCTGGTCGTGTCGCTGTCGAACGCGCGCATCGCGGTGACATCGAACTATGTCGGCGAGAACCTCGTTCTGTTCGGCACCGTGCAACCCGATGCCGGCGGGCAGCTCAAATCCGACTACGCGCTCGTCGTCACCGCGAGCGGGCCGTCCGAGACGCTGCGCACACGCCGCAAGGCGCGCGTGCTCGGCATCTTCGTCAATGTCGACTCGCGCGAGTTCGTCCGCGTGCCGTCCTACCTGACCATCATCACCGACCGTCCGATTGGCCAGATCGCGGGACCGGAAGTGCTGCGGCGGCTCCAGGTCGGCATGGACAATTACATCCTGACGCAGCGCGTCGGGGCCGACTTCGCCGACACCGTCACCGACGATCCGTTCCGCAAGGCCTTCATCCGGCTGAAGGATCAGCAGCATCTCTACGGCCAGTCGGACATGGCGGTGACGTTCCTGACCCCGACCGTGTTCCGCGCCTCGATTCCGGTGCCGGCCAATGCGGCGACCGGACGCTACGACGTCGATGTGAAGCTGTTCGCGCAAGGAGGCATGGTCGCGCGTACGGCGACCGCCTTCGACGTGACCAAGGCGGGAATCGAGCAATATGTGGTCGAATCGTCGCAGGACCACGGGCTGCTCTATGGCCTGGCGACCATGTCGATGGCGCTGGCGATCGGCTGGCTCGCCAGCGCGGCCTTTCGGCGCGACTAGGGCTTCACCTTCCTTAACGGCGCCGCACGCAATGTTGATTTGCGCCGGGGCGGCGACTCTGCGATCTTGAGCGGGTCCATAAGGCTGTGCGGGAGAGACCGCCTCGGGGAGAGCCCCAAGTCGGCGCCGACGGAGCAACCGCCCCGGAAACTCTCAGGCAAAAGGACCGTACGGACCGGACAATCTGGAGAGAGGCGCTTCACTGCGTCCACCGAAGGGGACATCCGCGCTCCAAGAGGAGTGTGGATCAAGCTCTCAGGTACCGCGACAGATGGGGACCGCGCGCCGGCATGAATCGCCGGGGCGGTTCATCCTGTCTGCGGAGCCTCCCATGGCCCACATCGCCATTATCGGAGCCGGCATCACCGGCGTCACCACAGCCTATTCCCTGCTCGAACGCGGCCACAGCGTGACCGTGTTCGAGCGCCATCGCTATCCGGCGATGGAGACGTCCTTCGCCAATGGCGGACAGCTCTCGGTCAGCAATGCCGAAGTGTGGAATTCGCCGGCGACCCTGCTCAAGGGGCTGAAATGGATGTTCGACGCGGCCGCGCCGCTGTCCATGAGCCTTGCACCGAGCTGGCACAAATATTCGTGGCTCGCCGAATTCGTCGCGCAGATCCCGCGCTATCGCGAGAACACGCTCGCCACCGTGCGCCTCGCGCTCGACGCGCGCCGGCACCTGTTCGCCATCGCCGAGAAGGAAGGCATCGACTTCGATCTGGAACGGCGCGGCATTTTGCATGTCTATCGCGACCGCGCCGGCTTCGAGCACGCCTCGCAGGTCAACGACCTGTTGAACGAAGGCGGTCTCGACCGCCGCGCCGTGACGCCGGCCGAGATCAAGACGATTGAGGCGACGCTCGCCGGCGACTATTTCGGCGGCTTCTTCACGCCGTCGGATTCCACGGGCGACATCCACAAATTCACGACCGCGCTCGCCGCGTCCTGCGCGCGGCGCGGCGCGCGCTTTGTCTGCGATTCCACCGTGGACACCGCAACGGCGCGCGACAGCGGCGTGACCATCGGCTGGCATCGCAACGGCGCGGAGACCGGCGAGCGCACGAGCGCCGATGCGGTGATTGTCTGCGCCGGGGTCGCCAGCCGCGCCTTCGGCGCCATGCTCGGCGACCGCGTCAACGTCTATCCGGTGAAGGGCTATTCGATCACGGTGGAGCTGGACGACGAGGCAAGCCGCAAGGCCGCCCCGTGGGTCTCGCTGCTCGACGACGAGGCCAAGATCGTCACCAGCCGTCTCGGCGCGGACCGGCTGCGCGTCGCCGGCACCGCCGAGTTCGCCGGTTTCAACCGCGACATTCGCGACGACCGCGTCCGCCCGCTCCTCGATTGGACGCGCGTCATGTTCCCCGATGTGTCGACCGAGCATGCCGTGCCGTGGGCCGGCTTGCGGCCGATGATGCCGAACATGCTGCCGCGCGTCGGCGCAGGACGAAAGCCACGCGTGTTCTACAATACCGGCCACGGCCATCTCGGCTGGACGCTTGCCGCGGCGACGGCGGAGATCGTCGCCGAGGCGGTCGGCCGCGGCTTACGCGGCGCGGCGGCGCCGGGCGTGGCGGCCTTTCCCGGCAAGCCCGCGCGGGCGGCGGGCTAACCCACCTCCGTCGCCACGCCGGGCGGCAGAAGGCGCAGGCGGTTGTCGATGCCGAGCGCCTTGAACGAGGCGGCGAGGTCGGCGCAGGTCTGCTTGAAGTGCGCCCAACCCTCGCAATGCACCGGCACGATCATCGCGTCGCGGAAGTGATGCGCGGTCTCGATCGCGTCGTTGACGTCCATCGTCAGATGGAACGGCCCGCGTGTCTGCGCCGAGCCGGCGAACAGCAGCACGACGCCCGCCTTGAAGCGACGCGCGACCTCGGCGACGCCGTCATACCAGACCGTGTCGCCGGTAACGTAGATCGGCGCCACGCCCTCCGTCTCGATCACGAAGCCGACGACGTCGCCGGCCAGCGGCTCGATGCCCGCCGGCCCGTGCCGCGCCGGCGTCGCGGTGACGCGCAACGTGCGGCCGCCCTTCTTCAATTCGACCGATTGCCACGGCGCGAGACCTTGCGCATTGCCGCCGAGGCGGCTCGCGCCGATCTCGGTCGTCAGCACGCGTTCCGCCCTCGGCAGGAAGTGGCGTCCGCCATGATCGAGATTGTCGGCGTGCTGGTCGTGGCTGAGCACCACGGCGTCGACGGCGCCGACTGCGTCGGCGCTGAGCGCCGGCGTGCCGGTTTTGGTCAGCGTCACGTGCGGCAATTGATAATCGCCGGGCGCGTCGAAGGTCGGATCGGTGAGGAGGCGGAAGCCGGCGATCTCGATCAGCACGGTCGGGCCGCCGATCAGGGTGAAGCGTGGCGCGGTCATGGCACGTCTCCGACTTGCGTCTTCGATACTCGGGCGGGACGGGTGACAAGATAGATGCCGAGCGCGACCGGCACGATGCCGACGAGATCGGCGGGTTCCAGATGTTCGCCGAGCAGGAGCCAGCCGAACAGCATGCCGAGCGGCGGGATGAGGAAGTGATAGCTGCTCGCCGCCGTCGCGCCGCTGACCTGGAGGATGCGGAACCAGAGCAGATAGGCGAACACGGATACGAACAGCACATTATAGGCGAAGGCGAGGATCAGGCTCGTCGTCGGCACGACGTCGCGGACGCTCTCGAAGACGAGCGCGAAAGGCAGCAGGGCAATGCCGGCGGCGAGGCTCTGCACCCCGTTGCCGATCCACAGCCCCTGCTTCGGCGCGAACAGCTTGAACAGGATGGTGCCACCGACCAGCGAGATCAGAGCCAGCACGCAGAGCACGATGCCGGTCGACGCGTCGGTGCCGAGTTCGAGCCGGCTCTGGACGATGAAGGCGACGCCGGCGAGCCCGAGCACGAGGCCGGCGATCTTCGCCCAGGTCATGCGCTCTCCGAGCAGGACGACGGCAAGGACCGCGGTGAGAATCGGATTGGCGCTGATGATCAGCGAAGCGAGGCCGGCCGAGACGCCGTGCGTCAGCGCCACGTAGCCGATGCCGAGAAAGGCCGCCTGGTTGGCAACGCCGAGCGCGGCGAAAATCGCGACGTCGCGGCGCGACAGTGTCCAGCGGATGCCGGTCAGCGGCGCGAGGGCCAGCATCACCGCGCCGGCGGCGAGGAAGCGGGCGGCGAGAAAGATCAGCGGCGGTGAGTCGGCGACGGCGATCTTGGCGGCGGCAAAGGCCGAACTCCACAGCAGCACGAAGGCCAGGACCATGAGGGCCAGGCGAGCCCGGCTGGTCGAGACGGCGGGAGAGACCGGAGGCGCGGCGGAGAGGGCAAGCTGGGACATGAGCGAGGTTCCTTTCGCCCGGAGAGGTAGGGTCTCGCCTTCCCATTGGGAAATTAAATGCTAGAATGCATATCAGTGGATTTCTGAATGGGCTCCTCCTATGCTGGATATCGAGCTCCTGCGCAGCTTCGTCTCCGTGGTCGACGCCGGCGGCTTCACGCGCGCCGGGGAGCGCGTCCACCGCACCCAGTCGACCGTCAGCCAGCAGATCAAGCGGCTGGAGGATTCTGTCGGAAAGCCGCTGCTTCTGCGCGACGGCAAAAGGGCGACACCGACCGAAGAAGGCGAACGGCTGTTGAGCTACGCCCGCCGCATCCTGGCGCTGGAGCAGGAGGCCCGCGACGTGGTCGCGCGGCCGGTGATCGACGGCGTGGTACGGATCGGCATCCCTGAGGATTTCGCCGCATATCGCCTTCCCGAAGTGCTGTCCGACTTCGCGCGATCGCGGCCAACCCTGCGGCTCGATGTCCGTTCAGGTCTGAGCGTAAACTTGCAGGCGGCCCTGGCGCGCAGCGAACTCGATATCGTGGTCTACAAGCGAAACATTGGCGAAGGCGACGGCAGCGTCGGTTGGCCGGAGCGATTGCATTGGGTCACCAGCCGCAAGCACCCCGTCGATATGCAGCGCGATCCGATCCCGATTGCCGTCGCCGAACAGGGGTGCCTCTATCGTAACCGACTGATCCACGCGCTCGAAGCCGCGGGACGCGGGTGGCATGTTGCCTATACGAGCCCGAACCTTGCGGGCATTCAGGCCGCAGCGTCGGTGGGACTCGGCGTTGCGATCCTGCCCGACGTCGCGATCATGCCGGACCACAAGATCGTCGATGCCACGGATTTCCCACCCATCACCAATACCGAGATCGCAATTTCTGTTGCCGACAATGCAAGTCCGGCGACGCGCCGGCTGGCGGAAGTGCTCGCGGAATTCTGCGACGCTCGCGCTACGCGCAAAGTGGCTTAGCAGTTCAATCCGGCAGACACCGCTTTGCGGTGAAGGCGTAGAGCCGGTCTTCGCCGAGCATGTGCGCGGTGAATTGCAGTGTGCCGAAGACGTCGGCGAAAGCCGCGTCACGAATGTTCAGCCCGCCGGTGAAGGCGCCGAAGGCCGGCATGACGAGACGCGTTTCATCGGCCGCGAAGCAGCGGCGGCGCACCGAGCGGCCGCGATGAGCGATGCGCGCCGACGGATGCAGATGGCCGCAGATTTCGCCTTCGCCGTTGCCGGGCAGATGGCGGAAGGCGAGCCGGCCGAGCGCAAAGCGCGCATGGAATGCGCCGCCGACGCCGCCGGCCGGTTCGGGATCGTGGTTGCCGGTGATCCAGATCCACTCGCGGCCGCGCTGGAGCGCCGACAAGGCCGCGCGGTCGCCGTCGAGCATGCGCGCCGGCCCGCCGCCGTCGTGGAAATTGTCGCCGAGCGCGATGACGGCGCGCGGCGCATAGCGCAGCACGAGCTGCGTCAGCTTCGCCAGCGTCACCGCGGTGTCGTAGGGCGGCAGCAACTGGCCGCGCGCGGCGAAGCTCGAACCCTTCTCCAGATGCAGGTCGGCGACGACGAGCAGGCCGTGCTCCGGCCAGTAGAGCGCGCCCGCCGGGTCGGCGAGCAGCGCGACGCCCGCGACGACAATGTCATGGCCGGGCTTGACCCGGCCATCCCGCTTAGGAAGGCGAGGCGCTGCCAAATGATCGGGATCACCGGGACTCGGCCCTTCGGGCCGGCCCGGTGATGACACCGAGATATTGACGGCAGCGGAACTCAACTCATCGCCTCCTTGATCAACTCGTCGGCGGCTTCGGCGAGAAGCGCGTCGGACGCCTCGCCATAGACGGTTTCGCGGCCGATCTCCAGCAGCGCAGGAACCGCGAGCGGCGAGACGTGGTCCAGCGCCTTGTGCACGATTCGCCCCTGGATGCGCGAGAGCGCTTCGCCGAGCCGTTTGATGTCGAGCAGGCCCGAGGCGGCGTCGGCGCGGGCCGCGCGCAGCAGCAGATGATCGGGTTGATGCTTGCGCAGCACGTCGTAGACGAGGTCGGTCGAGACGGTGAGCTGCCGCTTCGACTTTTCCTCGCCCGGGAACCGGCGTTCGATCAGCCCGGCGATGATGGCGCAGGAGCGGAACGTGCGCTTCATCAGCGCAGATTCCGCGAGCCATTCTTCCAGATCGTCGCCGAGCATGTCTTCACTGAACAAATCGGCCAGCGAGAGATCGCCGCGCGCGATGCGAAGCCCGAGATCGCCGAGGCCCCAGACGGCGAGTGCATATTCGTTGGCGACGAAGCCGAGCGGCTTCATGCGTGCACGCTCGAGCCGCCGAGTCAGCAGCATGCCGAGTGTCTGGTGCGCAAGCCGGCCCTCGAACGGATAGCAGACGAGATAATATTTGCCGCCGCGCGGGAAGGTTTCGACGAGAAGATCGCCGGCTTTCGGCAGGAGCGAGCGCCACTGCTGGATCTCCAGCCATTCGCGCACCTGTTGCGGCAGGCCCCGCCAGGCGTCGGGTGTCGCCAGCAGCGCGCGCACGCGCGCCGCGAGATAGGTCGAGAGCGGAAACTTGCCGCCCTCATAGGCCGGCACTTTCGGATCGGTAGCGTTCGAGCGCGAGACGTAGACTTCGTCCTCGACCAGGGTCTCGTATTTCAAGATCTCGCCGGCGAAGACGAAGGTGTCGCCGGGCGTCAGCGTCTCGATGAAATATTCCTCGACTTGACCGAGCAGGCGGCCGCCGCGCCGGACCGCGCTGCCGGCCGCCCCGCGGGAACGCACCAGCCGCACCTTGATCATGTCGGCCTCGACAATGGTGCCGATGTTCATGCGGTAGCGCTGCGCCACACGCGGATGCGTGATGCGCCACTTGCCGTCCTGACCCTGCCTGATCTTGGCGAAGCGCTCATAGGCCTTGAGCGCGTAGCCGCCGGTGGCGACGAAATCGAGCGCGGCGTCGAAGTCCGAACGCGCGAGGTCCGCATAGGGCGCGGCGGCGCATACCTCGGCATAGACGTCGTCGGCGAAGAACGGCTCGCCGCAGGCGCGGCCCAAAATGTGCTGCGCCAGCACGTCGAGCGCGCCGGTGCGCAAGGGTGGTGTGTCCTGCGCGTTCTCGGCGGCCGCGTCGAGTGCGGCGCGGCATTCGAGCACCTCGAAGCGGTTCGCCGGAACGAGCACGGCCTGCGACGGCTCGTCGAGCCGGTGGTTGGAACGCCCGATGCGTTGAAGAAGCCGCGACGAGCCTTTCGGCGCACCGACATTGACGACGAGATCGACGTCGCCCCAGTCGACGCCGAGATCGAGCGAGGACGTGCACACCACCGCGCGCAATTTTCCGGCGGTCATCGCGTCCTCGACCTTGCGCCGCTGCGCGACGTCGAGCGAGCCGTGATGCAGCGCGATGGCGAGGTTGTCGTCGTTGACGCGCCACAGCTCCTGAAACAGAAATTCAGCCTGGCTGCGCGTATTGACGAAAGCGAGCGTCGTCTTGTGCGTCTTGATCAACTCGTAGATCTCGCTGAGCGCGTGCCGCGCCGAATGTCCCGCCCAGGGCAGATGCTCGGCGGTGTCGAGCATCGAGACGTGCGGCTGCGCGCCGGCCTGCCCGATGACGATGTCGGACAGGCGCTCGCCCGCGAGCGGCTGCGGCATGAGAAAGCGGCGCAGATCGTCCGGCTCGGTGACGGTCGCCGAGAGGCCGACCGTGGTCAGGCCCGGCGCGAGCGCATGCAGGCGCGCGAGCCCGAGCGACAGGAGATCGCCGCGCTTCGACGTCACCAGCGAATGCAACTCGTCGAGCACGACGCGCTTCAGCGAGCCGAACAGGAACGGCGCGTCGGCTGTAGCAAGCAGCAGCGCGAGCTGCTCCGGTGTCGTCAGCAGGATATCGGGCGGATCGCGCCGTTGTCTTTGCCGCTTCGAGGCCGGCGTGTCGCCGGTGCGTGTCTCCAGCCGGATCGGCAGCTTCATCTCCGCGACCGGCGTCTCGAGATTGCGCGCAATGTCGACCGCGAGCGCCTTCAAGGGCGAGATGTAGAGCGTGTGCAGGCCGCCTCTTCCTTCTCCCCGCTTGCGGGGAGAAGGTGGCGAGGCGTGCAGCGCCGAGCCGGATGAGGGGGCCTCACCGCTCTGCTGCAATTTCAGCGCCCCCTCACCCGACCTCGCTTCGCTCGGTCGACCTCTCCCCGCAAGTGGGGAGAGGTGACGAGAGAGCTCCACCAAAGTCGGCAGGAATCCCGCGAGCGTCTTGCCGCCCCCGGTCGGCGCGATCAGCAGCACCGAACGGCCCTGCTCCGCCTTGGCCAAGAGTTCGAGCTGATGCGCGCGCGGCGTCCAGCCGCGCGAGGCGAACCAGCGCACGAAGACGTCCGGCAGCAGACCCTCTTTCTTCGCTCGTTCGAGCATAACCCTGTTGTTTACCCCTCGACCGGAGGCATCGCGATTGCACCTGTTTCTCCCCTCCCCCCGGGAGCGAAGCGAGCGGTGGGGAGGGGAACGCGGCCTACGTGGGCTTTGTCCGCGCGACCACGACAAGGCCCGGCACCGGCTCGCCCTTCTCGTTGCGCGCCGGCGCAGACTCCAAAAGCACGATCTCCAGGCCACCTTGCTTGAGCGCGTGACGCACATGCGCCTCGCCATGCGCGTAGCGCAAAGTGTCGCGCAGGATGACGCCGTCGCCATCGTGCGTCTCGACGCTGAAGGCGAGGAGCGCGCCGGGCGTCATCACCGGCACGGCGAAGCGCGGCACCTGCATCAGTTCGTGGAAGTAGATGAAGACGTCGGCGGCGAGGACGAGATCGTGACGCGCGCCGGCAAGCGCCTCCTCGCGCAGGAAGGTCATGCATTCGCCCTCAGTGAGCCGGTCGTAGACGCCCTTCGCGCTCGCGGCCGCGAGCATGCGGGGCGACAGGTCGACGCCGGTGAGGCGCTGCGCATGCGGTTTGATCGCGGTGCCGGCGAGCCCGGTGCCGCAGCCGAGATCGAGCACGCTATCGAACGTGTTCAATGCATCCACTCGCGCAAGCGCCGTCATCAGCAGCTCAGGCCCGCGATAGCCGAGCCGGCCGACCAGCGAGTCTTCGAAGCCGGGGGCGTAGCCGTCGAACAGCGAGCGGATATAGGCGACCGGCATGGCGACCGGCGGCAGCGCGCCGAGCCGGGCGAGCCGCACCGCCGCGCCCTGCCGGTCATGCTCGTCGGCGGCGAGCGCCTGGCGGTACGCGTCGATGGCGCCGTCGCGGTCGCCGAGCGTCTCTCGCGCCTCCGCCAGCAGAAACCAGGCCGGCGCAAAGCCCGGCGCCGACCGGACGACGTCGCCCAACAGCTCTGACACCACGGTCGCGTCACCCGCGGCGAAGCTCTCGCGCGCCCATTCGAAGCGGCGGTCGAGGATCAGGTCGCCCGAGGTGACGGGCGTGGGCAAGCGGACGTCGGCCACGGTGGTCCTTCAAGTTCCGGCCAATTCCATCGGCCCGGATCGTGCCTATTTATAGACGATGCGTCCCGAAGACATCCTCGTCCCGACCCCGTCCGGGGTCTGCTGCAAACCCGGCGGCTTCCACATCGATCCGACCCGCCCGGTCGAGAAGGCCCTGATCACCCA
>DASTGR010000395.1:0-7476 GCA_035718885.1 Pseudolabrys sp. | reverse complement strand
TCGGCGGCAGCGAGCTTGGCCGCCGCCTCGTCCCATTCGATCGGCTCGGGCGTGCGCGTGAGCGCGCGCGTCAGCACCTCGTCCATCCGCGACACCGGAACGATCTCGAGGTTCTTCTTGATCGTCTCGGAAATCTCGGTGAGGTCCTTGGCGTTCTCCTCCGGGATCAGCACGGTCTTCATGCCGCCGCGCGCGGCGGCCAAGAGCTTCTCCTTGAGGCCGCCGATCGGCAGGACGCGGCCGCGCAGCGTGATCTCGCCGGTCATGGCGACATCGCGGCGCACCGGGATGCCGGTCATCACCGAGACGATGGCGGTGACCATGGCGACGCCGGCCGACGGGCCGTCCTTCGGCGTCGCGCCTTCCGGCACGTGCACGTGGATGTCGCGCTTGTCGAACAGCGGCGGCTCGATGCCGAAGGCGGTCGCGCGCGAGCGGACATAAGACGCCGCCGCCGAGATCGACTCCTTCATCACGTCGCGCAAGTTGCCGGTGACGGTCATCTTGCCCTTGCCGGACATCGACGTGGCTTCGATGGTCAGCAATTCGCCGCCCACGTCGGTCCAGGCGAGGCCCGTGACGACGCCGACCAGATCCTCGGCCTCGATCTCGCCGTAGCGATATTTCGGCACACCGAGAAATTCCTCGAGATTGGCGCCGGTGACCGCGATCGACTTCTTCTTCGAGGTCATGAGCTCCTTCACCGCCTTGCGGCTGAGATTGGAGAGCTCACGCTCGAGGCTGCGCACGCCGGCTTCCCGCGTGTAGCGGCGGATGAGCGTCAGCAGCGCCTCGTCGTCGATCGACCATTCCTTCGCCTCGAGGCCGTGCTTGGTGATCGCCGCCGGGATCAAATGTTTGCGCGCGATCTCGAGCTTCTCGTCTTCGGTGTAGCCGGCGATCCGGATGATCTCCATGCGGTCCATCAGCGGCCCCGGAATGTTCAGGGTGTTCGCCGTGGTGATGAACATCACGTTCGAGAGGTCGTACTCGACCTCGAGATAGTGGTCCGCGAAGGTGCCGTTCTGCTCGGGGTCGAGCACCTCGAGCAACGCCGAAGACGGATCGCCGCGGAAATCGGCGCCCATCTTGTCGATCTCGTCGAGCAGGAACAGCGGATTCGACGTCTTCGCCTTCCTCATCGACTGGATGACCTTGCCGGGCATCGAGCCGATATAGGTGCGGCGGTGGCCGCGGATCTCCGCCTCGTCACGCACGCCGCCGAGCGACACGCGCACGAATTCGCGGCCGGTCGCCTTGGCGATCGACTTGCCGAGCGAGGTCTTGCCGACGCCCGGAGGGCCGACGAGGCACAGGATCGGACCGGTCAGCTTGTTGGCGCGCTGCTGCACGGCGAGGTACTCGACGATACGCTCCTTGACCTTCTCGAGGCCGTAGTGATCGGCGTCGAGGATCTCTTCGGCGGCGTTGAGGTCCTTCTTGACCTTGCTCTTCTTGTTCCACGGGATCGACAGCAGCCAGTCGAGATAGTTGCGCACGACGGTGGCTTCCGCCGACATTGGCGACATCTGGCGCAGCTTCTTGAGCTCGTGCGTCGCCTTCTCGCGGGCTTCCTTGGAGAGCTTGGTCTTCTTGATCTTGTCCTCGAGTTCGGCGAGCTCGTCCTTGCCGTCCTCGTCGCCGAGCTCCTTCTGGATCGCCTTCATCTGCTCGTTGAGGTAGTACTCGCGCTGCGTCTTCTCCATCTGCCGCTTGACGCGGGTGCGGATGCGCTTCTCGACTTGCAGCACCGAGATCTCGCTTTCCATCAGGCCCAGCACCTTCTCCAGGCGCTCGGTGACGGACGGCGTCTCCAGGATGTCCTGCTTGTCGGGAATCTTCACCGCCAGATGCGAGGCGACGGTGTCGGCGAGCTTCGCGTAATCCTCGATCTGCTGAATGACGCCAACGACTTCCGGCGACACCTTCTTGTTCAGCTTCACGTAGTTCTCGAATTCGTTGACGACCGAGCGCGCCATCGCCTCCGCCTCGACGCGATCGCCCACATCGTCGGCCAGCGCGGTCGCGTCCGCCTCGTAGTAATCGACGCGGTCGGTGTACTTGCGCACGCGCGCGCGCGTCGCGCCTTCGACCAGCACCTTCACGGTGCCGTCGGGAAGCTTCAGAAGTTGGAGCACGCTGGCGAGCGTGCCGACCTCGAAGATGGAGTCGGTCGCCGGATCGTCGTCGGAGGCATTCTTCTGGGTCGCGAGCAGGATGAAGGTGTCGGAGCGCATCACCTCTTCCAGCGCCTTGATCGACTTCTCACGGCCGACGAAGAGCGGAACGATCATGTGCGGAAACACCACGATGTCGCGCAGCGGCAGAACGGGATAGGCCCGGGTCTCGCCGGGCTGCAGCGTGGGTCGTGGCTTGGTCGTCATGTCGGGCAATCCTTTTGTTGTGCCCCTGTCACCGCGACCCGCTATTGCGGCATCGCCGGACAGTGCCGGTCGGTTCGGGCAAGGACTTGGGCCGGGGACGGAGTGTCCCGGCGTGTCGGTCCAGTCGTCCCCTTACCCGTGGAGACTACGATTCGTACGCGAGACGATTTGCGACACTATACGTATGTCGGGGCGTCGGGGTCTGCAAGTAAGGCCCGGTTTTCCAGTTAAAACCTGCCTTAGGACGCCCGGTTCCCCGGTCTGCCGGGGAAAAAGAAGGCGGGCCGCACCGGCTTACCGGGGCCCGCCTGTCGTTTTCGATCAGGCGCTGACGCTGCCCGGCTCCGCGGTGCGGTCGCTGCGATCCGCGTAGATGTAGAGCGGGCGGGCAGTCCCCTCGACCACTTCCTTGGAGATCACGACCTCCTCGACGCCTTCCAGGCTCGGCAGGTCGAACATCGTGTCGAGCAGGATGCCTTCCATGATCGAGCGCAGGCCGCGCGCGCCGGTCTTGCGTTCGATCGCCTTGCGGGCGATGGCGCCGAGCGCCTCTTCGGCCAGCGTCAGGTCGATCGACTCCATCTCGAACAGCCGCTGATACTGCTTGACCAGCGCGTTCTTCGGCTCGACCAGGATCTTCTTGAGAGAGGCCTCGTCGAGATCCTCCAGCGTCGCGACCACCGGCAGGCGGCCGACGAACTCGGGGATGAGGCCGTACTTGAGCAGGTCCTCGGGCTCGACCTCGCGGAAGATTTCGCCGGTCTTGCGGTCTTCCGGGGCGAGAACCTTGGCGCCGAAGCCGATCGAGGTCGAGCGGCCGCGGGACGAGATGATCTTGTCGAGGCCGGCGAAGGCGCCGCCGCACACGAACAGGATATTGGTGGTGTCGACCTGGAGGAATTCCTGCTGCGGGTGCTTGCGACCGCCTTGCGGCGGCACGGAGGCGACGGTGCCTTCCATGATCTTCAAGAGCGCCTGCTGCACGCCCTCACCCGACACGTCGCGCGTGATCGAAGGGTTGTCGGACTTGCGCGAGATCTTGTCGATCTCGTCAATGTAGACGATGCCGCGCTGCGCGCGCTCGACATTGTAGTCGGCCGCCTGCAACAGCTTCAGGATGATGTTCTCGACGTCCTCGCCGACATAGCCGGCTTCGGTCAGCGTCGTCGCATCCGCCATCGTGAACGGCACGTCGAGGATGCGGGCGAGCGTCTGGGCGAGCAGCGTCTTGCCCGAGCCGGTCGGACCGATGAGCAGGATATTCGACTTCGCGAGCTCGACGTCGTTGTGCTTGGCCTGATGGTTGAGGCGCTTGTAGTGGTTGTGCACCGCGACCGAGAGGACCTTCTTCGCGTGGTCCTGGCCGATGACGTAGTCGTCGAGGACCTTGCGGATTTCCTTCGGCGTCGGAATGCCGTCGCGCGACTTCACCAGCGAGGATTTGTTCTCCTCGCGAATGATGTCCATGCAGAGTTCGACGCACTCGTCGCAGATGAAGACTGTCGGGCCGGCGATGAGCTTGCGCACCTCGTGCTGGCTCTTGCCGCAGAACGAGCAGTACAGAGTGTTCTTAGAATCGCTGCCGCCGACCTTGCTCATTCCATTCTCCGTCACATTCGCCCGCACGCTTTTTTCGACGCGACACGAACGAAGCAAGTTACGCGCCGGAACTCCGACACGGCGGCCTTAACCGGGAGGCACGCAACCCATTCTCCCCCACACCATAAGCGAAGCATGCTAACGGCGTGATAATCAAGAATCGATTAACGATAACCGGGCACTCACAACCTGCAATAAAGGCCGTAGCGGGGCAAAATAACCCTCGCCGGGAGTGTGCCCGGAGGAGCCTCCCCCGGGCAAGTCCGGCTCAGGCCGGCTCAGGCCGGCTTCGGCAGCGCCAGGTCTTCCGGCCGGCTGTCGATCACCTTGTCGACAATGCCGAAATCCCGAGCCGCTTCCGCAGTGAGGAAGTAGTCGCGTTCCAGCGCGTCCTCGATCTTCTTCAGCGACTGCCCGGTATGCTTCACGTAGATCTCGTTCAGCCGCTTCTTCAGGTTCAGGATTTCCTGGGCGTGCAGCATGATGTCGGTCGCCTGGCCCTGGAACCCGCCCGACGGCTGGTGAACCATGATGCGCGCGTTCGGCAGGGCGAAACGCTGGTCCTTGGCGCCGGCGGCGAGCAGGAGCGAGCCCATCGAGGCGGCCTGGCCGATACACAAGGTCGCGACCTGCGGACGGATGAACTGCATCGTGTCGTAGATCGCCATGCCCGACGTCACCACCCCGCCCGGCGAGTTGATGTACATCGAGATCTCTTTCTTCGGGTTCTCCGCCTCGAGGAAGAGCAGTTGCGCCACGACGAGCGTCGCCATCCCGTCCTCGATCGGACCGGTGATGAAGATGATCCGCTCCTTGAGGAGCCGCGAAAAGATGTCGTAGGCGCGCTCGCCCCGGTTGGTCTGCTCGACCACCATGGGGACGAGGTTCATGTAGGTCTCGACGGGGTCTTTCATCTCGGCTCCTTGACGCGAATCACGAAGGCTCGGCGAAGCTTAGCCTCCCCGTCCGCGCCGGGTGATCTATTTGCGGGAAAGCCCCGGCGCAAGTGAGGCGAAAGGTTTACGCCGCCACCTCGTCTTCCGGCTTGAACAGGTCCTCGCGCGACACCTTCTTCTCGTCGACCTTGGCGAGTTCGAGCAGGAAGTCGACCACCTTCTCCTCGAAGATCGGCGCGCGCATCGAGGCGACGGCCTGGGCGTTCTGGCGGAAGAAGTCGTAGACGCGCTGCTCCTGGCCGGGGAATTGGCGCATCCGCTCCATGATGGCGCGGTTGAGCTCCTCGTCGTTCACCGTGATGTTGTTCTTCTCGCCGATCTCGGCGAGGACGAGACCGAGGCGCACGCGGCGCTCGGCGATGGCGCGGTATTCTTCCTTCGCCTTGTCTTCGGTGGTGTTCTCGTCGGCGAAGGTCTTCTTCTCGTTCTCCATCTCCTGGAGCACGGTCTGCCAGACGCGGGAGAACTCCTCCTCGACCAGCGACGGCGGCGGCTCGAACTTGTGCATCTTGTCGAGCTGGTCGAGCAGCGCGCGCTTGACCTTCTGCCGCGTCATGGATGCGTGGTCCCGGCCGATCTGGTCGCGCACCGCTTCCTTGAGCTTGTCGAGCGATTCAAGGCCGAGGGACTTGGCGAATTCGTCGTCGACCGTGACCGTGCCGGGCGTCTCGACCGACTTCGCCGTGACGGCGAACTCGGCCGCCTTGCCGGCGAGATTCTCGGCCTGATAATGCTCCGGGAACGTGACCTTGAGCGTGCGCTTCTCGCCGGCGGCAATGCCGACGAGCTGCTCCTCGAAGCCGGGGATGAAGGTGTTCGAGCCGATCAGGACCGGCGCATCCTCGCCCGTGCCGCCTTCGAAGGCGACGCCGTCAATGGTGCCGACGTAGGAGATGACGACGCGGTCGCCCTGCTCGGCCTTGCCGCCCTCGGGCCGCGCCGTGAACGGCTTGTTCTGCTCGGCGATGCGGGAAAGGCCCTCGTCGACCTCGCTGTCGGCGACGTCCGCCACGGGCTTCTCGATCTTGATGTCCTTGAAGTTGCCGAGCGTAATCGGCGGCACGATCTCGACCGCCACCGTGTAGGCAAGGTCGCTCTTGCCCTCGATCAGCTTCTCGACCTCGTCCTTCTCTTCCGGCAGCGTCACCTTCGGGTCGGCCGCGAGCTTGAAGCCGCGCTCGGACACGATCTGGTTGTTGGTGTCGCGGACCGTGCTCTCGATGATCTCGGCCATGGTGGCGCGGCCGTACATGCGCTTGAGATGGGCGACCGGCACCTTGCCCGGGCGGAAGCCGTTGATGCGCACCTGCGTCTTGATCTGATCGAGACGGGCATCGACCTTGGCTTCGAGTTCGGAGGCCGGGACGACCACCTTGTACTCGCGCTTGAGACCTTCGGAGAGCGTTTCGGTAACTTGCATTTGGCCACACTTTTCTCTGCTTGCACTCGCGTCGCATCGGCACCAAGCCTTATGCGCCGGTCGTGTCGGGATGCGGGCCGAAACGACCCGCGAATTGATTCAGCCCTTCATGTTGGTGCGGGCGGAGGGACTCGAACCCTCACGACTTTCGCCACTGGAACCTAAATCCAGCGCGTCTACCAGTTCCGCCACGCCCGCAAAGGGCGACCACAGGAAGCATCCTGCGCCGTCTCCCGCAGCGGGGAAATAGCCCCCTTGCAGGCGGCGCGGCTTATATCACGCGCCCTCGGGTGCGCAGCAAAAAAATGGCCGGCGAAACGACCCCACTCATGGCCGCCCGAAGCGTGGCCACAGACGCGCATAGACGCGTGGAAGCGTCTCGGGAAGGTCCTCGGCGATGAGCCCCGGGCCGAAAGCGTTCGCCGCCTCGCCATGCAGCCAGACGGCCGCGCTGGCAGCCTCGAAGGCCGGCATGTGCTGGGCCAGGAGCCCGGCGATCATGCCGGCGAGCACGTCGCCGGCACCGGCGGTGGCCAGATAGGCCGGCGCGTTGGCCGCGATGCTGGCCCGCCCATCCGGCGCGGCGACCACGGTATCCGGCCCCTTGAGCAGCAACACCGCGCCACTCAGCGCAGCCGCGGCGCGCGAACGCTCAAGCTTCGAATGAAGCTTAGAATCTCCTTCGATATAATTGAATATACGTGAAAATTCTCCTTCATGTGGCGTCAGAACGGTCGGCTGGCTGCGGTGGCGGATCAGATCGAACAAAGATCGGGGTTCGTCCGCGAAGCTGGTCAATGCGTCGGCATCGAGGACGACCGCCGCCTGCGCGCCGAGTGCTGCGGCAACGGACTGCCGCATCTCCGCGCCGACGCCGCCGCCCGGTCCCAGCACAACGGCGTTCCGGCGGGGATCGGACAGGAACCCGGTGAGTTCACCGGCGCCGTCCACGGCGCGGACCATAATGGCGAGATTGGCCGTGGCATTCACCGCCAGCGCGTCTTTCGGCGAGGCGATGGTCACGAGCCCCGCCCCGGCCCGCAGCGCGCCGCGCGCCGCCAGCCGCGCCGCTCCGGTGGTCGCCATGCCGCCGGACACGACGACTGCGTGGCCGCGG
>DASTGR010000394.1:0-10726 GCA_035718885.1 Pseudolabrys sp. | reverse complement strand
CCTCGCTCCTCAGGATGACGGGTTGGCGCAGCGCAGCACAAATTGATGCCATAGGACTGTTGACTTTCCTATATCCATAGACTTATATGCCGTCTGTCCCGCCCCGTTACCGAGGGGCGTCTGATCAAGCGTCTCCAGACGCGGGGCGGGATGCGGTGGCCGGGGGGAAGCGTCGGAGATGCGGCGCGTTCTTTCTCCTCCCGGCGGTTCAAGCCGCGCTCGTCCCGGCGTGCCTACCGCACGTCGCTGGGCCCCATCGATGGCGTGTGGCTTGAGGCTGGTCGAAAGCCGAGGACACGCGTCCGGGCCCGCAGCGGTGGATAGGCCTTCAAAAGAGGTCTGAAAGGGAAGTCCACCGGGGGCGGCGCGGAGCAGACCTAGAAACACCGTGCGCGGGACGCCTTGGCTCTGGCGGACTTGCGGTTATCCGGACTTCAGCATGCCTCGATGCTGCGAGGCGTCGAGGTCCGTGGGTCCTCCGGACCCCAATGCGTCCCGCGCGCCCTCGGCACTTCGAGGCGAGGCGGAAACGAGAAGGTGGACTGCGGCGTACCCGGCGCCGATCAAAGAATACGGGCGACGACGCGCGACTGGCGCATCCCGTCCCGGCGGCCGGCACGGGGTAAGGAAATCCCCCAAACCCGCCGACCGATTTCCTTTGACCCCGGCCCGGTAAGCGCGTATACGGCACGGCGTTGAAACCTTGTTTTTTTGATTTGCCTTGGGTTGCGACGAGCCTGAAACGGGCCGGCCCCAAGTCACCCCCAAAAATCCGGATGTTTCGATCGCCGAGGCGGGAAGTCCCCACTTGGCGCCAGTACGTTATGTTCACATCTCGAGGATATCGCCATCATGGCAACAGGTACCGTGAAGTTCTTCAACACCCAGAAGGGCTTCGGCTTCATCACCCCGACCGACGGCGGCAAGGACGTGTTCGTGCACATCTCGGCCGTCGAGCGCGCCGGCATGAGCACCCTCAATGAGGGCCAGCGCGTCTCGTATGAGATCGTCACCGAGCGCGGCAAGCAGGCGGCGTCGAATCTGTCGAACGCCTGAGGCGCTCTCAGCCCTTCGGCAATACGGACGCCCGGCCGCAAACGCCGGGCGTTTTCGTTTCAAGGCTTCGCACAGAAGGAGGGCCATCATGCCCCACAAGTTCAACATCGGTGCGAGCGTCCATTTCGAAGGCTCCGCCTATGCCGGCGCCGCGCGCGGCCTCTACAAGGTGACGCGCCAGCTGCCGGTCGAGCGCGACGCCCGCATCCTCTACCGCATCAAGAGCGCGGCCGAGACCTTCGAGCGCACCGCGGAAGAGCACCAGTTGAGCCGCGCCGCGTAAGGCAGGCGCGGTTCCTCCCCAGGCGGCTCGGAAGGCGGCTCCCCGGACCCGTCGAGGCGTGCTAACCTCCCGGCCTCGTTCGGGGATTTGGCCGTGCCCATTGTCCGCCCGCTGACGCTTCTTGCTCCGATCGCGCTCGCGCTGGCCGGCTGCATGACCTCGTCCGGCGGCGGCGACGCGCCGCTCTCGTCCGAATATCTCGGCCGCTATGCCGAGACGAGCCCGACCCCCGCCTCCTTCATCGAGTGCCACGGCTTCGGCTGCGCCGAGCGCTCGCGCGTGTCGCTCTCCGCCGCCGAATGGGCGAAGGTGAAGGCGCCGCTCGTTTCGCCCGCGCACGATGCGCGCACCGAGCGGGCCAGGATCGCGCGCGCGGTCGCGGTCATGCAGGGAATCGTCGGCGTCAAGACCGGCACCGGCGTCCACCAGTGGACGCACAAGGACATGATGATCCTGCCGAACCTCGGCGACCCCACCCAGCGCGACTGCATCGACGAGGCGGTCAACACCTGGACCACCATGACGATGCTGGAGCGCGCCGGGCTCTTCCGCTTCCACACTGTCGCCGAGCTCGGCTATGCCGGGCTGCCCGCCGACACCAATCCGCGCAATACCGCGGTGCTGCGCGAGAAGTCCGGCGGCGCGCTCTACGCGGTCGATGCGAGCCTCGTCGATGGCGGCGAGCCTCCGCTCGTCATGCCGCTCACGGTCTGGGCCGGCGACTGGCCGCCGCCGCTTTCCGCGATCGAGAATGCGGGACGGCCGGCCGCGCCGAAGCGGACCGCGGCGCTCGCCCGCTAGACGGCCTGCGGGCGCCCGGGGCGCGCTCTGTTTCAGCTTTATGTTTCAATTCGGCGGGTCTAGCATTCCGCCGTCCTGGTTCGACTCGTCGCAAAATCGAGGTCGTGCCGATGGCCCGCCTTCGCCCGTCCCGTCGTCGCCGTACCTGCCCTGGCTGGCCGCGCCTGCGCGGCGCGGTCCTGATCGCCCTCGCCGGCGCCGTCTGCGCCACCCCCGCCCTCGCCCGCTGGAAGCCGCAATATGCCGGCCAGTCGCCGCAGGTGCGCAACTGGTTCGAGCACCAGCACAATGCGCGCGGCCAGTCCTGCTGCCTCGACGCCGACGGCCACCCCTTCTACGGCGCCTACGTCATCAATCCGAACGGCTCGGTGACGCTCGATCTTCCGCGCGGCCAGCGCACGCTGCCGGCCTATATGGTGCTGCCGGGGCCCAACCCCACCGGCCACGCCATCTACTGGTACAAGGACTACGGCACCGCGCGCATCGACTACTGCTTCTCGCCCGGCACGCTGAGCTAGCGCGCGCGGCCGCGCTTGAACGCGGCGCGGCCTTCCTGTCTTCTACGACGCATGAACCGTATTTCCGGCCGATCCGCCTTTCTGGCGCTCCTCAAGAGCGAGGGCATCACGCATCTCTTCGGCAATCCAGGCACGACCGAATTGCCGATCATGCACGCGCTCAACGACCATCCCGATCTGACTTACGTGATGGCGATGCAGGAGAGCCTCGTCGTGGCCATGGCGGACGGCTTCAGCCGCTCGACCGGCCGGCTCGTCGCCTGCAACGTGCACGTCGCGCCCGGGCTCGGCAACGCAATGGGCTCCCTCTACAACGCGATGTTCACCGGCACGCCGATGATCCTCACCGCGGGCCAGCAGGAGCAGGGCCACGGCCTCATGGAGCCGCTCCTCTACGGGCCGCTGGTGCGCATGGCCGAGCCGCTGGTCAAATGGGCGGTGGAAGTCACACGGCTCGAAGACCTGCCGCGCATCGTCCGCCGCGCCGCCAAGATCGCAACGACACCGCCGACCGGGCCGGTGTTCATCTCGCTCCCCGGCGACATCCTCAATTCAGAAGCGGCCATCGACCTCGGCCACTCCACGCGGGTCGATACGCGGGTGGCGCCATCGGCGGAAACGCTCGAGGCGCTCGCGGCCCGGCTCATGGCCGCGCGGCGCCCGGTCATCATCGTCGGCGACGAGATTGTCAAAAGCGACGCCCTCGACGAAGCCGCCGAATTCGCGAGCACGCTAGGCTGCCCGGTCTACCAGCAGTCGATCGCCTATGGCGCTCATTTCCTGTCCGAGCATCCCAACTACATGGGCCCGCTGTCGCGTGTTCAGACGCAGACGCGGGACCTCCTGAAACCGTACGACCTGATGATCGTGCTCGGCGCCGATCCGGTGCGCATGTCGGTGTTCAGCGAATCCGCGCCGCTGCCCGACGAGATGCCGATCGTTCAGGTCGGTCTGATCGATCACGACATGGCGAAGAATTTCCCGGCGGAGATTGCCGTGAAGGCCGACGTGCGGGAAACGCTGCGCGCGCTCATTCCCACGCTGTTGCGGCGAGGCGGAGCTCAGCTTGCCGAGACTGCAAAAACGCGCACCCAGGCGCTGGAGTCGACGAACTGGTCGGCCAAGCGCAAGAGCCTCACAACGCAGATCGCGGCGAACGCGCACCGCAGCCCGATCGATCCGGACTGGCTCGCGCTCCAGGTCGTGAATGCGCTACCGCCGAACGCCATCCTCGTCGACGAAGGCCTGACCTCCGCGCGCTATATCCCTTTCCTCCGGGCGCACAAAGGGCGCTACGGCTACCATGCGCTCGCGTCCGGGGGGATCGGCTGGGGCCTCCCCGCCTCAGTCGGCGTATCGCTCGCGAATCCCGACCGCCCCGTCGTCTGCTATACGGGCGACGGCAGCGCCATGTATTCGATCCAGGCGCTCTGGACCGCGGCGCACCACAAGCTGCCGCTCACTGTCGTGCTGGTGAACAATGGCGGCTACCGCATCATCAAGCAGCGGCTGCGCGCGTTCCACAACGATGATCGATTCATCGGCATGGATTTCGACGATCCGCCGGTCGACTTTGCCGCCGTGGCGCGCGGGTTGGGGCTGGAGGCCCTGCGCATCGACGCGCCGAACGGACTCGAAATCCTCGGCGACGCGTTCAGGAACCCGGCGCCGAAGCTGATCGAGGTGGTCGTGGATCGGAGCCTCTGATTTGACGACGATTTTAAGCTTCCCCATCCCGCAAGGAATACCAATTTCACGCGTGCGTCTTGCGTCGCCTCCCAGCATCGGCTTTGTTCAATTCAGCCATCGAGGAGACGCGTCATGCGAACATCCATGCTGCTCACCGTATCGCTCATCCTGATCGCGCCGGCCGCTCATGCACGCGGCGGCGGATCGCACCACACCAGCCACTCCGACATCACGGTCACCAAGACGACCGACAAGGGCTCGACCAAGATGATGAGCCGCGACGCCGCGTCGGGCAAAGCGACCGGCAAGCGCATGTATAAGCCCTATACCGCGACGACCAGCGCCTTGCGCGGCAACAATACAAACAACCAGAAGGGCGGACGTTATCTGGCGTCCTCCGCCAAGAAGCCGCCCGGCAAGCGCAAGCTACCGACTCTGACGCTCAAGCACGGCACGCACGATTGAGGCGCTCCGGACACATCGGTGGCCGCGGCTCACGGCTACGCCATCTTAGGGTTTTGACCGATATCAATGCGGGTCAGTCGGCAATTCGGCGGCCTGTGTGCAAAAGGCTGATTGCACATGGCCGTGGCGCCCTCCAGACCCGTTGGCGGGAAGCCAATTGAGCTTCCGACCCTCCACACCGTGCCAATTGCCGAGGTCCTGTCGCATCTCGCTGTAAGCCCCGAACAGGGACTGACGCACGAGCAAGGCGACCTGCGTCTTTCTCGTTATGGTCCAAATGCGCTGCCTGTCGCCGAACCGCGCCCGGTCTGGCTGAAGTTCGTCGACCAATTCAAGAGCCTTCTCATCATCGTTTTGGGCGCAGCAGCGTCCCTTGCCGCGTTGGCCGGCCATTTCAAGGACGCCAGCGTCATCATAACGGTGGTGTTCATGAATGCGGCGCTGGGCCTCTACCAAGAATACCGGGCCGAACAAAGTCTCGCAGCGTTGCGGGGAATGCTGCCGGTCAAGGCGAAAGTTCGCCGTAACGGAAAGATCGGGGAGTTTGACGCAGAACGACTCGTCCCCGGCGATATCGTCCTGCTCGAAGCGGGCGATCAGGTTGCCGCCGATGGAAGGTTCATTCTCTCGGTCAACGTCGCGGTCGACGAATCGTCCCTGACAGGCGAATCGCATCCAGCGCGGAAGGACGCTGGAGCGGTTGCGCGGCTCGACGCTCCGCTTGCCGATCGGCAGAACATGGCTTTCATGAACACGCTGATGACACAAGGCCGCGGCGAACTCGTCGTGACGCATACGGGCGGCGCCACCGCGATGGGCCGCGTTTCAAGAGAGCTGGCCGCCACCGACGACACCGTCAGCCCGTTGCAGATCCAGCTCGACGTGCTCGGCAAACGACTCGGCGGCATCGCGCTGGCGCTCGTTGGACTTCTGGGGTTTCTGGAATACTTGCGCAGCGTCGATCTCTCGCATGCATTGCTCGACGCCGTTGCTTTGGCCGTCGCTGCGGTGCCGGAAGGGCTCCCAGCGGTCGTCACGATTGCGCTGGCGCTCGGAATGCTCCGAATGGCACAGCAACGAGCCATCATAAAGCGGCTTGCCAGCGTCGAAACACTCGGATCGACGACCGTCATTTGCTCCGACAAGACCGGGACGCTCACCCTCAATCAGATGACGGTGCGCACCCTATACTATCGCGGGCAGCGCTTCTCGGTGCTGGGAGAGGGATACGGCAGCAAAGGCACGATCAGACCAGACCAATGCACTCCCGGTCGAATGGATTTTGCGCCGCTACTCGTTCCGCTTGTTCTCTGCAACAACAGCGAGGTGACGGATGTGCAGGTTATCGGCGACCCGATGGAAGGAGCGCTCCTTGTCCTGGCCGCCAAAGGGGGCATCGATCGTGACGCACTGATCGACCGGTATCCGAGAATAGCTGAGGTCCCGTTCGATGCGGCCCACAAATATATGGCGACTGTCCATCGCGACGGAGACGTTGTCCGTGTCTTTATCAAAGGCGCGCCGGACGTGCTCCTCCCCCTTTGCGCGCGCCACCTGACGACCGAAGGGGAGGAAGTGTTTGCGCCCGCAGCGCAATCGGAAGTCGAAGCCACGTATCGAGCCCTCGCGGCGCGCGGGTTGCGCGGCCTGTCGGTCGCCACGCGTACTGTTCCTATCGATCAATTCGACCAAACTCGCGACCTCAAGGAACTGATCGCTTCCGACCTGACCTTCGTCGGTCTGATCGGCCTCATGGACCCACCGCGCCCGGAAGCCAAAGGCGCCATCGCACAATGCGGCACCGCGGGCATCCGCGTAAAAATGATTACCGGCGACCACAAGGATACGGCGCTGGCGATTGCAAGCGAGCTCGGCCTCAAGGGAACGGCGATAACCGGTGCGGAACTGGACGCGATGGATGCCCTGGAGTTGGCGGATCGCATCGACGATATCGCCGTCTTTGCGCGGGTGGCTCCCGAGCATAAGGTAAAGATCGTCCGCGCCCTCAAATCGAAAGGCCATGTCGTCGCGATGACGGGAGACGGCGTCAACGACGCGCCCGCACTGAAGAACGCCGATATTGGCGTCGCCATGGGAATCAGCGGCACAGCGGTGAGCAAGGAAGCTGCCAGCATGGTGCTGATCGACGATAATTTTGCGACGATCGTGGCTGCGATAAGGCAAGGCCGCGCGCTCTACGACAACATTATCAAGTTCGTGCGCTTCCAGATGTCGACGACAATCGGCGCCGTCCTGACCGTCTTCTTTGTGCCGCTCGTCGGGCAGCCAGAGATATTTACGCCGCTCCAGATTCTCTGGGTCGCGATGATCATGGATGGACCGCCGGCAGTCTCGCTCGCGCTCGACGCGCCCCGACCGGGACTCATGACCGAGCCTCCGCGTCCACGCGACGAACCGCTGCTGCCCTTTCCCCGGCTCGTCAGGATCGTCATGTACGGGCTGACGATGATGGCAGGGACGATGCTCGTGTTCCACTACGGTCTTCAGACGGGAAACGAAGCACGGGCACTTACGCTGGGATTCACGACATTCGTGTTGTTTCAACTTTTCAACGCCGTCAATGTCCGCACCGAAGACGGCTCCGCCTTCAATCGCCGCTTTTTCGACAATCCGATGCTCTGGTTGTCGCTATCTGCGGTCCTCGCACTACAGGTCGTCGTCGTAAGTTGGGCGCCCGCTCAAAATTTATTCAATGTCACCGCCTTGAGCCTTTCCGATTGGGGCCTCGCGACCTGCACCGCCACGTCGGTCTTGTTCTTCGACGAGATACGAAAACTCGGTAGCCGCTGGCTTCGCACGGTCACCGTCGCCTGAATCCTCGTCCCGAGTCCGTTGATCTGTATCAATTATTCGAAGTGCGCCGGCCGTATCTTCCGACATCATCAGGGAGGCGAGCATGGACAAATTTCCGGTCCTCAGATTTGCCGTTGCGGCGGGGCTCTTCCTGTCGCTCCACGCCGTCATCGTGACAATCGGCGCGATGACCGGCGTTCCCGGCATGCGCCCTTTTGCCGACCTGCTCACACAGTTCTACGGACCATATGGATACTCAGTCTCGGGAGCAGGGATTGTCGCGGGCGCGCTTCTCGGATTCTCTGAAGGCTTCGTTCATTTCGGCATCTTCGGCTTGATCTATAAGTGGCTGCCGATCTCCCGGTAGCCCGTCCGGCGGGCCCAGCTTGGGGAGCCGGCGGATACGGAAATCGGGTGGTTTCATCCGTCATTGTCGCCGATGGTCGGCTTCGCAGGCGCGCGAACGCGCCGATCGGAGCCCACGATGAAGCCAGATTCCTTCACCATCCCCGCGCCGTCCGTGATCGGCGTCGCAGAAACGCGCGTCGCCAAATACGACTGGCCGGCGGTTACGGCCGATCTCGACGCCTATGGCTGCGCCGTGCTGTCGAACCTGCTCACGGCGGAGGAATCGCACGGCATCGCCGCGCTCTACCCGGACGAGACCTTGTTCCGGAGCCATATCCACATGGCGCGGCACGGCTTCGGCAAGGGCGAGTATCGCTACTTCAAATATCCCCTGCCCGAACTCGTCGGGGCTTTACGCATCGCGCTCTACCCGCGGCTTGCCGGCGTGGCGAACGCATGGGCGGCGCGGATGGGTCAGGACGAGCGCTACCCGGACGACCATGCGGCGTTCCTCAAACGCTGCCACAAGGCGGGACAGACGCGGCCGACGCCGCTGCTGCTGCAATACGTCGCCGGCGACTTCAATTGCCTGCATCAGGATCTCTACGGCGCGCTCGCCTTCCCGATCCAGGTTGCGATCCTTTTATCCGAGCCCGGACGCGACTTCGCTGGCGGCGAGTTCGTGCTGACCGAGCAGCGGCCGCGCATGCAAAGCCGTTGCGAAGTCGTGCCGCTCGCCCAGGGCGATGCCGTCATCTTCGCCGTCCATAATCGTCCGGTGCAGGGATCGAAAGGCCATTATCGGGTGAACCTGCGCCACGGTGTCAGCCGCGTCCGCTCGGGCCTGCGGCACACCGTCGGCATCATCTTTCACGACGCCGCGTAACGCCATCGACACCGGCCGCTAGCGCTCGAACACGGCCTTATTCCCGAGCGCGATCAGTGCTGCCTCGCACAGCTTGTCCGGGTCCCGCTCGCCTGACTGCGCCGCCGCGATGATGCGCCGAGCGATGACCTCCTGGACGATGTTCGGCTGGCCTTTGTCGTGCAGCGACCGGCGCGCCTTTTCATAAGCCCGCGCCAGGATATCGACCGTCTCGGGTTCAAGATCGGCTCGCTGAAACAAGGTGGCAACTTTGGACATGGCACTCCCCGACCCGCTGCTATGAGGAGGCGGGGCCGCACCGATGTCAAATAACTTTCAGGGCGCGTCCGTCCGCTGCATGACATTGGGCTGTTGGTCGGGCTGGGCTCGACGCCACGCTCAGAGGAGCCTGCAAACCGCCGGGTTGAAGGCGCATTCGAGCCCCATGCCGATCAGCGTGAGACCGCCGACGATCAGTATCCCGGCGACGAGCTCGATCGGCTTGGCGTGCGAGACGTATGTCTCCGCCGCCACCGCCAGCACGATGCCGACGATCAGCATCGCCATTCCGACAGAGCCCAGCGTAGCCATCGTCCCCGCCCCTTGCGCGGCACTTCGCCCTGTGCCGCTCCCCGGGGGTACGCAATGTCATCCGCCGGGCGCTTGTCGCGCCGCCGAGTCCACGGAGCCCTCCCCCAATTGGAATTGTATAACGGCTTTAGAGCGTACAAGGAAGCCGTGGGGCTTACACGAAATGCAAAAGCCCGCGCAATTGCGCGGGCTTCTCAGTGCGTCCCTCTCGACCCTCAGGAGGCGTAATCGGGCTCCTCACGATCGAGGATCCGCTTCAACGCGTTGAAATGACGCTCCGCCGATGTCGGCCCCTGCGTCGGCGCGGTCGAGCCGATGTCGCGCTTGGTCTTTTCGACCACCGGCGTCGGCAATTCCTTGAGCCGCTGCCCGGTCCACATCGCATAGATCTGCACCTGAGCCGCGCGCTCGACGTAGTAGAGCCGATCATAGGCCTCGGCGACGCTTGCGCCGACGGTCGAGATGCCGTGATTGGCCATGAACAGCACGGTCTTGTCGCCGATCACCTTGGCGAGCCGCCGTCCCTCGGACGGATCGTTGGCGGGGCCGGTATATTCGTCGTCATAGGCGATCTGGCCCATCATGCCGACCTCGGTCTGGCCGATCTCCTTGATGCGCGGATCCTCGAGCCGGGTGAGCGCGCTCGCATAAGGCATGTGCGTGTGGAAGACCGCCTTGGCCTGCGGCAGCGCGCGGTGGATCGGCGCGTGGATGCAGTAGCAGGATTGCTCGACGTCGCCCTCGCCGCGCTTGACCTTGCCGTCGTCGATGCCGACTTCCATGAAGGTCGACGCGGTCACTTCCGACCAGTGCGTGCCGAACGGGATTTGATAGTACCGATCGTCGCGACCGGGCACGACGAAGGTCAGGTGATTGAAGATGCCTTCGTTGAAACCCTGCCGGTAGGCGAGCCGGTGCGCAGCGGCGAGATCGACGCGCGCCTGCCACTCCTCGTCGGTGCAATTCGGCCGCGCCGCCGACGCCGAACCCGCGTACTGCATGGACGTTCTCTCGATCCTGTGCGCTTTGCGCGCGACGTTATCCGTTATGAGGAAGACTACACCGCCTGCGTCTACTCAACCAGCCGACTTTACTCACTCGACGTCGCCCCTCGGTCGCGGAAATAAATCGCCCGGTGGGTTGAACTTTCAGCATTTCGGTCCATTATCGGACATCACCGGCAGCGGCCTCTGGCTCGCAGGCGTCGGTGGCTGAGAGACCGATTGCGCTCCCGCCTGTTAACGGGAGAGGAGCGCGCCCATGGTCGATCGGGCGATTTTTTCAGCACAGTTCTCC
>DASTGR010000393.1:0-10001 GCA_035718885.1 Pseudolabrys sp. | reverse complement strand
AGCATGAATCACCACTCGTCGAGCATAGCGCAAACGTGGGCTAGGCCGCGGTCGGCTTGCGGTCGCTCTTGAGACGCTTGTCGAGATAGGCGCCGATCGAGGTGAGCAGCGGCTCGACCTTGCCGTCGAAGAAGTGGTTGGCGCCGGTCACCACCTTCTGCTCGATGACGATGCCCTTCTGCGTCTTCAGCTTCTCGACCAGGGTGTTCACGTCCTTGGCCGGCACGACCGCGTCCTTGTCGCCGTGGATGATGAGACCCGAGGACGGGCACGGCGCGAGGAAGGAGAAGTCGTAGAGGTTCGCCGGCGGGCAGATCGAGATGAATCCTTCGATCTCGGGGCGGCGCATCAGGAGTTGCATGCCGATCCAGGCGCCGAACGAGAAACCGGCGATCCAGCAGCTCTTCGCTTCCGGATTGATCGTCTGCGCCCAGTCGAGCGCGGCAGCCGCGTCCGACAGTTCGCCGGTGCCGTGGTCGAAGGCGCCCTGCGAGCGGCCGACGCCGCGGAAATTGAAGCGCAGCGCCGAGAAGCCGCGGTGCACGAACTGATAGTAGAGCTGGTAGATGATCGGGTGGTTCATCGTGCCGCCGAACTGCGGATGCGGATGCAGCACGATGGCGATCGGCGCGTTCTTCTGCCGCGCCGGATGATAGCGGCCCTCGATACGTCCGGCCGGACCGGTAAAGATGACTTCAGGCATTGCGATCCTCAGGCTCTGCCGCCTTGTCTCAAATGCGGCTTCGGTATCTCAGCACAACCCATGAAGGAGCTAGTTTAGAATAATTCTAACTATAGGATTTCCTGCTGTGCTTTGCCGCGGCGCAGGCTATAAGCAGCCGCAACGTGCGGCTTCTAGCACGGGTGGCAGGGCAAAAAGCAAGCATATTGCGGGCCCTAGCGGCGATTGAGAACCGGTTTGGCGAGCGAACGCACCTATTTCGACTGGAATGCCACCGCGCCCCTGCGGCCGGAGGCCCGTGCCGCCATGCTCGCTGCGCTGGACGCGTCCGGCAACGCCTCCTCGGTCCATGGCGAGGGCCGGACGGCGCGCCAGCGGGTTGAGGCCGCCCGGCGGCGGGTCGCGGCCCTGGTCGGCGGGGCCAAGGTCAACCAGGTCACCTTCGTGTCCGGCGCCACCGAGGCCAATGCGCTGGCGCTCCAGCCCGGCATCGCCGACCGGCTGTTCGTATCGGCGGTGGAGCATCCGTCGGTCCTGGCCGGCGGCCGGTTCGCGCAAGAACAGGTCGAAATCCTCCCGGTCGACGGCAACGGCATCGTCGATCTCGACGCGCTCGCCGGCGCGCTTGTAATGGCCGAGCGGCCGCTCGTCTCGGTCATGCTCGCCAATAACGAAACAGGCGTCATTCAGCCGATCGCGGAGATCGGCGCGATCGTGCACGCCGCCAACGGGCTTCTTCACGTCGACGCGGTGCAGGCGGCCGGCCGCATCCCGGTCGACATGCGCGCGCTCGGCGCCGACCTCATGAGCCTGTCCTCGCACAAGATCGGCGGTCCGCAGGGCGCGGGCGCGCTGATCGTGGATTCGGACCAAAACCTGAAGCCCCTGATCCGCGGCGGCGGGCAGGAGCGGGGTCTGCGCGCCGGAACCGAGAACGTCGCCGCCATTGCCGGCTTCGGTGCTGCCGCCGAGGCGGCGCTTGCCGGCCTCGATGCGGAGGCCGGACGCATGGCGGCCCTGCGCGAGCGGCTTGAGGGCGGTCTTCGCGCGGCGACGCCGGATGCCATAATCTTCGCGCACGGAGTCGGTCGGCTGCCCAACACGACGCTTGTCGCGGTTCCCGGCGTCAAGGCCGAGACCGCACTGATCGCCTTCGATCTCAACGGCTTCGCCCTGTCCTCGGGCGCGGCCTGCTCCTCGGGCAAGGTCGCTGCCTCGCACGTCCTCGCCGCCATGGGCGTGGAACCCGCGCTTGCGCGGGGCGCTATCCGGATATCGCTGGGGCCGACGACCACCGAAACCGAGGTGGAAAGCCTTCTCATTGCTTGGAAAAGGCTGGTTCCGTCATTACTTAAGGGTCAGTCAGACCAACATCTTGCCGCCTGACGGCGGCGTCACCGGGAACGATCGCAAAGCGCAAGCAGCGAACCGACCATAACCGACAAATCCAACCCGCGGTCCTTGCCACCGTGAGCGGAGGGAAACGTGCCGGCTGTACAAGAGACCGTCGAACAGGTCCGCCTTATCGACGTCGATCAATACAAATATGGGTTCGAGACCAACATCGAATCCGAGAAGGCCGAAAAGGGCCTCTCCGAAGACACCGTCCGCTTCATCTCGGCCAAAAAGGACGAGCCGGAGTGGATGCTGCAATGGCGGCTCGACGCCTATCGCCGCTGGCTGACCATGCGCGAGCCGACCTGGGCGCGCGTCGACTATCCGAAGATCGATTACCAGGACATCTATTACTACTCCGCGCCGAAGCAGTTCGTCGCGCCGAAGTCGCTCGCCGATGTCGATCCGGAAATATTGAAGACCTACGAGAAGCTCGGCATCCCGTTGAAGGAGCAGGAACTGCTCGCCGGCGTGCGCAAGCAGGGCGAGCCGTCGACGCTCGACGACGACGAGATGACCCGCAGCGAGTCGCGCGGCCGCGTCGCGGTTGACGCCGTGTTCGACAGCGTCTCGGTCGCCACCACCTTCAAGGAAGAGCTCAAGAAGGCCGGCGTGATCTTCATGCCGATCTCGGAGGCGATCCGCGAGCATCCCGAACTCATCAAGAAATATCTCGGTTCGGTCGTGCCGACCTCCGACAACTTCTTCGCAACGCTCAACTCCGCCGTGTTCTCCGACGGCTCGTTCGTCTACGTGCCGGAGGGCGTGCGCTGCCCGATGGAGCTCTCGACCTATTTCCGCATCAACGAGAAGAACACCGGCCAGTTCGAGCGCACGCTGATCATCGCCGACAAGGGCGCCTACGTCTCGTATCTGGAAGGCTGTACCGCGCCGATGCGCGACGAGAACCAATTGCACGCCGCGGTGGTCGAGCTGGTCGCGCTCGACGACGCCGAGATCAAATATTCGACGGTGCAGAACTGGTATCCGGGCGACGCCAACGGCAAGGGCGGCATCTTCAACTTCGTCACCAAACGCGGCGACTGCCGCGGCGCGCGCTCCAAGATCTCTTGGACGCAGGTCGAGACCGGTTCGGCCATCACCTGGAAATATCCGAGCTGCATCCTGCGCGGCGACAATTCGCGCGGCGAGTTCTATTCGATCGCCATCTCGAACGGCTATCAGCAGGTCGACTCGGGCACCAAGATGCTGCATCTCGGCAAGAACACGACGAGCCGCATCATCTCCAAGGGCATCTCGGCCGGGCGTTCGCAGAACACCTATCGTGGCCTCGTCACCGCGCATCGCAAGGCGACTGGCGCGCGCAACTTCACCAACTGTGATTCGCTTTTGATCGGCGATCAGTGCGGCGCACACACCGTGCCCTATATCGAGGCGAAAAACGCCTCCGCCGTGTTCGAGCACGAGGCGACGACCTCGAAGATCTCCGAGGACATGTTGTTCTACTGCCAGAGCCGCGGCATGTCGGCGGAGGAGGCGACCGCGCTTGTCGTCAACGGCTTCGTCAAGGACGTATTGCAGCAGTTGCCGATGGAGTTTGCGGTCGAGGCGCAGAAGCTGATCTCGATCTCGCTCGAAGGCAGCGTGGGATGACGGCGATGAGCGCCTCCTGGTTCCGGCCGAAGAGATACGGCTACGGCGCGACGCCGGTGACCTGGCAGGGCTGGGCACTGACGCTCGCCGTTCCGGCGGTGCTCGCCGCTTCGATCGTCGGCATGAACCATTACGCCGACCGTTCGAACGGCGCGGCCTGGCTCATCTGGGGCATCTTCGTCGCCTTGCTGGCGGTAGTTTTCGTCCGGGTGTCGCGTGCGCGCACCGACGGCGAGTGGCGGTGGCGCTGGGGCGCCAGCCGCGATCAAACGAATAATTGAGTGAGGGCCGATACGTGTCGCTTTTAGAAATTAAAAATCTGCATGTCGAGATCGAGAGCGAGGGCAAGAAGATCCTCAACGGTCTCAGCCTGACCATCGAGAAGGGCCAGGTCGCCGCCATCATGGGACCGAACGGCTCCGGCAAGTCGACGCTCGCCTATGTGCTCGCCGGCAAACCCGGCTACACGGTCACCGAGGGCGACGTGCTGCTCGACGGCGACAGCGTGCTCGACATGGGCGCAGACGAGCGAGCCGCCAAGGGCGTGTTCCTCGCCTTCCAGTATCCGGTCGAGGTGCCGGGCGTCGCAACCATGACGTTCCTGCGCACCGCGCTCAACGCCCAGCGCAAGCTGCGCGGCGAGGGCGAACTGTCGACGCCGGAATTCATGAAGCTGGTGCGCGAACAGTCTGCCGCGCTCGGCATCAGCCAGGAGCACCTGCGCCGCGCCGTGAACGTCGGCTTCTCCGGCGGCGAGAAGAAGCGCAACGAGATCTTGCAGATGGCGATGCTTCAGCCGCGCCTCGCGGTGCTCGACGAAACCGATTCCGGTCTCGACATCGACGCGCTCAAGATCGTCGCCGACGGCGTCAATCGCCTGCGTTCCCCGGAGCGCGGCATGGTCGTCATCACGCACTACCAGCGGCTCCTGAATTACATCGTGCCTGACGTGGTGCACGTCATGGCCAAGGGCCGTGTCGTCAAGTCCGGCGGCAAGGAGCTCGCGCTCGAGCTCGAGGCCAAGGGCTACGCGCAATATGTCGAGGCGGCTTGAAATCATGGCTGCTGACGTGACTCCAATGAAGACTTCCGCCGAGCAGGCGCTGAGCGCGGCCTATATCGCTGCCCGCGGCGCGCTGCCGGGCAAGGGCGCGGTCGCGACCCTGCGCGAGCAGGCGTTCGAACGCTTCGAGGCGCGCGGCCTGCCGCACCGTCGCGTCGAGGAGTGGAAATACACCGACCTGCGCGCGCTGATGCGCGACATGGCGCCGCTCGCGAGTGCGCCGGACGCCGCCGCCAAGGCGAAGGCGAAAGACGCCGGCAAGCTCATCGCCGGCGTCGAGACGCGCCGCATCGTCTTCGTCGACGGCGTGTTCGCGCCGGAGCTGTCCGATTTCACGCCGGAACCCGGCCTCACCATCGGTTCGCTTGCCGAACGGCTCACCAAGGGTAATGCGCCGGCGCTCGGCACGGCCTTCGCGACCGACGATGTCGCCGTCGCGCTCAACACGGCGCTGATGGGCGACGGCGCGGTGATCGATGTCGCCGCGCATGCGCGCATCAAGAAGCCGATCCATCTCGTCTTCGTAGGCAGCACCCCGACCTCGTCCTTCGTACGCTCGCTGGTCACGATCGGCGAGGGCGCCGAGGTGACGCTGATCGAGGACCACGATTCAGGCGAGGCGCAGGTCAATGCCGCTCTGGAGCTGATCGTCGGCGACCATGCGCGCGTCGATTACTTCAAGCTGACGCAGGCGAAAGGCCTGCACGTCGCCAGCCTGCTGGCGCGCATCGGCGCCGACGCCCGCTTCAACACCTTCGCCTACACGGCCGGCTCGCCTCTGGTCCGCAACCAGAGCTTCATCCGCTTCGATGGCGAACGCACGCATGGCGGCATTCGCGGCGTCAACCTGCTGCGCGGCAAGGACCACGTCGACACGACGCTCCTGATCATGCACGCCAAGGGGCACTGCGAGAGCCGCGAGCAATTCAAGACCGTGCTCGACGGCGAGAGCCACGGCGTGTTCCAGGGCAAGATCGTCGTCGCCCAGCACGCGCAGAAGACCGACGCCAAGATGATGACGCGGTCACTGTTGTTGTCGGAGCAGGCCGAGGCCGACAACAAGCCCGAACTCGAGATCTTCGCCGACGACGTCGTCTGCGGGCACGGCGCGACCGCCGGCGCACTGGATCCGGGCCTGAAATTCTACCTGATGTCGCGTGGCATTTCCGACGCCGAGGCGGAGGCGCTGCTGATCCAGGCCTTCATCGGTGAGACCGTCGAGGAGATCGCACACGAAGGCATCCGCGAGGCGCTGATGAATGCGGCCATCGCCTGGCTGCGGGCGAGGGCGGCATGACGCACCCCGCTTCTCCGCTGTCATGCGCGGGCTTGACCCACGCATCCCGATCAGGACGGCACGGTGCCCGCCCAAGCGGGATGGCCGGGACAAGCCCGGCCATGACGGGAGTGTGTGGCTGGCGTAAGGAATGTTTTTGAGATGCACCCGGCAGTGAAGAACGGCAGCTACGACGTCGCCAAGATCCGTGCCGATTTCCCGGCGCTGGCGATGTCCGTCTACGGCAAGCCGCTCGTTTATCTCGACAACGCCGCCTCGGCGCAAAAGCCGCAGGCCGTCCTCGATCGTCTGACCAAGGCCTATTCGTCCGAATACGCCAACGTCCATCGTGGCCTGCACTTCCTCGCCAATGAGGCGACGGAAGCTTATGAGGGCGCGCGCGAGTCGGTGCGGCGCTTTATCAATGCTGGCCGCAAGGAAGAAATCGTCTTCACCCGCAACGCCACCGAGGCGATCAATCTCGTCGCCTATACGTTCGGCAAGGAGCGGATCAAGGCCGGCGACGAGATCGTGCTCTCGATCATGGAGCACCATTCCAACATCGTGCCCTGGCATTTCCTGCGCGAGCGCTACGGCGCGGTCATCAAGTGGGCGCCGATCGACGATGAGGGCAACTTCCTCATCGACGAGTTCGAGAAGCTGCTCGGCCCGAAGACGAAGATGGTCGCCATCACGCAGATGTCGAACGCGCTCGGCTCGCCGGTGCCGATCAAGGAGGTCGTGCGCCTCGCGCACGCCCGCGGCATTCCGGTGCTGGTCGACGGCGCGCAAGGGTCGGTGCATCTCGACGTCGATGTGCAGGACCTCGATTGCGACTTCTACGCCATGACCGGACACAAGCTTTACGGCCCGACCGGCATCGGCGTGCTCTACGGCAAGTACGAACACCTTTCCGCCATGCCGCCTTTCCAGGGCGGCGGCGAGATGATCCAGGAAGTGTCAGAAGACCGCATCACCTATGGCGAGCCGCCGTATCGCTTCGAGGCGGGCACGCCGGCTATCGTGCAGGCGATCGGCCTCGGCGCCGCGCTCAACTACATCACGTCCATCGGCAAGGAGCGCATCCGCGCCCACGAGACCGAGCTGGTGAAATATGCGCATGAGCGGCTGCGCGAGCTCAATTCGATCCGCATCATCGGCAATGCCCGCGACAAGGGTCCGATCGTCTCGTTCGAATTGAAGGGCGCGCATCCGCACGACGTCGCCACCATCATCGACCGCGCCGGCGTCGCGGTGCGCGCCGGCACCCATTGCACCATGCCGCTCCTGGCTCGCTTCGGCGTCACCGCCACCTGCCGGGCCTCGTTCGGCCTCTACAACACCAAGGACGAGGTGGACGCGCTTGCCGCCTCGTTGATCAAGGCGCAGGAATTCCTGTCATGACCGAAGAAACGCCCGTCACCGATGCGCCGGCGCCGGCCCCCGCGGCGGACAAGCCGCCGGAGAATGCCGCGATCTCGGGCTCTGCGGGCCTGCCGCAGGGCGATCTCGAGCAACTGACCGACGGCATCATCGCCGCGCTCAAGACCGTCTACGACCCGGAAATCCCGGCCGACATCTACGAGCTCGGGCTCATCTACAAGGTCGATATCGCCGACGACCATGCGGTCAAGATCGACATGTCGCTGACCTCGCCGAATTGCCCGTCGGCGCAGGAACTGCCGATCATGGTCGAGAACGCCGTCTCCAGCGTTCCCGGCGTCAAGGAGACCAAGGTCGACGTCGTCTGGGACCCGCCCTGGGACCCGAGCCGGATGTCGGACGAGGCGCGACTCGTGTTGAATATGTGGTGATGCCGCGGGTGTGAGTTGCGGTTTCGCGATTGAAGGCCAGATACTGACTGAACGAGGACGGACATGGCCACTGCACGACCCCGACCCCAGGTGATGCGGCTCACGGACGCCGCCGCCGAGCGCATCAAGGCTGTGATGGCGCGCGCCGACAAGCCGGTCGCGGGCGTCCGCGTCGGCGTCAAGAATGGCGGCTGCGCCGGCATGGAATACACGATGGAATATGCCGACGCGGTCAAGGCGACCGACGAGGTGATCGAGGAGAAGGGCGTGAAACTCCTGATCGACCCCAAGGCGGTGCTGTTCCTGCTCGGCACCGAGATGGACTTCAAGACCGAGAAGCTGTCGGCGCAGTTCGTGTTCAACAACCCGAACCAGACCTCGGCCTGCGGCTGCGGCGAGTCCGTGCAACTCACCCCGGCGAAGGACTACGAGTCGCAGTAGCGCCGCGCGGTCCGCGATGGATGCTGACTTCATCCGCGATTTGTTCAGCGAGTTCGGTCCGGTCGACGTGCGCCGCATGTTCTCGGGCGCCGGCGTCTATGCCGACGGCATCGTATTCGCGCTGGTCCTGCGCGACGTTCTCTACCTGACGGCCGATGAACAGTCCGCGCCGCGCTTCGAGGCGGAGGGCTGCGAGCGGTTCGACTACACGCGCAAGAGCGGACGCCGCGGTCATCTGCCGTACTGGCGGCTGCCGGACCGGCTTTATGACGATCCGGCGGAGCTCGCGGAGTGGGCGCGCGTCGCGCTTGCCGTCGCCCGCGTGCGCAAGGCGGCGAAGGTCAAGCGTAAGAAGCCGTCGGGTAAAAAGAAGCGCCGTTAGATCAGGCGACTTTGGCCGCCGTCGCGGCGCCCGCCGCCACTTCCGGGTCGGTTTCGCACATGACGCGATTGCGACCGTGGCGCTTGGCGGCATAGAGGCAGGCGTCGGCGCGCTCGATCAGCGTCTGCGGCGTGTCGTTCTTGTGCAGCGTGGCGACGCCGATCGACACGGTGACGCGGCCGAGATGCTCGCCGGTCGAGCGCTTCATCAGTTCCTTGGTCATGACCGCGCGGCGGATGTGGTCGGCGACGGTGATCGCCGAGCGCAACACCGTGTTCGGCAGCACCACTGCGAACTCCTCGCCGCCGTAACGCGCGGCGGTGTCCTGGCCCTTGACGTTCTGCTTCACCGACATGGCGACGAGGCGAAGCACCTGGTCGCCGGTCAGGTGGCCGAACGAGTCGTTGAACGTCTTGAAGTGGTCGATGTCCGTCATCATCAGCGACAGCGCCTCGTTGCGGTCGCGCGCCTCGGCAATCGCCGCCTCGACCGTGACGTCGAAGAACTTGCGGTTGGCGAGCTGAGTGAGCGGATCGGTCAGGCTCTCGGTGCGCACGGCCTCGAGGTTGACCTGCAATTCGTTGATCTCTGCCTTCGAAGCGTTGAGGCGCGCCTCGAGCTTCTGGTTGGAGACTTCCATCTCCTTGGCGGTCTGCACCAGGCCTTCGACGATGGCGCGCAGGCCCTCGCGATCCTTCGACTGACCGAGCTTCTCGGACATGTCGGCGAGGCTCTCGGTGTAGCTGTTGGCCGAGCCGGCGGCGGCGTCGATCATGGCCATGACCTGCTCGATCTCGTCCATCACCTTGCTGCCGACATTGCCGATGCGGTCGGAGAGACGGGTGGGCGCCAGATAGGTCTCGTAAATAGACTCCAGATCGGCATCGGCCAGATTGCCGTGCGCCTGAAGCGTCTCGTTGATCTTCTGGTTGAGGGACGGGTGGTAGCCGGTGGCATAGGCGTACCAGATCTCATAGTTGCGGGGGATTGCCGGCTGATGCAGCGCCTTGAGCTGCCCGAGCGCGATCTCGGCATACGCCATCGTGCGTTGATGTTCGTCGCCCTGCGCCGTCATACGCAAACCCTCTCCCGCAGCTGGGATCCGCTCAAAAGAGAGCGTTATGCGCGCGCACGAGCCTTCTGGCCCCGCGGGCACGGTACCCATTGCCGACGGTATCCGAGGCAGGTGAATCGCGCGTAAATTCGGCCGCCAAAACGGCGGCCGATCGTTGAAATGTCAGACAAAATATAAAGAGGCGGTATGTAGGCCGATAAAAGCTCAGGCCTTCAGCGTGACCGGCCGCAGCAGAAACGCGGGCAGGTGGCTGGTATCG
>DASTGR010000392.1:0-3541 GCA_035718885.1 Pseudolabrys sp. | reverse complement strand
TCCGCGGTCAAGGGCCCGGGCACGCTCATCGCTTTCGATCCGGCGATCGACAAGCTGTCGGCCGAGCAGCGTTTCATCCATCGCGAATTGCCGCGCGCGATCACCGCGCACGAGCTCGAAGTGCACTACCAGCCGATCGTGTCCTCCGCCGGCGGCGCATTCGTCGGCGTCGAGGCGCTGTTGCGCTGGACCCATGCGACGCAGGGGCCGATCTCGCCGGCGGCCTTCATCCCGGTCGCCGAGCAGATGGGGCTGATGGATTCGCTCGGCACCTTCGTCCTGCGCAAGGCCTTGCAGGACGCCAAGCGTTGGCCGGGCCTTTATGTCGCGGTCAACCTGTCGCCCTTGCAGGTGCGCGACCGCGGCATCATCGACGTCGTGCGCGCCGCGCTCAGCGAGAGCGGCGTGCCGCCGTCGCGGCTCATGCTCGAAATCACCGAAGGCGTGCTGATCGACAATCCCGACGAGATGATCCGCCGTATCGAGGACCTGCACGCGCTCGGCGTGCGCGTCGCGCTCGACGACTTCGGCTCGGGCTATTCGAACCTAAGCTATCTCCAGCGTTTCCCGCTCGACAAGCTCAAGATCGACAGGAGTTTCGTTTCGGCGCTCGGCCAGTCCGGCAATGGCGGCGTCATCATCCAGGCCATCGTCGCGCTCGGCCGCGCGCTCGGCCTCTCGATCACCGTCGAAGGCGTCGAGACCGAACAGCAGCGCGCCATGCTCAAGCTCGCCGGCTGCGACGAATTGCAGGGCTTCCTGTTCGCGCGTCCCGCGCCTGCCAAGGCGATCGACCGCCTGATCAAGCCGGCCAAGGCTGCGTCACCGCCGCAGCCGCCGGCGGCGCTGACAGCCTGATGCCGACCCGCTAAGGTCCGCCATCGATATTGTGCGCGAGGTTGCGCGCAGCCGGAGGCGGTTCGCATGATCCCCAATGCGTGGAGCGGCTTCGATTTCGGTTTGGGCGCCGACAACGACATGTTGCGCAAGTCGGTCGGCGACTTCGCGCAAGATCGTATCGCGCCGCGCGCCGACGAGATCGACCGCACCAACCAGTTTCCGCGCGATCTCTGGCCCGAAATGGGCGCGCTCGGCCTGCACGGCATCACCGTCGAGGAAGAATACGGCGGCTCGGGCCAGGGCTACCTGGCGCACTGCATCGCCATGGAGGAGGTGTCGCGCGCGTCGGCCGCGGTAGGGCTGTCCTACGGCGCGCATTCCAATCTCTGCGTCAATCAGCTTCGCCGCAACGGCACCGAGGCGCAGAAGCGCAAGTACCTGCCGAAATTGGTTTCCGGCGAGCACGTCGGCGCGCTCGCCATGTCCGAGCCCGGCGCCGGCTCCGACGTCGTCTCGATGCGCACCCGCGCCGACAAGAAGGGCGGCCGCTACATCCTCAACGGTTCGAAGATGTGGATCACCAACGGCCCGGTCGCCGACACGCTCGTCATCTACGCCAAGACCGACCCGACCGCCGGCTCGCGCGGCATCACCGCCTTCATTGTCGAGAAGGGCATGAAGGGGTTCGCCCCGGCGCAGAAGCTCGACAAGCTCGGCATGCGCGGCTCCGACACGTCCGAGCTCGTCTTCACCGATTGCGAGGTGCCGGAGGAGAACGTGCTCGGCGCCATCGGCAACGGCGTCAACGTCTTGATGTCCGGTCTCGACTACGAGCGCGTCGTGCTCGCCGCCGGCCCGCTCGGCATCATGCAGGCCTGCCTCGACGTGGTCGTGCCGTATCTGCACCAGCGCCAGCAGTTCGGCCAGCCGATCGGCCGCTTCCAGATGATGCAGGCCAAGCTCGCCGACATGTACGTGACGATGAACGCCGCCAAGGCCTACGTCTACGCCGTGGCGCGCGCCTGCGACGAGGGCCGCACCACGCGCGAGGACGCCGCCGGCGCCATCCTCTACGCGGCCGAACGCGCGACCTGGATGGCGCTCGAGGCGATCCAGTGCCTCGGCGGCAACGGCTACATCAACGACTTCGCCACGGGGCGGCTGTTGCGCGACGCCAAGCTCTACGAGATCGGCGCCGGCACCAGCGAGATCCGCCGCATGCTGATCGGCCGCGAAATCTTTGAAAAGACACGCTAGGCCTTTGGCCGACAGGCCACCGGCCCAGCCGGCCTCTGGCCCATGTGCGCCGTTAAGGTTCCGTTTCCCCGAATCACCTAGGCCTCGGGCCGACTCTGGATGCGAGGGGATAAGCCATGCTGCGCGTGCGCCTGAAGGCCGATGGCCGCATTGTCGAACTCATGCCGGACGGCCGCGAGAAGGTCATGGACCATTCCGATCCGGCCCTGTTCGTGCGGCATGTACGCGCCCGCTGCGGCCTGACGCAGGCCGCCTTCGCCGAACAGATCGAGGTGCCGCTCGAGACCGTGCGCAACTGGGAGCAGGGCAAGCGTAGCCCGCGCGGTCCGGCGCGGGCGCTGCTGAAGCTGATCGACCGCGCGCCAGAGACGGCCTTCGCGGCGCTTGGTGGCGGACGGCGCTGACGCGCCTGTTGGCGGCGGCCGCCGCTAGACGGTCGCCGCGCGCGGCCGCTCGGGCGCCCGCGCGAACCGCATCAGGAGGTACATGGCCAAGAGCGTGCCGACATAAACGACGAGCTGCATGCCGGTCGGCCGTTCCGTGTAGCCGATCAAGGTGTGCAGGAGCCGGCCGGGGATCGAGCCTTCCGACAACAGCCAAGACGTATCCCACATCGTGTTGTCGAAAGCAGTGAGCACGCCGCCATTGTTGAGGAACTGCACGGCCTGCGCCGCCATGCCGGCCGCGAGCAGCGCGATCAGCCAGGTCGTCACCGCGAAGATGTAGCGCTGCGGGATCGCCAGCAAGCCAAAATAGGTGAGCGCGCTGAACGCCGCGCCGCAGGCGATGCCGAGCAGGCCACCGATGAACACGCTGCCCATCGACGTGCCGGACGCAACGATGCCGTAGAGGAACAGCACGACCTCTGAGCCCTCGCGCAGGACGGCGAGGCCCACGACGACGGCGAGCGCGGTCAGCGGCCTTGCGCCCTCGCTCACCGCCGTGCCGATATTGCGCATCTCGGCGGCGATCTCGCGGCCATGGCGCGCCATCCAGGCGTTGTGCCACATCAGCATGACGACCGCGATCGCCAGCACCGCGGCGTTGAACAGCTCCTGGCCGGAGCCCTGGAAGGCTTCGGAAATCACGCCGGCGAAAGCCGCGACGATGGCCGCGCCGGCAAGGCCGCCGCCAATGCCGATGGCGATCCAGCGGCCGCGCCCGCCGACCCCTTGCGTCGCCGCCAGCACGATGCCGACGATGAGGCCGGCTTCGAGCACTTCGCGAAAGACGATGATCAATGCGCCGAGCATGTCAGGCTATTCCAAATTCCGATTATTCCGCGACGATCACGCCCTTGGCGGTGTCTTCGTGATACTCGCCGACGAACGGGTACTTGCCGGCCTTGAGCGGGCCGATGCGTACGACGCCCTTCGCATTGCCGACGACGACCTTCTCGATCTTGAGCGCGTGGCTCTCGAATTCCTCCGGCGTCGCGTCATTG
>DASTGR010000391.1:0-4349 GCA_035718885.1 Pseudolabrys sp. | reverse complement strand
CGACCACATCACGTCCGGCATCGGCGCCGCCATGATCGGCTGGTTCGGCTGCGCCATGCTCTGCTACGTGACGCCGAAGGAGCATCTCGGCCTGCCCGACCGCGACGACGTCAAGGAAGGCGTCATCACCTACAAGATCGCGGCGCATGCCGCCGACCTCGCCAAGGGCCATCCGGCGGCGCAGCTCCGCGACGACGCCCTGTCGCGCGCGCGCTTCGACTTCCGCTGGGAGGACCAGTTCAACCTCGGCCTCGACCCCGACACCGCGCGCGCCTATCACGACGAGACGCTGCCGAAGGAGGCGCACAAGGTGGCGCACTTCTGCTCCATGTGCGGCCCGAAATTCTGCTCGATGAAGATCACGCAGGACGTGCGGGATTACGCGGCGTCGCTGGGCGACAACGAGAAGGCGGCGCTGGGGCTGCATCAGGCGAATGGCGCCGCAGGCGCCACCGAGCCGTCTTCCTATAGAGAGGCGGGCATGAAGGAGATGTCCGACAAGTTCAACGCCATGGGCCAGCAGGTCTATGTCGATGCGGACAAGGTCGGCGCGCCGAAGACGACGGCGCTGGAGTCAGAGGCGGAGCACAAGGAGCGGAATGCGGGGTTGGTGAAGGAGAGTAATAGGGCGTTGTAAGCCCCGATTATGGGAACCCACCAGTCGCTGGCTTGGCGCGGTCGGGTACCACCCATGGTGGCACCGACCGAATCGCGTTCATAACTAATTAGGAACTTTACGTGAACGTGATTAGTTCCTATATCAACGGGGCACGGGAGAGGATCAATGACCAAAGAACTCCAAGAACTCGTTGATCGGACTCGCAAAATCGAGATGACCCCGAATCAGTTGCGGGAGCAGCGCCGTAGCTTCGCGTATGGCAACACGCATATCGAAAACGACCGCATCACGCGCGAGATGGTTGCGGAGCTAGAGGCTCGAATCGAGCCCAACCAATAGGCTCGTGTCGGGCGATCGCCATAGCATTGCGGAAACCGCGCCCGTACTTACGGACGCGGATGAGATTGCGAGGCGCGAAGCAGAGAACGGCATCCGCCAATTCGACTTGGCGCTTGAAATCATCCGTACTCACGTCAAAGACCCGGAGCGCCCTTTTCGGCTTAGATCAAGCATCATCCTGCGGCTTCATAAGGCCGCTCTCGATGGCTTGCATCCGCTCGCCGGCACGTGGCGAAACACATCAGTCAAGATCGGCGGAAGTGGCCACGAGCCTCCGGAGGCTGCCTTTGTCTCCGAGGAAATCGAGTTGATGTGCGACTATGTCAACGAGCGCTGGGCTGAGATGAGCGCGGTTCATCTCTGTGCCTATGTGCTCTGGAAACTCAATTGGATTCATCCGTTTTCGGACGGCAATGGTCGCACCGCGCGAGCCGTGGCGTATGTGGTCTTGAGCGCCAAACTCGATAGTCTGCTGCCCGGCGCGCCGACGATTCCTGAGCAGATCGCTGGCGATAAGGCGCCCTACTACAAGGCTCTGGAAATGGCTGACCTTGCCCTGAAGACTGATAAGATCGATGTCAGTGCGCTTGAGAGCATGCTTGAGGGTATGCTTGCCAAACAATTGTTAAATGCCGCGAAGCAAGCATCGGGTGAATCTGACGGCGACAATGCGTCGAAGGTGTTTCACTAGCGGTCTCTTTCTGGTGGCCGGTGTTCTGAAGCAGTTCAGCTTCGAGATGCCGACGGTCGGGTGGTGTGGGTCATCGCGCTGCGCGAACCCGTCTTCATAGTGCTACAACCGTACCCGGCGGGGGCTTCACTATGACACCATCTCTCCTGGCGGCAGCCGCGTCTGCCGGACCCATTGATCATGCCCTCGACTAACGTAAATCCCGCCTCGCTGAAAATCCTGGCCGGCGGCTCGCTGACCGCGTGCCTGAAGGAGTTCGCGCCGCGCTTCGAGGCCGCGACCGGCCACACGCTCGACATCGTCTTCGCCGGCACGCCCGATCTGATCAAGCAGGCGACCTCCGGTGCGCCGTTCGACGCCGGCGTCGTGCCGGTCGACGTCATGAAGAACGAGGGCGCCCGCGCCACGTTCGCCGCCGCGCCGGTCACCATCGCGCGCATCGGCTACGGCGTCGCGGTGAAGGCCGGCGCGCGCAAGCCGGACATCTCGACGGCCGACAAATTCAAGGCGGCGATGCTCGCGGCGCAGTCGATCACGCTCTATCCGGAGAGCGCCGCCGGCGCCTTCGTGATGAAGACGTTCGATACGCTCGGCATTGCCGACGCGATGAAGGCCAAGCTGAAGGCTCAAGGCACGCCGACCGGCATCGCGCCGGCCGTCGCCTCAGGCGAGGCCGAATACGGCGTGTTCCTCACCAACGTGCTGATCGCGCCCGGCGTCGAGCCGGCCGCGCCGTTCCCGGGCGATTTGCAGAACGAGCTGGTGTTCGTCGGCGCCGTCGCCGCCGGGAGCAAAAACGCCGCCGCGGCGCAGGCCTTTCTCGATTGCCTGCGCACGCCGGAGGCCGCGGCGGTGTTCAGGGCGAAGGGCGTGACGGCGGGGTGAGGGGCGCCGCGTCACGCCCCCGCGTAACAGCCGCGCTCGATCTCTTCGATCAATCCGCGCTCCCGCGGCGTCCACTTAAGCTCCGCCCGCGCGCGCCTGGCGCGGACGCGGCTGTTCGAGCCCATCGTGTCGTTGGCCGGGCCTTCGCCCCATTCGGCGGCGGCTTCGTCCACCGTCATGCTCTGCGTGCGGCCGCCTTGCCCGAGCATGCGGCTGATCGCCTCGCACATTTCACGCATGGAGTTCTCGCCGTTCTCGGCGAAATAGAAGCTGCCTCCCGGCGCCTTGTCGGCCGCGGCGAGATAGAGCCGCACGAGATCGTCGATGTGCACGTTCGCCCAGCGGTTCTCGCCGGAGCCGATGTGCTTCGCGACGCCGGCCTTCCTGGCGAGGGCGATCAGCCACGGCACCTGGATGCTGTGCGGGTTCGCGCCGTGGCCGAGCCCATAGATCAGGCTCGGTGCGATGACGATGGCGCGCACGCCCGGCGCGGCGCGGACCATATTGTCGATCGCGACGCGCGCGGCGCGCTGCGGCGTCGGCGTGTAGGGCGTGTCCTCGTCGAAGATGGCGGCGACGAATTCGCCGCGCGCGCGGGTGCCGACGATGCTCGAGCCCGACGTGTGGACGAAGCCTTTGCCCGTGCCGGCGAGCGCGTTCACCATCGCCTCCGCCGCTTCGCGGTGGCCGGCATTGGCGGTGTTGAACGTGACGTCGGCCGCGCGCGCGGCCTGCGCCAGCACTTGCGTGTCGTCGAGCGTGCCGATGACCGGGGTGATGCCGCGCTCGCGTAAAGCGCCTGCGCTGGCCTCGGAGCGGGCGAGGCCGGAGACCGTGTCGCCGCGTGCGGTGAGCGCCGCGGCGACCGATCCGCCGATGTATCCGCTCGCGCCGGTGATGAAGACTTTCATGGATTGCCCCTTGGAAGGAGCAGTCTAGTTGTCGTCGCCGGGCTTGTCCCGGCGACCTCGCTTAGGAGGGCACAGTGCCCGCCTGATCGGGATGCCCGGCACAAGGCCGGGCATGACAGAGACACTATTTCGGCTTGCCGCGTCCCGCCATCACCTGCGCCGCGCGCAGCGGCGTTGCGCGGTGAGACTATGAATTCGCCCGCTGCGCGCCCGACCGCGCAATTGCAATTTGGCTGGACTCTCTCAATTCCTGTCGATAGCGTATAACAACTAGAGCGGGAATAATTGTTCCACGCCTACGAATGCTTGTTGAACGGGGGGATTCACATGTCCAGGATCATGATCGCCGGCGTATCCGTCGGCGCGCTGCTACTTGCGTCGTCGATGGCGGCCAACGCCACCTATTGCAGACACAGGCCAGCCTGCAACTACTCCTATGTCGCCTGGGCCTATTCGGTGCCGGGCGTCTCGGCCGGGTTCATGCGCGACCGTTGTTCCCGTATCGACCATGGCCGCCCGGTCGAGAAGCCGGGCCAGATCTGGGGTTCCTCGACGATCTATTGCTACAAGGACGGCGTCGTCGGCTTTGGCGGTCAGATGCCGTTTGGCGCCCAGTAACGCCGCTTCGCGGCATCATCGATCGGCACGGCGCGGGCGCGGCGTTCATTTCGGCTTGCCGCGTCCCGCCATCACCTGCGCCGCGCCGGCGAGCGCATGGCGGAAAGCGGCGTCGAAGTTCACGCCGCGCGTCTGCCACGCATAGGTCTTGCCGCCATAGGCCATGCGCCAGGAGACGATCCAGCCGAGCGCCTTCTCGTTGAACACGACATGGCCGGCGACCGCGGCCTGTGCGCCGTCGGCCTTCGCCAGCGCGTCGGCGTCGGCGGGCTTGACCGCGTCGAGC
>DASTGR010000390.1:0-3771 GCA_035718885.1 Pseudolabrys sp. | reverse complement strand
TCAGCCCGAGAGCGTGGCCGTCAGCCCGGCCACCCAGATGACGAGTTGCACGCTGAAGGCGGTGATGTTCACGTCCCAGCTCTTGGCGAAGACGGGCACCGGCGCGGCGAAGGGCTGGTAGCCGTTGTCGTCATAAGCCGCGCCGCCATAGACCGGCATGGTGACGACCGCGACGAAGAAGGCGGCATAGACGATCGCGCCCATGATCGCGGCGAGGTAGAGCCGCTCGACCGCGAGCGGACCCGGCCACCAGATCAGCACCAGCGACAACAGGCCGAAGCCGATATAGCTCGTGATCTGCCAGACGACGTGGAAGCGCGCGTGACCGGTCCACTTCGGATTGGTGGCGTGCGTGGCGTTGAAGTCGGCGATGATGGTGGCGACCGCGTAGCCGGCCGTCATCAGCGTAAACAGGATGCGGGCAAGCAGAAGGTGATCGAACGCGAAAGGCATGGTGGTCCCCCGAAGACGGCCGCGTACCGCCGCCAAGGTTCCGGCGGCGACGGGCGGTGGTCAAGGCCTACCAGGCGTTGATAACCGGCTGCCGGGCGGTTGCCCGGCGGGGTAATCTTCCCCATCTTGCCCCTGAGTCCCGGAGCCCCGCGGCGATGCGCCAATACCTCGACCTGATGGAGCACATCCTCGCCCACGGCGTGGAAAAGCGCGACCGTACCGGCACCGGCACGCGCTCGGTGTTCGGCTATCAGATGCGCTTCGACCTTTCCGACGGCTTCCCGATGTTGACCACCAAGAAGCTGCACCTGAAGTCGATCGTGCACGAGCTGCTCTGGTTCCTGGCCGGCGACACCAACATCAAATATCTCAAGGACCACGGCGTCCGCATCTGGGACGAGTGGGCCGACGAGCGCGGCGAGCTCGGCCCCGTCTACGGCCACCAGTGGCGCTCCTGGCCGGCCAAGGACGGCGGCACGATCGACCAGATCAGCCACGTCATCGACATGATCAGGCGCAATCCGGACTCGCGGCGGCTGATCGTCAGCGCGTGGAATCCCGCCGACGTCGACAAGATGGCGCTGCCGCCGTGCCACTGCCTGTTCCAGTTCTATGTCGCGGAGGGGCGGCTCTCGTGCCAGCTCTACCAGCGCTCGGCCGACGTCTTCCTCGGGGTGCCGTTCAACATCGCCTCCTACGCGCTGCTGACGATGATGGTGGCGCAAGTGACGGGCTACAAGCCCGGCGACTTCGTCTGGACCGGCGGCGACACGCATCTCTATCTCAATCACGTCGAGCAGGCGCACCTGCAATTGTCGCGCAGCCCGCGCGCGCTGCCGGCGATGCGCATCAATCCGGACGTGAAGGACATCTTCGCGTTCCGCTACGAAGACTTCACGCTCGAGAATTACGACCCGCACCCGCACATCAAGGCCGAGGTGGCGGTGTGAGTCAGAACGGGCACGTGTCCCGGGCGCGGCGCAGCACGCAGTGGTGCGCCGCAGACCCGGGACCCCGGTTCAGCGGACGCTCAACAGAAACCGGAGTCCCGGATCAGCAGTGCACCGTTCCGCTTCGCTACACGCTGCACCGCATCCGGGACACGGGGTGCGTGCCATGACCCTCTCCATCCGCCGCGCGGAGCCGGCCGATGCCGCGCTGGTCTACGAGCTCGTCTGCGCGCTCGCCGATTACGAGAAGCTGCGGCACGAAGTCGACACGACCCCCGCAGAGATTGCGGGCGCGCTTTTCGCGCCGGAGCCCAGGCTCTTCTGCGACCTCGCCGAATGGAACGGAGAAGCGGCGGGATTTGCCGTCTGGTTTCTCAATTTCTCGACTTTCCGCGGCCGCCACGGCATCTATCTGGAAGACGTGTTCGTCAAGCCCGACTTTCGCGGCCGCGGCATCGGCAAGGCGCTGATGCGGCATCTGGCGCGCACCTGCCTCGACAACAACTATGCGCGCTTCGAATGGGCGGTGCTCGACTGGAACGCGCCGTCGATCGCGTTCTATGAATCGCTCGGCGCCGAGATCAAGGGCGAGTGGAAGATCTGCCGCCTGAGCGGCGCGGCGCTCGCGCGTTTCGGCGGTGAGACGTCGGCATTGTCAAAGGCTTCGCGATGAAGATCGTTCTTGTTGTCGCGGTTGCCGAGAACAATGTCATCGGCCGCAACGGCGCGCTGCCGTGGCACCTCAAATCCGAGCTGGCGCACTTCAAGCGCCTGACGGTGAACCATCCGGTGCTGATGGGGCGCAACACGTACCTCTCGATCGGCAGGCCGCTGCCGAACCGCACCAACATCGTGCTCACGCGCAAGGCCGGCGAAGCCGCGGCCGGGCTGATCTGGGCGTCGAGCCTGGAGGAGGGGCTGGCGCTGGCGCGCGCCGACGCGGAAAAGCGTGGCGTCGACGCGGTCATGGTGATCGGCGGCAACGACGTGTTCGCGCGCACGCTGCCGATGGCCGACCGGCTCGAATTCACGCGCGTGCACGCCTCGCCGGACGGCGACGTCGTCTTCCCGCCGCTCGACATGTCGCAATGGAAGGAGACACGGCGCGAGCCGCATACGGCCGGCGCCGGCGACGACCACGACTTCACCGTGCTGACCTATGAGCGCGTGCGGCTCTAGCCGCGTGCGGCCTTGGGCCACAGGCGATACCGCCGCCGCCGGAACGACACAATTCAACATGATCGCTGATGGGATCGAGGGGAAGGCTCACGCCGGCTCGCGTTGTAACGGGCCCGGCGGTCACATATAACCCAACCGACACGAAGCCGCCGGGCGACGCGCCCTGCGCTGGGAGACCGATCACGAATGCCATGGAATACGCAGGGCGGCGGCCCCTGGGGCTCGGGCGGGGGCAAGGGCCCCTGGGGCTCCGGGCAACAGCCGTCGTCGGGACCTAATCCGCCCGATCTCGAGGAAATCCTCCGCCGCGGCCAGGACCGCCTGCGCCGCTTCCTGCCGGGCGGACAGCTCGGCGGCCGCGGATTCGCGCTGATCGCGCTCGGCGTCGTCGCGCTGTGGGGCTTCTCCGGCTTCTTCAAGGTCGAGCCGGACGAGCTCGGCGTCGTGCTGCGCTTCGGCAAGGAGGTGCGCGAGGTCAAGCCCGGCCTGAATTACCACCTGCCTTATCCGATCGAATCCGTGCTGACGCCGAAGGCGCTGCGCGTCAACAAGATCGACATCGGCATGCGTGTGGTCGACGACATCCGCCGCGGCGGAACGACGACGCGCGACGTGCCGGAAGAGAGCCTGATGCTGACCGGCGACGAGAACATCGTCGACGTCGACTTCTCCGTGCTGTGGCGCGTGAAGCCGACCGGCGTCGGCGAGTACCTGTTCAACATCCAGAACCCGTCCACCACCGTTAAGGCCGTGGCCGAAAGCGCCATGCGCGAGGTGATCGGCCGCTCCGAGATCCAGCCGATCCTGACCGGCGCGCGCCAGACGATCGAGACCGCGGTGCAGGACCTGATCCAGAAGACGCTCGATTCCTACGGCGCCGGCATCATCGTGCAGCAGGTACAGTTGCAGAAGGTCGATCCGCCGCAGCAGGTCATCGACGCTTTCCGCGACGTGCAGGCCGCGCGCGCCGATCTCGAGCGTTCGGTCAACGAGGCGCAGACCTACGCCAACCGGGTCGTGCCCGAAGCGCGCGGCAACGTCGCCAAGATCACGCAGGCCGCCGAAGCCTATCGCTCGCAGACTGTGGCGGAAGCGACCGGCCAGACCTCGCGCTTCCTGCAAATCTACGAGCAGTACAAACATGCGCCGGGCGTCACGCGCGAGCGCATGTACCTGGAGACGATGGAGC
>DASTGR010000389.1:0-14978 GCA_035718885.1 Pseudolabrys sp. | reverse complement strand
CGCCCCGGAACGCCGAGCGCGTTCATATGTTGACCTTCCGACCCCGGCGCATGGGACCGGGGCGGCGCGAAGCGGTCAAAAGACCAATACTCACAATGGCTTGTGCGTCCGCAGCGCATGCGGCTGGCCAAGCACACGGTGACGTGACCGGCGAAATGCTTCCGTTCGCCGGACGGGGTCTGTATGCTGCACCTGTGTTCCGCTCGTTCGCGGACGCAGCACTGGATGCGCCGTCGGCTCGGGGAGCGGCGGCGACAATCGCCCGCCGTAAACCGGGGGCACTTTATAAGGAGGGCGCTGTCATGGCCCGTACCGCCGCACTGCCGGCACTCAAGGCCGAATCCGGCCTGTCGCACTATCTCGAAGAAATTCGTCGGTTCCCGATGCTGGAGCCGCAGGAAGAATACATGCTGGCCAAGAGCTGGCGTGAGCACGGCGACACGCAAGCCGCGCACAGGCTCGTCACCAGCCATCTGCGCCTCGTCGCCAAGATCGCCATGGGCTATCGCGGCTATGGTCTGCCGATTTCCGAGGTCGTCTCGGAAGGCAATGTCGGCCTGATGCAGGCGGTCAAGCGCTTCGAGCCCGAGAAGGGCTTCCGGCTCGCGACCTATGCGATGTGGTGGATCAAGGCCGCGATCCAGGAGTACATCCTGCGCTCGTGGTCGCTGGTGAAGATGGGCACCACCGCGAACCAGAAGAAGCTGTTCTTCAACCTGCGCAAGGCGAAGAGCAAGATTTCGGCTCTGGAAGAAGGCGATCTTCGCCCCGACCAGGTCGACATCATCGCCAAGCGCCTCGGCGTCACCAAGCAGGACGTCGTCGACATGAACCGCCGTCTCGGCGGCGACGCGTCGCTCAACGCTCCGATCCGCGACGATGGCGAGTCTGGCGAATGGCAGGACTGGCTGGTCGATGACGCGCCCACGCAGGAGCGCATCCTCGCCGATAGCGAGGAGAGCGAGAACCGTCACAACGCACTGGTCGGCGCGCTCGACGTGCTCAACGAGCGCGAACGGCGCATCTTCGAGGCGCGCCGCCTCGCCGACGATCCGGTCACGCTCGAGGACCTCGCCTCCGAGTTCGGCGTGTCGCGCGAGCGCGTGCGCCAGATCGAGGTGCGCGCGTTCGAGAAGGTGCAGAAGGCGGTGAAGAACCGCATGGCCGCGATGGAGCAGCCGCACCAGCCGGATGCGATCGCCGCGCACTGAGCGCCGCAGACGACGTTAAATGCAGGATGGCCGGGCAATTGCCCGGCCATTTTATTTTGCGGGTTGATCGCGGCTGCTTCAAGGTCTAGCAACACGTAAGGGCGATATGTCGACGATGGGAACCTCGCCCCCGTGTCTCGCGCCCAATTGCCGTTCGTCGCCTTTGTTTTCGCCACCGCAATTCTCGGCCTGCCGGGCGCGGCCGTCGCGCATGCCGAGCACGAAGCCGGTGGCGCGCTCATCTGGAACGAGTGGTCGCTGACACCGGACATCGTCATTGCGACGGTACTCGCCACAGGCATTTACATCGCGGGCATTCTGCGGCGGCGGGCCGCAGCAAAGCGGCCGTGGCGCGACGCGGCCTATTTTGCCGGCGTCGCCGCCGTATTCATCGCACTGGCGACGCCAATCGATCACATGGCCGAGCATTTGTTCGCGATGCACCAGATCCAGCATCTCCTATTACGCATGATCGCGCCGATGCTGATTGCGCTGTCGGCGCCACAGGCGATGCTGATCAGCGGGCTGCCCGCCCCGCTGCGGCGTGGCGCACTGGCGCCCCTGGCGGGCAGCCGCGCCATTCGCGCGATCTTCGGTTTTCTGATGCGGCCAGTGCCCGTGACGGTGCTGTTCATCGCCTCTCTGGCGATCTGGCAATACCCGCCGTACCACGATGCGGCGCTGCTCGATGACGGCATCCATTATACGATGCACGTGACCATGCTGGCCGCGGGGCTGATGTTCTTCTGGCGCGTTTTCGACACACGGCCATTCCCCGCGGGTGCGAGCCACGGCGTCCGTTTGATGATGCTCGTGGCGGCGGTCCTGCCGCACATCGCCCTCGGCGCCTACACGACCCTGAAAGGCGGAGTGCTTTATCCCGCCTATGACGTTGTCGGACGCCTGTTCGGCGTGCATCCGTTGATCGACGAGACCGTCGGCGGCTTCGTCATCTGGGTCCCGAGCAGCATGATGTGCCTCGCCGCCGCGATCGTCGTGCTGCACATGTGGGGCAAACAGGAGGAGCGTACGGAGGAGAGGCGTCTCGCTCGCCTCGACATAGCGGTGCCGGCCACCGGCGCCGCACTCGTGGCCGAAGCGGCGCCGAAGAACAAGGCCATGGCGCTCGGCGTGCTCGGCTTCACTCTGGCGATGTTCGTCTCAGCGTTTCTGATCGGTTTGATCGACCACATCGAGACCCATGCGCGCGAACGGGCGAAACTGACGCATACGGCGACACCGTAACCTAGCGCATTTGCTCCCCGACCAGCTTGCCGCTCGCGCTGTCCGGCGATTCCAGCACCTTCAACCGGCTCGGCTGCAATTCACCCGCGGCCTCGAGCACCGGATAGCCCGTCGCGCAGATGTGCGAGAAGATGCGCTTGAGATCGCGCAGGATATCGAGGTGCAGCGAGCTCGTCTCGAGGCTCGCCGTCAGCCCTTCGCGCAGGCGCGCGAAGTGGTTCTCCGCCGCGGCGCGCTCGGCCTCACGGATCGCGACTTTCTCCTCGACCAGCCGCCGCGCGATCTTCGCGTCGCCGGACATGAAGACGCTGAAAGCGAGCTTCAGGTTGTCGACGACGCGAGCGTGGAAGTCCTGCAATTCCGCCGCGCCCTCCTCCGAGAAGCTCCAGCGGTTCTTGATCTTCTTGGCCGCCAGATCCATCAAATTCTTGTCGACGATGTCGCCGATGTGCTCGAGATTGATGGCGAAAGAGACGATTTCCATCGCCCGGCGGCTTTCGCCCTCGTCGAGACTCTCGCGCGTGACCCGCGTGACGTAGAGCTTGATCGCCTCGTGCAGCTTGTCGACGGCGTTGTCGGTGCGCTCGATCTCGGCCACCAGCCTTCGGTCGTCTGTCATCAGGGCGTCGATCGTCTTGCGCAGCATCTGCTCGATGAGGTCGCCCATGTGCAGCGTCTCGCGGGCGGCGCAGGTGAGCGCAAGCGACGGCGTACCGATGGCTGCGGCGTCGAGATAAAGCGGCGCCGCGGCGTCGCGGCTCACCGGAGGCTCCGGCAGCAGCCATTCCAGCAATTTCGCGACCGCGGGCAACGGCACGATAAAGACGGCGGCGAGCGTCACGTTGAACAGCGTGTGGAAGTCGGCGACGAGCCGCACCGGATTGGCATCGAGCGCGCGCATCGCCTCGCTCACCGGATGCAGGAGCGGCAGCACGACGGCGCAGCCGACGAGGCGGTTGATCAGGTTGCCGAGCGGCAGGCGCCGCGCGGCCGCATTGCGCAGCGCGCCGCCTTCCAGCAGCGGATTGATCGCGCTGCCGACATTGGCGCCGATCACAAGGGCGATCGCGACGTCCGGCGTGATGAAATGCGAATAGGCGAGCGAGGACACCAGCAATACGACGGCGACGCTCGAATGCGCCGCCCAGGCGAGCACCGCTCCGAACAGGACGTTCACGACCGGCATGGCGGTAGCCGCCGTCAGCAAGGTGCGCACGTTCGGGGCGTTTTCCGCCGGCGCCAGGGTGTCGAGCAGGATATGCAGCGACAAGAGCATCAGGCCGAGGCCGACGGCGACGCGGCCGAGGTCGCGCACGATGGTCCGCGAACTGCGCTTGAAGGCGACGACCCCGAGCGCCAGCATGACCGGCGCGATCCAGGACATGTCGAAGCTCAGGAGCTGCACGATCAGGGTCGTGCCGATATTGGCGCCGAGCATGACCGCCAGCGCCGGAACCAGACCGACGAGACCGTCCGCAACGAAGCCGGTCGCCATCAGCCCCGTGGCGGTGCTGCTCTGCAAGAGCGCGGTGATGCCGATCCCGGCGGCGAGCGCGGCGAAACGATTGCGCAGGGTGACGCCGAGGACGCGGCGCAGGTCGGCGCCAAACGCGCGGAGGATGCCGGACTGCACCATGTGCAGCCCCCACAGCAGAAGAGCGATGCCTCCGACGAGGTCGAGGAGGACGATGTTTCCCATCGCGCCACTCCCAAAACGCAAGCGGCACTCTACGCCCGCAGGCGGAGCGGCAAAAGAGACGGTTACAGGCTGGTCGGCGCTTTATGCGCCGGATCGGTCCGCCGGGAGAAGGTCATTGCCCCCAGGCGCGGAACGCTTCCTCGAAGGCGCGCGAGCCGGGCGTGCCCTTCTCGACGGCGAGGATGGCGCGCTTGCCATTGGTATAGACGATCGGGATGTCGAACCAGTCGCGACTCTTGAGGAATTCGATATTGCGCTGCATGTCGATATCGACAGCCGACAGGCCGATCAGGAAGTAGCCGTTGGTCACCTTCACGGCGAGGCCGGCGAGCGGCACGCCGCGCGCCTGCTCGCTCGTCTTCATCAGCACGCCGGGCACGTTGGCGATGCCGCCCTGGTCGAAATCGGCCGGAAGCGAGAACATGATTTCGATCGTATGGCTGGCCGGCAGCGCCTTGTCCGTATTGCGGCGGAGCGACCAGGTCATGCGCATGCGCCGCTCGGGGATCTCCACGTCGGCGCGAATGGCAAGCTCGGGCGCCAGGCCCGGTCCCGGCGACACCGTCTCCGTGCGCCAGATCGCCGAGCCGACGTAGCGCTTGCCCTCCGGATTGCCCGGATCCTCTTCGTACAGCACGACCTTCTGCGCGACGGCCGCCGCCGGCGCATTGGCCGGAGCCGGCTGACCGTTGCTGGAGGGGCCGATGCGGTCGGTGATCTTCGGCGCTCCGGTCGGCTGGGCGGGCGCGGCCGGCTTGGTCGCCGTCTGCGACGACCGCAGGCTTGCGACCATCGTGCCGATCGACTGGCGCTTCCAGTAGAGGCCGCCGGCGACGACCGCGACGACGACGAGGATCAGCGCGATGCCGATGATGCGGCGCCAGTCGCGGCTCGGGGCTTTGTAGAACTCGTCTTCCTCTTCCGGCTCGTGCGCTTGCGCCGGAGGCCAGGACGCAGCCTCCTCGGGAGTGGGCGCTGGCTCGGCGAGATCGGGCGGCGGCGGCTCTTCGGCCGGCGGCTCGAAATAATGCGGTTCCGGTGCGGGCGGCTTGGCCTTCGGCGCCAGCGGCTCGCTGTCGGGGATGTTGTCGTAAGTCGCGCGGGCCGAGCGGTTTGCCTCCGCCGCGCCCTCGCCCAGACCTTCGGCCTCGGCGACGGTCTCGCGGAAATTGCGCAGCGCCTGGTCGCGCAGCGATGAACTGGCCGGCGGGGCCACCGTTTCCGCCACTTTCAGTTCGGCGTGGGTCACGGCGTCCGTCTCGACGCGGCGGATCGCTTCCTCGAGCGCGAGGCGCTCGCGCGTGATCTCGTCCTCATCGAGCGGCGGATCGACGCCGCGCAGCTGATTGACCAGCGCTCCCCGTGCGCGCTCATACAAAGCGCGGCGGTTCTCGCCGGTATTGCTGTCGAGACCGCCGACGGCGCGTGCGATCAAAGGGTAATAATCAGCCATCCCGCTTCATTATGCTTGAGCCGGGGCCTGCCGGAAACCATTTCCCCCCAACGGAATGCCCCATCTCGCCCCGATTCATGTCTTTTTTCGGCGCGCTCACTCGAACGGGTTCTTCATCAGGATGGTGTCCTCGCGCTCGGGGCTCGTCGACAGGAGCGCCACCGGGCAGCCGACCAACTCCTCGACACGGCGGACATACTTGATCGCCTGCGCCGGCAATTGCGCCCAGGAGCGGGCGCGCGCGGTCGGCTCTTTCCAGCCATCGATGGTTTCGTAGATCGGCTCGACGCGGGCCTGCGCCTGCTCGCCAGCCGGCAGATAGTCGATCTCGCGGCCGTCGAGCTTGTAGCCGACACACACCTTGATCTCGTCGAAGCCGTCGAGGATATCCAGCTTGGTCAGCGCCAGGCCGTCGATGCCGGACGTGCGCACGGTCTGACGCACCAGCACGGCGTCGAACCAGCCGCAGCGGCGCGGCCGCCCGGTGACGACGCCGAACTCGCGGCCCTTCTCGCCGAGCGTCTTGCCGATCTCATTGTGCATCTGGTCGGTCGGGAACGGTCCCTCGCCGACGCGCGTCGTGTAGGCCTTGCAGATGCCGAGAACGTAATCGATCGCGTTGGGGCCGAGCCCGGAGCCGGTCGCGGCCTGCGAGGCGACCGTGTTCGACGAGGTCACGTAAGGATAGGTGCCGTGGTCGATGTCGAGCAGCGCGCCCTGCGCGCCTTCGAACAGGATGCGCTTGCCCTCGCGGCGCTTGCCGTCGAGCAGCGACCACACCGAGTCCATGTAGGGCAGCACTTTCGGCGCGATATCCGCGAGGTAGTCGTACACCGTGCGCGGATCGACCTCGGCCATGCCGTTGCCGCGGCGCAGCGCATTGTGGTGCATCAGCAGCCGTTCGATCTTGGCGCCGAGCGAGGGCAGATCGGCAAGATCCATGAAGCGGATGGCGCGGCGTCCGACCTTGTCCTCGTAGGCCGGCCCGATGCCGCGCTTGGTCGTGCCGATGCGGCTTTTGGAATCGTCGGCCTCGCGGATCGCCTCGAGTTCGCGATGGAGCGGCAGGATGAGGACCGCGTTCTCGGCGATGCGCAGCGACTCCGGAGTGATCGTCACGCCCTGCTTGGCGATCGCGGCGATCTCGTCGAGCAGCGCCTTCGGGTCGATGACGACGCCGTTGCCGATGATCGACAGCTTGCCTTCGCGCACGGCGCCGGATGGCAGAAGCGACAGCTTGTAGACGGTGTTGCCGATGACGAGCGTGTGGCCGGCATTGTGGCCGCCCTGGAAGCGGACGACGATGTCGGCCTGCTCGGAGAGCCAGTCGACGATCTTGCCCTTACCCTCGTCTCCCCACTGGGAGCCGACCACCACGACGTTGGCCATGAATAAATCCCTGCACCGCGCCCCGGACACTTCAAGCCGGGTGCCACCGGCCAGGTCCGCCCCCGGATAAAGGAAGGAGGCCGCGGAAGCAAGGTTACGGCTGCGGTTGTCCCGCGGCGGCCCGATGCTTCAAACGACTGAATAGTCACATCATTTTCTATCTACGAGCGACGTCAGGATCATGAATCCTGGTGCTCGCGCTTTTGGGCTCCATGGCGGACGCTGAGGACGATGATTTCGTCCGTGCCGTCATCGACCAGGTAGTAGACGATAAGCGAACCGCCGCGTCACCAGCTTGCGAACACCTGAAGTACGCTGCGACCGGCCAAGGTGCGGGAACAGCAACAGGTCCCGGAGGCCTTCGTAAATGTCGGCCCGCACGCGCGCAGCCGCAGACGGATTTCGTTCGACCAGATAATCGCCGATGGCGGAGATGTTGCGGATCGCTCGCGGTGCGAACCGCAGCTTCATGGACCGAAGCGGCGGAACGCCGCCTCGACCTCGGCCTCGCTGGCAAATTCACGACGCTTGGCTTCGGCCCGCCCTTCAAGCACGTCGACGAGGTGAGCCGGATCGATGTCTTCGGGTTCCGCGTCCTTTTCGGCGAGCACCAGCATTGCACGCGCGATCTCGTCCTGATTCTCAGGCGAGAGCAGACGGACCGCCGCGAGGGCTTCCTGCAAGAGCTTCGTCATGCCGCGCAGAATATAGAATTCCGGCGCCCTGCGAAAGGGCGCCGGAATCACCTTGCCTCAAAAATGCAGCGGCTTGGCCGACTGCACCTGCGGCAGCGCGCGGACCTTGGCGAGCACCGCCTCAGGCAGTTCGCCGTCGATCTCGATCAGCGCCACGGCGTTGGCGCCCGGCGCCTCGCGGCCCACGTGGAAGGTCGCGATGTTGATCCCCGCCTCGCCCAAAGTGCCGGAGAACTTGCCGATGAAGCCCGGCTTGTCGAGGTTGGTGATGTAGATCATCGAAGGGCCGAACTCCGCGTCCATGCGGATGCCCTTGATGTTGACGATGCGCGGGCGGCCGTCGGCGAACACCGTGCCGGAAACGTGGCGCGTCTGCTGCTCGGTGGTGACGGTGACCGTGATCAGACTTTCATAGTCGCCGGCCATTTCGCGCGTGACCTCCTCGACGATCATGCCGCGCTCCTTGGCGATCACCGGAGCGGAGACGACATTGACGTCGCCGAGCATCGGACGCAGAAGCCCGGCCAGTGCGGCCGAGGTGAGCGCGCGCGTATTCATCTGCGCCACCGCGCCTTCGTAGGCGATCTGCACCTTGCTCAAGCCCGTCTCGGTGAGCTGTCCGGCGAAGGAGCCGAGCCTCTCGGCGAGCGCGACGAAGGGCTTGAGCTTCGGCGCTTCCTCGGCGCTGATCGAAGGGAAGTTGATGGCGTTCGAGATGGCGCCGGAGATCAGATAGTCCGACATCTGCTCGGCGACCTGGAGGGCGACGTTTTCCTGCGCCTCCGAGGTCGAAGCGCCGAGATGCGGCGTGCAGATGACGTTCGGATGGCCGAACAGCACGTTCGCAGTCGCCGGCTCCTCGACGAACACGTCGAAAGCCGCGCCGGCGACATGACCTGAGTCGAGCGCGGCGCGCAGCGCCTGCTCGTCGACGAGCCCCCCGCGCGCGCAGTTGACGATCCGTACGCCCTTCTTGGTCTTGTTGAGCGCGTTGGCGTCGATGATGTTGCGCGTCTTGTCGGTCAGCGGCGTATGCAGCGTGATGAAGTCGGCGCGGCGCAGCAACTCGTCGAGCTCGACCTTCTCGACGCCGAGGTCGAAGGCACGCTCCGGCGACAGATACGGGTCGAACGCGATCACCTTCATCTTCAGGCCAAGCGCGCGATCGGCCGCGATCGAGCCGATATTGCCGCAGCCGATGACGCCGAGCGTCTTGGCCGTGATCTCCACGCCCATGAACTTGTTCTTTTCCCATTTGCCGGCCTGCGTCGAGGCGTCGGCCTGCGGGATCTGGCGCGCCAGCGCCAGCATCAGGGTTATGGCGTGTTCGGCGGTGGTGATCGAGTTGCCGAAGGGCGTGTTCATCACAATGATGCCCTTCGCCGTCGCCGCCGGGATGTCGACATTGTCGACGCCGATTCCGGCGCGGCCGATCACCTTCAGGTTCTTGGCGTTGGCGAGAATCTTCGGCGTCACCTTGGTGGCCGAGCGGATCGCCAATCCGTCATAGTTGCCGATGATTTCGGCGAGCTTGTCCTTGTCCTTGCCGAGGGCCGGCTGGAAGTCGACCTCGACGCCGCGATCCTTGAAGATCTGCACGGCGGCAGCGGAAAGAGCGTCGGAAATGAGAACGCGAGGAGCCATGGGTCCTGATCCTTGTATCGAGACGTCCGGACGGCGCTGTCACGCCGCATCGTGAATGGAGAAACGAAAGCCGGCTGTCAGCGCAGCCAGCGCAACATGTGCGGGAACGGCGCGACGCCCTGCTCGGCCGCGGCCTTGCCGGTCACGGTCATGCCGAACCATTGCAGCATCGGCGTGCCGGGGCCGCCGCCGCCGGCGAACGCGTCGATCAGCGACTGGCCGCCACCCTTGTAGCCGTGCGGGTGGAATACGACGGCCGGGTCCAGATCGAGAGCCTTGAGCGCCGCCCATGACCAGGCGAGCGTCGCCATCTCCTCGGCGTCGGTCGGCGCGAGCGACGGCGCGTTGCGCGAATCCGGCTCGGTGACGGCAAGATGGCCCGCCTCGTGCAGGAGGTCGCCCGGATGCGCGAGCTTGTCCTCGTCGACGAGGATGACCCCGTTGCTGGTGTCCAGCCCGGGCAGGAACGTGCGCTCCGGCAATTGCGCGGCCCGTACGTCGATCCCGATCTCGCGGACGAAGCCCGCGAGACGTTCGGTCAGAGCGTTGGCAAACATCTCACGCCGCCTTGGCGAGAGACGCCTTGGCCTCGGCGAAAGCCCAGTCGAGCCACGGCGTCAGCGCCTCGACGTCGGCCGTTTCCACGGTCGCGCCGCACCAGATGCGCAGGCCAGCCGGCGCATCGCGATAATGGCCGAGGTCGTAGCCGGCGCCCTCCTTTTCGACGAGCGCGGCGAGCGACTTGGCGAAGGCCACCTGATCGTCGGCCGAGAGCCGCGTCACCGCCGGGTCGACCACCTTGAGGCACACCGACGTGTTCGAGCGGATCTTTGCCTCGGCGGCGAGGAAGTCGACCCACGGGGTCCTCGCAGCCCAGTCGGCGAGCACCTTGGTGTTCGCATCGGCGCGCGCGATCAGCGCCTTGAGGCCGCCAATTCCCTTCGCCCATTGCAACGTGTCGAGATAATCCTCGACGCACAGCATGGACGGCGTGTTGATGGTCTCGCCGACGAAGATGCCCTCGTTGATCTTGCCGTTCTTGGTCATGCGGAAGATCTTCGGCAGCGGCCAGGCCGGCTTGTAGGTCTCGAGCCGCTCGACCGCGCGCGGCGAGAGGATCAGCATGCCGTGCGCGCCCTCGCCGCCCAGCGCCTTCTGCCAGGAGAAGGTGACGACATCGAGCTTGGCGAAGTCGAGATTCTGCGCGAACGCGGCCGAGGTCGCGTCGCAGATGGTCAGACCCTTGCGGTCCGCGGCGATCCAGTCGCCGTTCGGCACGCGCACGCCGGAGGTCGTGCCGTTCCAGGTGAACACGACGTCGGAATTGAAGTCGATTTTGGTCAGGTCGGGCAGTTCGCCATAGGGCGCTTTGAGCACCGTGACGTCGAGCTTCAGCTGCTTCTGGACGTCGGTGACCCAGCCCTCGCCGAACGATTCCCAGGCGAGCATCGTGACGGGGCGCGCGCCGAGTAATGACCACAGCGCCATTTCGACCGCGCCCGTATCGGACGCCGGCACGATGCCGATGCGATAGTCGGCCGGAACTTCGAGCACCTCGCGCGTGAGGTCAATGGCGCGTTTGAGTTTGGCCTTGCCGATCTTGGCGCGGTGCGACCGCCCAAGCGCTGCGTCGGTGAGGTTTTGGAGGCTCCAGCCTGGGCGCTTGGCGCAGGGGCCGGATGAAAAGTGCGGGGTTGCCGGCCGCACGCCGGGCTTGTTCGCCGTCATAGCCTATCCTTCCAGATAGAAGCCTCTCGTTGGGGAGAGGTGTCCCACTGGCGGAGATAGGCGAGCACGCGCCCGCGGTCAACAGGATTCGAGATTGTGAAAGCCGCCGCAACGCCGCGCGCGCGCGGCGGCGGCGAATTCAGCAGGTTTCAGAAGCGGATGCCGACGCCGGCCCGCGCGGTGCTGATGTTCGATCTCACACCGCCGACCCGACCGAACAGGACGTACTCGTATTCGGCGCGCAGGAACACGTTCGGCATGAGCGCGACGTCGATGCCGAGGCCCGCCTCGAAGCCCGGCGCAAATGCATTGTCACGCGTCGCGGAGGGCGTGTCGTAGTTCAGACGTCCGACTGCGCCACCGAGGAAGGCATAGGGCAGGAATTGGCTGAATGCATAGCCGGCGCGGGCGCGCACGGTCCCGTAGTCGATGAGTTTGTAAGTGGCCGATTGTCCGAGGCTGCTTCCGGACGAGTTCAGCGAGTTCGGCCGGTTGTAGGCGCCCTCGACGCCCAGCACGAGCGTTTCCCATTGCATATTGTAGCCGACGAACCCGCCGAACTGCGCGCTGTTCGTCGACTCCGTCGCGTGGACGCCGGACGAAAACGCGTCGGTGTAGTCGACGGTCATGTTCGTCCAGCCGAAGGTCGCGCCGAACGAGATGCCGTCCCAGCGCATATAGTCGGGTGACGGCTCGGAATAGGTGCTGCCGCGCAGGATCGTTTCGGGCATGTCCGCGGCGGACGCACCGGTGGACATGGCGGTGGCGAACAACGCCGCAGCAAGGCACAGCCGCGCGATGCGCGCAGGGTCAGGGAATGAGGTCATCGAAGCTCCATCGCACGCCAACGCGGACTTCATGCGCGGCGAGGTTCTTCAGGGTCATCGCCCCGACGGCATCGGAAGCGGTCGTCACATCGCCGAAATTGACGTAGCGGTAGCCGGCATCGAGCACGATGTTGGGTGCGATCGAATAGCCGGCGCCGGCCATCACCGCATAGGCGAATTTCCATTGCGAGTTCGACAGACCGCCGGTGAAGGGCGGCACGGCCGTGCTCGCATAATCGTGCGTGCGAAGGTTTGCGACACCGGCGCCCGCGCCGATATAGGGCGTGAGGCCGTACCACGTGCCGAGATCGAGATAGCCGTTGAACAATGCCGTGACGGCGTCGACCTTGGCCGATACGTCGCCCGGCGACGCGATCGTGCCGGAGTATTTCATCGCCGTGTAATCGATGGTGACGTCGGAACGGACCCAGCCTGACTTGAGGCCGGCGCCGACGCCGCCGACGAATCCGGCGCCGAGATCGTTGCCGGTCGGGCTCGGGAAACCGGGCGCCGACTGCGCGCCGCCCATCGTGCCCCAGTAGCCGCCGAGATCGCCGCGCAGATACCAGGCCGGCGAGACGGTCGTGGCCGCCGGCAGCAGCGGCGCGAGGCCGGGCGGCGGCGGCGTGCCGGGCATGTCGGCCGCGAACGCTGCGTTCGACACGAGCAGGCCCAGAGCCACGCAAAGCCTCGCCCAACTCATGACATCGCGTCCTTGCCTCACCCTTCGACCTTCCGGCGACGATGGTCCTGGAAGGTAAAGGACCGATTAACCAATTCTCTTCACCACGCCGGTTAACCTGCTTCGCGTCAGCCGCGGCTGCGCAACGGCGGTGGCTCCGTGTAGACCGGCGGCGGCGTGTAGACGACGCGCGGCTGTTCGCGCACCGGCAGGTCGCAGCACATCCAGCGGAAACCGAGCATGATGTCGTGCGAGTGCAGGTCGCCGAACTTGAACGAGTCGGGCGCATTGCAGCCGCCGTTGCAGGTGATGCTGCCGGTGACCGACCCGTAATTGAGATAGCGGTAGGTCAGGTCCATGCTGAAGTTCTTGGTGACCTCGTAGGAGACACCGGCGTAGAGCGCCCAGGCGAGATGCCATTCGCTCGAGTCCGTGCCGGTGCCGAAGGAAGGCGCCGACGGATTGATGTCGCTGAAATTGGTGATCGTATTGTAGGCCGTGCCGACGCCGGCGCCGACGAACGGCGTGAAGCAGTTCCAGGTGCCGAGATCGACGAAGGCGTTGGCCAGGAACACCCAGGACTTGATGTTGGCGTCGTAGGTATCGAGGAAGAATCCGCCACCGTTTGTATAGTGGCCGAACGCAGACACGTGCGACTTCGAGCGGTATTCCGCTGTGCCTTCGAAACGCAGCCAATTATTCCAAGCGTAACCGACGCCGCCGCCAATGAACATCTGGTCGTTGTACGACGTGTGGTCGAACGAGAAATCGCTGTTGTTCGCCGGGTTCTGGATGAATTCCGCATCCTTGCCGGAATTCATGCCGACGCCGACGAAGCCGCGCAGATACCAGGTGTCGCAGCACGGTTCGGGCGGCGGCGGCGGCTGGACGTACACCGGCGGCGGCGGCGGCGGCGCGTAGTCGGCCGCCTGCGCGGCGCCAATACCCGTCAGCGCGAGGCTTGCGACGATGAGAATTTTGAGACGCCGAACCGACATGCTTCGTCCTTCCACGTACGCCGATCCCCCGAAACGGCGACACTTCATGGACGATGGCAGCGAAAACTTAAGCGGCTCTTAACCCTGTTTTTTAACTACGAATTTTAAGGTGTCGCCGGTAGCGATGCACGGCCCCGGGGGCCGGTGCGTTCGCTGCCAGACGAATCGCGACAAGGATTTGTTAACTTCGACGGTAGCTGACGGCGGAAACGCGAACGCCCGGCCTCGCAGCCGGGCGCGGCCCGCGAATCGCCCGGCGGCTTACGCCGCGACGGCGGTCAGAGCTTCGATGATGTCGTCGACAACCGCTTCGACCAGCGCCTTGTCGTCGCCCTCGCCCATCACGCGGATGACCGGCTCGGTGCCGGACGGGCGCACGAGGAGTCGTCCGCCCTGCCCGAGCCTTTTCTCAGCGCCGGCGATGGCAGTGCGCACGCTCGCGCTCTCGAGCGGCTTGCCGCTCTTGAAGCGCACGTTCTTCAATATTTGCGGCAGCGGCTCGAACCGGTGGCAGACTTCCGACACCGGCTTGCCCATGCGCTTGACCACGGCGAGGATCTGCAATGCGGCGATGAAGCCGTCGCCGGTCGTGGCGTAGTCGGACAGGATGATGTGGCCGGACGGCTCGCCGCCGATGTTGCAGCCGCGCGCGCGCATCTGCTCGATGACGTAGCGGTCGCCGACCGCGGTGCGCACGAGATCGATGCCCTGCGCCGCGAGGTGGCGCTCGAAGCCGAGGTTCGACATCACGGTCGAGACGACCGCGCCGCCTTGCAGCTTTCCGTCTTCCTTGAAGCTCTCGGCGATGACCGCGAGAAGCTGGTCGCCGTCGACGACGTGGCCGCGCTCATCGACGATGAGCACGCGGTCGGCGTCGCCGTCGAGCGCGATGCCGATGTCGGCGCGCATCTCGCGAACCTTGCGGGTGAGCGCGTCGAGATCGGTGGAGCCGCAGTCCTTGTTGATGTTGAAGCCGTCCGGGTCGACGCCGATCGGAATGACCTCGGCGCCGAGCTCCCACAGCGCACCCGGCGCGACCTTGTAGGCGGCGCCATTGGCGCAATCGATGACGATGCGCAGGTCCTCGAAGGTGATGCCGCGCGGCAACGTGCGCTTGGCGAATTCGATGTAGCGGTCCTGCACGCCGTCGATGCGGCGGGCGCGGCCGAGATCCTTGGCGCTGGCAAGCTGCTTCGACATGTCCGAATCGAGCAGCGCCTCGATCTTCAATTCGACCTCGTCGGACAGCTTGAAGCCGTCCGGCCCGAAGATCTTGATGCCGTTGTCGTCGAACGGATTGTGCGAGGCGGAGATCATGACGCCGAGATCGGCGCGCATCGTGTGCGCGAGCATGGCGACGCCGGGGGTGGGGATCGGCCCGGTCAAGAGCACGTCCATGCCGACCGA
>DASTGR010000388.1:0-2597 GCA_035718885.1 Pseudolabrys sp. | reverse complement strand
CGTCATCGCCGTGTGCGCGGTGTTCGTATTCGTCGGCGCGGTGCTCCTCGGCGCCTTCTAGACTTTACAATTCGCGCGACGTGGCACCGGAGAACCAGACGTTCTCCGGTGTTTTGATATTGGATTGGTCCTCGTGTGCGGCGCCCGTCGCTGCGCCCTCTCCCCCTGTGGGAGAGGGCATGCACAGAACCTCCAGGCGGGAACTTGGGTGAGGGGGCTGCCCCCTCACCCACCAAAATGCGTTGAGATGCTCTCAATGCCCTCTCCCACGGAGGGGAGAGGCACATCGACAGCCGCCTCGAAATTCACGCCGCGGCGATGCTCGGCGCCTGGCGCGGATCGTAATTGAGGATCGGCGCGAGCCAGCGCTCGGCGTCCTGAACGCTCCAGCCCTTGCGGCGCGCATAGTCCTCGATCTGGTCGCGCTCGATCTTGCCGACGCCGAAATAGGCTGCCTGCGGGTGGCTGAAATAGAGGCCGCACACCGCGGCGCCCGGCCACATGGCGAAGCTCTCGGTCAATTCGACGCCGATGCGCTCGCTCTCGAGCAGATTGAACAGCGTGCCCTTCTCGGTGTGGTCCGGCTGCGCCGGATAGCCCGGCGCCGGACGGATGCCGCGATACTTCTCGAGGATCAATTCATCGTTCGAGAACGTCTCGTCAGCGCCGTAACCCCAGAACTCCTTGCGTACGCGCTGATGCAGCCGCTCGGCGAATGCCTCGGCGAGGCGGTCGGCAAGCGCCTTGACCATGATCGCCGAGTAATCGTCATTGGCGCGCTTGAAGCGGTCGGCGACCTCGTCCTCGCCGATGCCGGCGGTGACGGTGAAGCCGCCGATGTAGTCGGCGAGCCCGCTCGCCTTCGGCGCGACGAAATCGGCGAGCGCGGAATTGAAGCGGCCTTCGCGCTTGGCGAGTTGCTGACGCAGCGTATGCAGCGTCGCGACCGGCGTCGCCCGCGTCTCATCCGCATAGACGACGATGTCGTCGCCCACCGCATTGGCCGGATAGAAGCCGACGACCGCGCTCGCCTTGAACCAGTTCTCGGCGACGATCTTGTCGAGCATGGCGCGCGCATCTTCGAAGAGAGCGCGCGCCGCCTCGCCGACCTTCTGATCGTTGAGGATCGCCGGATAGCGCCCGCCGAGCTCCCAGGTCGAGAAGAATGGCGTCCAGTCGATGTAGTCGACGAGCTCGGCGATCGGATAGTCGGCGAGCACGCGCGTGCCGAGGAAGGACGGCTTCGGAGGCTGATAGGCGCCGGACCAGTCGAGCTTGACGGCATTGGCGCGCGCCGCCGCGAGCGGCAGCCGCGCCTTCTCTTCCTGAGCGCGCGCATGCTGCTGCGCGATGCGCAGATAGTCGTTGCGCAGCTCGGAGACGTAGGTGGCCTTGTTCTGCGACATCAACGATTGGGCGACGCCGACGGCGCGGCTCGCATCGTTGACGTGGATGGTCTGGCCGCGGCGATAGTTCGGATGGATCTTCACCGCGGTGTGGACACGGCTCGTCGTCGCGCCGCCGATCATCAGCGGCACCTCGAAGCCCTGCCGCTCCATCTCGGCGGCGACATGACACATCTCGTCCAGCGACGGCGTGATGAGACCCGACAGGCCGATCATATCGGCCTTCTCGGCCTTCGCGGTCTCGAGGATCTTCGCCGCCGGCACCATGACGCCGAGGTCGATGACCTCGTAATTGTTGCACTGGAGAACGACGCCGACGATGTTCTTGCCGATGTCGTGCACGTCGCCCTTGACCGTCGCCATGACGATCTTGCCGTTCGACGACGAATGACCGCGATTGTCCTTCTCCTGCTCCATATAGGGCATGAGATAGGCGACGGCCTGCTTCATCACGCGCGCCGACTTCACCACCTGCGGCAGGAACATCTTGCCGGAGCCGAACAGGTCGCCGACGACGTTCATGCCGTCCATCAGCGGACCTTCGATGACGTCGAGCGGCCGCTTCGATATCTTGCGTGCCTCCTCGGTGTCGGCCTCGATGAAATCGGTGATGCCGTGCACCAGCGCGTGCGTCAGCCGCTCGCCGACCGGCTTCTCGCGCCAGGCAAGATCGGCCGCGTGCTTCTCTTCGCTGCCCTTGCCGTGAAATTTCTTGGCGATGTCGAGCAGCCGCTCGGCGGCATCCGCCCGGCGATTGAGTACGACGTCCTCGCAGGCCTCGCGCAATTCCGGATCGAGATCGTCATAGACCGCCATCTGCCCGGCATTGACGATGCCCATGTCCATGCCGGCATGGATCGCGTGATACAGGAACACCGAGTGCATCGCCTGGCGCACCGGCTCGTTGCCGCGGAACGAGAAGGACAGGTTCGACACGCCGCCCGACACATGGACGTAGGGCAGGTTCGCACGGAGCCAGCGCGCGGCTTCGATGAAGTCGACGCCGTAATTGTTGTGCTCCTCCATGCCGGTGGCGATGGCGAAGATGTTCGGGTCGAAGATGATGTCTTCGGGCGGGAAGCCGACCTTCTGCGTCAGGATGTCGTAGGCGCGCTTCGAGATCGCGCACTTGCGTTCCAGCGTGTCGGCCTGGCCCTTCTCGTCGAAGGCCATGACGACGACCGCCGCGCC
>DASTGR010000387.1:0-7902 GCA_035718885.1 Pseudolabrys sp. | reverse complement strand
TGACGAATGATCCGGAATTTCGGTGGTTTCCTGCTGGTCCTGCCGGCCACGGCGGTGCTGTTTGCTGGTTCGGCCGAGGCCCAGTTGTTCGGCGGGCGCTCCTCGTCGACGCCGGCTCCGGCCGTGACCGAGGAGCAGTTGCCGCCGCCGTCCTTCGGCACCGAGAGCCGCTACGACGACCGCGGTATGCCCGGCCGTTATGCTCCGGCCACCCGCTCCGCGCCCATGCCGCTTTACGATGACGCCGCCGACCGCGAAGCCGGCGCGCTGCCGCCGCCGGGCCTTCCCGCGCAGGACGGCCGCGCCTATGGCCACCAGTTCGGCGGCAACGATCCCGACGCCGTGCGCCCGCCGGGCGCCGTCGGCGCGGCGCCGCCGGCTGCCGTCCAGGCCCCCGCCACCCAGCCCCGCACGGCCGCCGTTCCAGGCAATTCGGCCGACGCCGTCCCCGGCAGCAGCGTCATGACGCTGCCGCCCGAGGACCAGCCGGAGACCGGGACACCGAAGGAATTGCCGGCGAACCTCAAGAAGCAGCTCGTCGACTACGTGACCAAGGAGCCGGCCGGCACGATCATCGTCGATACGCCGAACACCTACCTCTATCTCGTGCTCGGCCACGGCAAGGCGATGCGTTACGGCATCGGCGTTGGCCGGGAAGGCTTCACCTGGGCCGGTACCGAGCGCGTCTCGCGCATGAAGGAATGGCCGGACTGGTTCCCGCCGGCGGAGATGATCGAGCGCCAGCCCTATCTGCCGCGCATGATGGCCGGCGGCCCGGGCAATCCGCTCGGCGCGCGCGCCCTCTATCTCGGACACACGCTCTACCGCATTCACGGCACGAACCAGCCCTCGACGATCGGTCAGACCGTGTCGTCGGGCTGCATCCGCCTCCTCAACGAGGACATCGAGGATCTTTTCAGCCGCGTGCAGGTCGGCACGCGCGTTGTGGTGCTGCCGGCGGCGATGAAGACGCCGGAGGCGGTGGCGAGCACGGGCGCGGGTCAGATGGCGCAGCCCCAGCTGCCGCCGAGCGGCGCTTCGGTCAATCACGGCGCGCTGCCGCCGATCCGGTAAGCCGGTTTACAATTTGAAAAACGAAAGGCGGGCCGCTGTGCCCGCCTTTTTTGTTGGTTGTCGTCACCGGGCTTGTCATCGCAAGTTGGGTTTACCCGACTTGCGCACTATATTTGCGGAAGTCGGGCAAGCCCGACTTCCGGCGACCCCGCTTATGAAGGTACGGCCTTGCCCTCATAAGCGAGATGGCCGGGACAAGCCCGGCCATGACGAAGTTCTCACTCCGCCGCGTCTTGTTTGCCGATGGCGGCGTTGATGCGCGGCATCACCTTCTCCGCCATCAGTTGCAGCGAGCGCCGCGCCAGCGCCGGGTCGGCCCAGTCGAGCCCCGCATAGACGAGCTCGCCGAAATCGCCGGTCTCCTCGCGCATCTTCAGCATCGCGTCGGCGACCTTGTCCGGCGTGCCGAACGTCACGCAATTGTCGAGCACCCAATCCAGCGTGATCTCCTCGTCCGGCTGCTCCTTGTGACTCTTGAAAACGTAGAGCCGGTTCGAGCGCTTCATCTTGGCGAACATGTTCGCGAAATAATGCCGATACGGGCTCTTGGCGTCGTCGCGGCCGTAACGGCGCGCGGTCGCCTCGTCGTCGGCGACGAAGATCGTGCGCGCGACGCGCCAGTCGTCGACCGACGCCTTCTGTCCGCTCTCCGCCTTGCCCTTGGCGTAGTTCTGCCAGTGCGAGCGTAGGTGCTTCGCCAGCAGGAAGTTCGCCGACAGCGGGTGGAAATCCCGCCGGCCCATCAGCACGACGCCGGGCGAGAACGGCGCGACCACGGTGCCGACGATCTCCGGCCGCGGCTTCTGGAACGGCTTGGCCAGGATGCCGACGCCGAGCTCACGCGCCGCGGTGCGCGCAAATCCGACCTTGAAGCGGTTGCCGGGCAAGTCGATGTCGTAGGGCGGATCGCGCTCCCAGATAGCGAGGATGACGTCGATCGCCTCGGCGAAGATCTTGTTGCGGTCCTCGTCAAGGATGCCGAGCGCCTCCGCGTCAGAGGTGAGGGCGCCGGCCGATACGCCCATGATGAAGCGGCCTTGCGAGAGATGATCGAACATCGCGGCGTTGACCGCGATGGCGACCGGGTGGATCTGCGACAGATTGGTCGTTCCAGTCGCGAGCTTGATGCGCTTGGTCGAATGGATCAGCGTCGCCTGGAACATCATGCTGTTGGTGATGTTCTCGCACGCATCGGTCAGATGCTCGCCGACGAAGGCGTCGTGGAAGCCGAGTTCGTCGCACAGGACGATTGCCTCGCGGTCTTCCCGTAAAGTCTGCGACCAGTCACGGCCGAGGGGGTGCACGGGCATGGTGAAGTAGCCAAGGCGCATTCCAGTCTCCGGAACGAAAAGTGTCCCGGCAAGCTACCCGAGACAGCCGGAAAATGCAGCAAATTGCGCGCCTTATTGCGGTAAGCCCTTTCGACGGCGCGAAAACCTCCCTGCATGATCGGCGTTATACCCAGAGCGGCGCGCGGCCTGTATACGTGCCTGCAATCGCCTGCCGCCGGGTTCGTTCCGGCCGGGCGAGCGCCTAATCTGTCGTCACCGATTCGTCCGCCGGAGGCTCCTCATGATGCGCTGGTTTCACGCCCTGATGCCCAAGGAGGAGCGCTTCTTCGACCTGTTCGCGCGCCACTCCGACGCTGTGCTCGCCGGCAGCCAGGCCCTGCGGGCCATGATGGAAGGCGGAACCGCCATCGCGAGCAATTGCGAGGCGGTCGTGGCCAATGAGCACAAGGCCGACGACGTCACCCGCGAGGTCCTGATCGCCGTTCGCCGCACCTTCATCACGCCGTTCGACCGCGGCAGCATACGCGAGCTGATCACGTCCATGGACAACACCATCGACCAGATGCAGAAGACGGCGAAGACCGTGGCGCTGTTCGACGTCACCGAGTTCACGCCGCAGATGAAGGACATGGGCGACCTGATCGTGAAGTCCGCGCAGATCGTGAAACAGGCGGTGCCGCTCCTGAACGCGATTTCGTCGGAGGCGGTGCGCATCAGCGAACTGACGGCGCAGCTCTCGGCGCTCGAAGGCCGCGCCGACGAACTGCACGACCTCGGGCTGAAGGCGTTGTATCAGGCCACTAAGCAGGGCAACGCCATGGGCTACATCGTCGGCAACGAGGTCTACGACCACCTCGAGAAGGTCGTCGACCGGTTCGACGACGTCGCCAATGTCATGCACGGCATCGTTATTGAGCATGTGTGACGTCGTCCCCCTTTCGCGCGCCAGAATCCGCGGCGTGCTCTCCGCAGCCTCTCGCGGCCTCATGCTGAGGAGCGCTGCGAAGCAGCGCGTCTCGAAGCATGCGGCCGCCCGCATCCTTCGAGACGCATCGCTTCGCGATGCTCCTCAGGATGAGGGCGGACGGCTGCGGCACAGGATCGGACCGTAACCCGATGAACGTTGCTCTCTCCATGCCTGTGCTGGTCGGGCTGATCGCAGTCGCGCTCGCCTTCGATTTCCTCAATGGCCTGCACGATGCGGCGAATTCGATCGCCACCATCGTGTCGACGCGCGTGCTGCGCCCGCAATACGCCGTCGCCTGGGCCGCGTTCTTCAACTTTATCGCATTCCTGTTTTTCGGCCTGCATGTCGCCAACACGCTCGGTACCGGCATCATCGACGCGGCGGCGATCGACGCCCGCGTCGTGTTCGGCGCACTGATGGGCGCGATCCTGTGGAACCTGATCACTTGGGCGCTCGGCATTCCGTCGAGCTCGTCGCATGCGCTGGTCGGCGGCCTCGTCGGCGCCGGCATTGCCAAGGCGGGGGTCTCGGCGATCGTTTGGCACGGCCTGCTTCCGACCACGGCGGCGATCGTCGCCTCGCCGCTGATCGGATTTTTTCTCGCGCTCATGCTCGTGCTGCTTCTCTCGTGGCTGCTGTTGCGCTGGACGCCATTCGCGGTGGACCGCTATTTCCAGCGGCTGCAATTCATATCGGCCTCGCTCTACTCGCTCGGCCATGGCGGCAACGACGCGCAGAAGACCATGGGCATCATCGCGGTGCTCCTGTTCTCGCAAGGGCAACTCGGCGATCATTTCTACGTGCCGTTCTGGGTCGTGATCGCGTGCCAGATTGCGATGGCGCTCGGCACGCTCATCGGCGGCTGGCGCATCGTCAAGACGATGGGCTCGAAGATCACGCGGCTGACGCCGATGCAGGGCTTCTGCGCCGAGGCGGGCGGTTCGCTCACCCTGTTCGGCGCGACCTGGCTCGGCATCCCGGTGTCGACCACGCACACCATCACCGGCGCGATCATCGGGGTCGGCGCGGCGCGCAAGACCTCCGCCGTGCGCTGGAGCGTCGCCAACAACATCGTCGTTGCCTGGATCATCACCATCCCGGCGTCGGCGGCGATCGCGGCGGCGTTCTACTGGCTGGTCGGATTGTTCTAGGCGGCGACGCGGGCGAGGAAGCCTTCGATCTCGCTGCGCAATTCGGCCGCGGCGGCTTCGACCGCCTCGGACGCCCCAAGTACGCCATTCGCGGAGCGGCGCGTCTCGCCGGCGGCGCCGGCGACGTCGGCGAGCACGGAGACGACGAGCTTGGCGCCGTCGGCGGCGCCGGTGACGTTCTGCGAAATTTCCGCCGTCGCCGCGCTCTGCTGCTCGACCGAGGTCGACACCGCGGTGGCGCAGCCGTCGATCTCCTGCATGCGCGCGGCGATACGACCAATTGCGTCAACCGCGCCAGCGGTCGCCCCCTGAACCGACTTGATCAGCGCCGAAATGTCCTCGGTCGCCTTTGCGGTCTGAATGGCCAGCGATTTGACCTCGGCCGCGACCACGGCGAAGCCCTTGCCGGCCTCGCCGGCGCGCGCCGCCTCGATCGTGGCGTTGAGCGCGAGCAGGTTGGTCTGCCCGGCAATGGCGCGGATGAGTTTGATCACGTCGCCAATTCTGTCGGCGGCCGCCGCCAGCGTCGCGATCTGCGTATTCGTGTCGCGCGCCTCACCAACCGCCTCGCGCACAATCGTGGCGGTCGCGGAGAGCTGGCGGCCGATCTCGCCGATCGACGAGGCGAGTTCGTCGGCTGCGGAGGCGGCGGTCTCGACATTGACCGAGGCTTCGTTCGACGCGTCGACCGCGCCTTCGGAGCTGCTGGCGGTCTGCTCGGAATTGGCCAGCAGCGTCGCCGCCGTGCTGCGCATTGTCCCGGCGCTGTCGGCAACCGTGCGCAGGTGGTCCTCGACGCGCTGGCGGAAGCCGAGGATCGCCTGTTCGATCGCGGCGCGTCGCGTCTCCTGCTGTTGCAGGCCGAGGCGCTCGCGCTCGGCGGCGCGGCGGGCGGTGACGTCTTCGTGCGTCGCGACCCAGCCGCCGCCCTGCATCGGCCGGTTGACCGCGGAGATGACGCGGCCGTCGTCCAGCGCGATCTCGCGCGCGGTCGTCTTGCCTTCGCTCAGAGATGCCTGGAGCTGCGCGCAATATGCGCCGACGTCGCCGGAGAAATTGCCGGCCGCGGCGCGGTTTTCGAGCAGGCTGATGAGGGTGATACCGAGCGCCGTGCTCGCCTCCGACAGGTTGTACATGGCGCGATAAGGCGCGTTGCAGACCACCAGGCGCTCGTTGCGGTCGAACATGCACAGGCCCTGAGACATGTTGTCGAGAGCGATGCGCATGTGTGCGTTGCGCGTGTGCAATCGGCGCGCGCAAACAAGCGCGACCGCCGCGGCCGCCCAGGCACCACCGCCAGCGGCGGCGAGCGCAGCGCTGGCGCCATTCGCGGCCACGGCGTCGTAAAAGAGCGCGAGACTCGCCGCTGCGCCGGCGGCGCCGGCGAGCGCGATCGCGACACTATCGCGCGGGAGGAGCGTGGCCAGTGGGCGGTTCATTCGGCTATTCCGGTAAGGTCATTCACGGTATTCCGGAACGGGTTGTTTTGCAGTTAACTCCGGGCCTTGTAGGGTTAAGCACTCGTTAAGCATTGGGGCATCCGCATGAACGCACCGACCGCCAGCAAGACCGACTTTTCGACGTGGAAAGGGCGGCTGGAGGACGACGCGCTCCTGCGCGGAGCGGGCCGCTTCGGCGATGACGTCAAGCCGCAAGGCGCGCTCGCCGCCGTCTTCGTGCGCTCACCGCACGCCTTCGCGAAGATCGAGCGCGTCGATGTCGCGGCGGCGAAGAGCGCGCCCGGCGTCGTCGCGGTGCTCACCGCCGCTCATCTGGAGGCGCAGCACTATCACTCCGTCTCGCACGGTCATCCGATTCCCGGCCGCGGCGGCAAGCTGCCCGTGTCGCCGCATCGGCCGGTGCTGGCGGGCGCGCGCGTCATGCATGTCGGCGAGCCGGTCGTGCTCGTGATCGCGACGACCGCCGCGCAGGCGCAGGATGCGGCCGAAAAGGTCGTGGTCGAGTACGAGCCGCTGACGCCGGTCACCGACGCGCGCGAGGCGGCGAAAGCCGGCGGGCCGCAGCTCTGGGACGAGGCGCCCGGAAACATCGGCTTCGACTTCACCGCTCCTGCCGATCCGGATGGCAAGAAGGCGGCCGCGCTCGACAAGGCGTTCGCCGAAGCCGCGCATGTGGTGACGGTCGAGCTCGTCAACCAGCGCCTCGTCGTCGCCTCGATCGAGCCGCGTACGGCCACGGCCAGCTACGACACTGCGACCAAGCAATTCACGCTTCGTTGCGGCACCCAGGGCGTGACCGGCATCCGCATGGGCCTTGCCGAAGTGATGGGCATCAAGCCGAACGAGCTCCGCCTTTTGACTGAGGACGTCGGCGGCGGCTTCGGCATGAAGGCGGCGGTGTATCCCGAATATGCCGCGCTCCTGCATGCGGCGCGCGCGCTCGGCAAGCCTGTGCACTGGGTCTCGACGCGCGCGGAAGCCTTCCTCACCGACAATCAGGGCCGCGACTCGTTCTGGACCGTGTCGCTGGCGCTCAATTCCCGCGGCCGCTTCCTGGCTCTGCGCGCCGACGGCGTCGGCAATCTCGGCGCCTACTTCACGGCGGTCGCGCATTTCGTGTTCACGACGCACGTATCCGGCTGCCTGCCGACGGTCTATGACATCCCGCTCGCGCAGGTGAATTCGCGCTGCGTCTTCACCAACACGGTGCCGACCGGGCCCTATCGCGGCGCCGGGCGTCCCGAGGCGAGCTACATGATCGAGCGCGTCATCGACGCGGCAGCCGACATCACCGGCATCGATCCGGCGGAATTGCGCCGCCGTAATCTCATCGCCCCGGCGAAAATCCCCTACGTAACCGCGTTCGGCAACACTTACGACAGTGGTGACTTCCCGGCCATGTTCGAGCGTGCTCTCACGCTCGCCGATTATGCCGGCTTCCGCGAGCGCCGGAAGGCGGCGAAGAAGCAGGGCAAGCTACGCGGCATCGGCATTGGTTGCTATCTCGAGATCGCCGGCGCTTTTCCGGAAGAAGCTGCGCGCATCAATTTCCGCGGCGGCGGCAAAATCGGCGTCAGCATCGGCGCTGGCTCGAGCGGGCAGGGGCATCGCACCGTGTTCGGCGCGGTCGCGGCGCACCGGCTGGGTATCTCTCCAGACGCGATCGACGTGACGTCCGGGGATTCCGCGCGCGACGTGCCGGGTTTCGGCGCCGTTGCTTCACGCTCCGCCATGATGGTCGGCGGTGCGATCGCCAACACCGCCGACGCGGTGATTGCGAAGGGCAAGCGCGTCGCCGCCATGCTGCTGCAGGCGAACGAGGCCGAAGTGTCGTACGCGAAAGGCAAGTTCAGCGCCGGAAATCGCGACGTGTCGCTGTTCGAGGTTGCCGAGCGCGCAGCCGAGCTTGCGCGCCAGGGCGTCATTCCGGAAAGCCTCGACACCCAGGGCGGCGTCAA
>DASTGR010000386.1:0-20237 GCA_035718885.1 Pseudolabrys sp. | reverse complement strand
CGCCAGCGCGGTGATGGTCATTGCCTCGCGCAACCCGGTGCACTCGGTCCTGTTCCTGATCCTCGCCTTCGTCAACGCGGCCGCCCTGTTCATGATGATGGGTGCCGAGTTCCTGGCGATGATCCTGATCGTCGTCTATGTCGGCGCCGTCGCGGTGCTGTTCCTCTTTGTCGTCATGATGCTCGACGTCGACTTCGCCGAGCTCAAGCACGGCGTGCTCCAGTATCTCCCGATCGGCGTGCTGGTCGGCGGCATCCTGCTGGCAGAACTGCTGCTCGTGGTCGGCGGCTGGGCCATCGGCCCGGGCGTGAAGACGGCGATCGCCGCGCCCATTCCGGCGAACGTCACCAACACCGAGGCGCTCGGCCTCGTCCTGTATACGAAGTACGTCTACTTCTTCGAGGGCGCCGGCATGGTGCTGCTCGTCGCCATGGTTGGCGCCATCGTGCTGACCCTGCAACATCGCGTGCGGGTGCGGCGCCAGAGCATTCCGGTGCAGAACGCACGCGAGCCGGCGACTGCGATCCAGATCGTCAAGGTCAAGACCGGGCAGGGGCTGGGGAGCAACACATGACCATCGGCCTCGGACATTACCTCAGCGTTGCCGCGATCCTGTTCACGCTCGGCATTGCCGGCATCTTCCTGAACCGGAAGAACGTCATCATCATCCTGATGTCGATCGAGCTCATCCTGCTCGCGGTCAACATCAACCTGGTGGCCTTCTCGACCCATATGGGCGACATCGTCGGCCAGGTCTACGCGCTGTTCGTGCTTACGGTCGCCGCGGCGGAAGCCGCGATCGGCCTCGCCATCCTCGTCGTCTTCTTCCGTAACCGCGGCTCGATCGCGGTCGACGACATCAATCTGATGAAGGGCTGAGCGTCCCGATGTACCAGGCCATCGTCTTCCTGCCTCTGCTCGGCGCGATCCTTGCCGGTCTGATCGCGCTCGCCGGCGCGCGTGCCCGTTTCCCGGGCGAGGCTCCGGCTCCGGGGATGGAGGACAACGCAACCGACCACGGCGCGCATCACCACGAGCCGGGCGTGCATGGCGGCGCGGCCATCCATCACAGCCATGACGAGCCGCTCGACGGCCACGGCCATGACGATCACGGGCACGGCCACGCTCCGGCGGAGCCGGCGGCGTCGGGCTCGCGGCTCGCGGAGCTCATCACCACCACGCTGCTGTTCGTCTCGATGATCCTGTCCTGGATCGCCTTCGTGCAGGTCGGCTTCGGCCATCAGGACGTTCGCGTTCCGGTGCTGACCTGGATGACCGCCGGCGACCTCAAGGTCGAGTGGGCGCTGCGCATCGACACGCTCACCGCGGTGATGCTGGTCGTCGTCAATACGGTGTCGGCGTTCGTGCACCTCTATTCGATCGGCTACATGAACGAGGAGCCGTACCGGCCGCGCTTCTTCGCCTATCTGTCGCTGTTCACCTTCGCCATGCTGATGCTGGTGACGTCCGACAACCTGGTGCAGATGTTCTTCGGCTGGGAAGGCGTCGGCCTCGCGAGCTACCTGCTGATCGGGTTCTGGTACTACAAGCCCGAGGCGAATGCGGCCGCGATCAAGGCCTTCGTCGTCAATCGCGTCGGCGATTTCGGTTTCGCGCTCGGCATCTTCGCGCTGTTCGCGCTCACCAACGCCGTCGATTTCGAGACCGTGTTCCACCAGGCGCCCGGCCTCGTCGGCAAGACCATCCCGTTTTTCGGCTGGCATCCTGACGCGCTGACCTTGACCTGCCTGCTGTTGTTCATGGGCGCCATGGGCAAGTCGGCGCAGTTCGGCCTGCACACCTGGCTCCCCGACGCCATGGAAGGCCCGACCCCGGTCTCCGCGCTCATCCACGCGGCGACCATGGTCACGGCTGGCGTCTTCATGGTGGCGCGGCTGTCGCCGTTGTTCGAGCTGGCGCCGACGGCGCAGGCCTTCGTCATGTTCATCGGCGCGACCACCTGCTTCTTCGCCGCGACGATCGGCCTTGTGCAGAACGACATCAAGCGCATCGTCGCCTATTCGACCTGTTCGCAGCTCGGCTACATGTTCGTGGCGATGGGGGCGGGCGCCTATTCGGTCGGCATGTTCCACTTGTTCACGCATGCCTTCTTCAAGGCGCTGCTGTTCCTCGGCTCGGGCTCGGTGATCCACGCGATGCACCACGAGCAGGACATCCGCCACATGGGCGGTCTGAAGGACCGCATCCCGTTCACCTATGCGACGATGATCGTCGGCACCCTGGCGCTGACCGGCTTCCCGCTGACCGCCGGCTATTTTTCCAAGGACGCGATCATCGAGTCCGCCTTCGTCGCACACAATCCGATGGCGCTCTATGGCTTCCTCGCGACCGTGATCGCGGCCGGCCTGACGTCGTTCTACTCATGGCGGCTGATCTTCAAGACGTTCCACGGCGAGCCGCACGATCGCAAGCACTGGCGCGACGCGCATGAGAGCCCGATGGTCATGTTGATTCCGCTGGGCTTCCTGGCGCTGGGTTCGATCGTCGCGGGCTACCCCTTCAAGGCGATTTTCGCCGGGCCCGGCGTGGAGGAGTTCTTCCGCCACTCGCTCACCTTCGCGCCGACCAACAAGGTGCTGGAGGAGATGGAGCACATCCCGACATGGATCGGGCTGATGCCGACCTTGATGATGGTCGTCGGCTTCCTCATTGCGTGGCACTTCTACATCCGCCGGCCGGACATCCCGGTCGAGCTCGCCAAGCAGCACCGGCCGCTCTACCAGTTCCTGCTCAACAAGTGGTACTTCGACGAGCTCTATGACGTCATCTTCGTACGTCCGGCGAAGTGGCTCGGCCGCGCGCTCTGGAAGGGCGGGGACGGTTGGCTGATCGACGGCTTCGGCCCCGACGGCGTCTCGGCGCGCGTTCTCGACGTCACCCGCAGCGTCGTGCGGCTCCAGAGCGGCTACCTCTATCACTACGCCTTCGCCATGCTCATCGGCGCGGCGGCGATCATCACCTGGTTCATGTTCTCGGTGCACTGACGGATTTCGACATATGACCTGGCCGATCCTCTCCGTCGTCACCTTTCTGCCGCTGCTCGGCGCGATCCTCATTGCGCTGATGGCGCATGGCAATTCGCCGGTGGCGCGGGGCACTTCGCGCTGGATCGCGCTGTGGACCACGGTCGTCACCTTCGCCGTCTCGGTGCTGCTCGTCACCCATTTCGACACCGCGTCGGCCGAATTCCAGTTCGTCGAAAAGCATGACTGGCTCGGCATTGCCGCCTATCACATGGGCGTAGACGGAATTTCGCTGCCCTTCGTCATCCTGACCACGGCGCTGATGCCGATCTGCATCCTCGCCTCGTGGACCTCGGTGCAGAAGCGCGTGAAGGAATACATGATCGCGTTCCTCGCGCTCGAGACCCTGATGATCGGCACGTTCTCGTCGCTCGACCTCGTGCTGTTCTATCTGTTCTTCGAGGGCGGCCTGATCCCGATGTTCCTGATCATCGGCGTCTGGGGCGGGCCGCGCCGCGTCTATGCCTCGTTCAAGTTCTTCCTCTATACGCTGCTCGGCTCGGTGCTGATGCTGCTCGCCATCATGGCGATGTACTGGCAGGCGCACACGACCGACATCGCGGTGCTGCTGCATCACGGCTTCCCGACCGGCATGCAGAAGTGGATGTGGCTCGCCTTCTTCGCCTCGTTCGCGGTGAAGATGCCGATGTGGCCGGTGCACACCTGGCTGCCCGACGCGCACGTCGAAGCGCCGACCGCGGGCTCGGTCATCCTCGCCGCCATCCTTTTGAAGATGGGCGGCTACGGCTTCCTGCGCTTCTCGCTGCCGATGTTCCCGGACGCCAGCCACGTCTTCGCGCCGCTCGTCTTCACGCTCTCCGTCGTCGCGATCGTCTACACCTCGCTGGTGGCGCTGATGCAGGAGGACGTGAAGAAGCTGATCGCCTACTCCTCGGTCGCCCATATGGGCTTCGTCACCATGGGCATCTTCGCCGCAACGGAACAGGGCGTGCAGGGCGGCATCTTCCAGATGATCTCGCACGGTATCGTTTCGGGCGCGCTGTTCCTCTGCGTCGGCGTCGTCTATGACCGCATGCACACGCGTGAGATCGCGGCCTATGGCGGCCTAGTCAACCGCATGCCGATCTATGCCTTCGTGTTCATGGTGTTCACCATGGCCAATGTCGGCCTGCCGGGCACGTCCGGATTCGTCGGCGAGTTCCTGTCCCTGATCGGCACCTTCAAAGCGAATGTCCACGTCGCCTTCTTCGCGACGCTGGGCGTCATCCTGTCGGCGGCCTACGCGCTCTGGCTCTATCGCAAGATGATCTTCGGCACGCTGAAGCCGGCGCTCGCGGGCATTCGCGACATCGGGCTGCGGGAGGCCGTGATCTTCGCGCCGCTCGTCATCCTGACGATCCTGCTCGGCGTCGCGCCCAAGCCGGTGCTCGATGTCTCGGCCGCCTCCGTCACCCAGCTTCTCGCCAACTACAATCGCGCAATAGCCGGCACCAAGACCGCCGAGGCGGCGCCGACCCTGACGACGGGCTCCGCACAATGAACCAGCTTACCACCTGGATCGGATACCTGCCGTTCCTGCCCGAGATCGTGCTCGCGGGCGGCGCGATGCTGATGCTGATGGCGGGCGTGACGTTCGGCGAGCGCAGCGGCCGCGTCGTCAATTCTTGGTGCGTGCTGGTCCTGGTCGCCGCCGCGGCGGCGACGCATTGGGTGCCGGCGGGCCGGCTGTCCTTGTTCGACGGCAGCTTCCTGGTCGACGACTTCGCGCGCTTCCTCAAGCTGCTGACGCTCGCCGGCTCGGCGGGCGCGCTGCTGTTGTCGCTCGACTGGCTCTCGATCGAGAAGCAGCAGCGCTTCGAATATGGCGCGCTGTTCATCCTCTCGACGCTCGGCATGATGATGCTGATCTCGGCCGGCGACCTGATCGCGCTTTATCTCGGCCTCGAACTGATGAGCCTCGCGCTCTACGTCGTCGCTGCCTCGAACCGCGAGAACCTCAAGTCGACGGAAGCCGGCCTGAAGTATTTCGTGCTCGGCGCGCTGTCGTCCGGCATGCTGCTTTACGGCGCATCTTTGATTTACGGTTTCACCGGCACGGTCTCGTTCGCCGGCATCGCCAAGGCGACGCATGCGGGCGCTTCGATCGGTCTGATCTTCGGCCTCGTCTTCCTGTTCGTCGGCTTCTGCTTCAAGATTTCGGCGGTTCCGTTCCACATGTGGACCCCGGACGTTTACGAGGGCGCGCCGTCGCCGGTCACGGCCTTCTTCGCCTCGGCGCCGAAGGTCGCGGCCATCGCCATCTTCGTGCGCGCGACGATCACCGCCTTCCCGGGCATCACCCACGAGTGGCAGCAGATCGTCGTCTTCGTCTCGATCCTGTCCATGGCGCTCGGCTCATTCGCAGCGATCGGGCAGAAGAATATCAAGCGCCTGATGGCCTATTCCTCGATCGGCCATATGGGCTTCGCGCTGGTCGGCCTTGCCGCCGCTTCGCCGGAAGGCGTGCAGGGCGTGCTCGTCTACATGTCGATCTATGTCGCCATGACGCTCGGATCCTTCGCCGTGATCCTGGCCATGCGCCGGCAGGGCGTCGCGGTCGAGAACATCTCGGACCTTGCGGGGCTGGCGCGCACACATCCGACCATGGCGTTCCTGTTCGCCATGCTCATGTTCTCGCTCGCCGGCATTCCGCCGCTCGCGGGCTTCTTCGCCAAGTTCTACGTCTTCCTCGCCGCCATCAATGCGGGGCTCTACACACTGGCGGTGATCGGCGTCCTGTCGAGCGTCGTGGGCGCGTTCTATTACCTGATGATCGTCAAGACGATGTACTTCGACGATCCGGTTGCGAGCTTCGACCGCATGCCGGGCCTGCTGCGGCTCGTGCTGCTGGTCAGCGGCGTGATCAACCTTCTCTTCTTCGCTTGGCCGGCGCCGATCCTGGGCGCGGCGACCGCGGCGGCGAAGTCGCTCTTCTGATTTCCGCGCGCTCACGCGCGGCGACGAAATGAACCGCGAAGCCACGGACCTGGCGGGGGTCCGATACCTGAGGTTCGATACGCTCGGCTCCACCAATGCCGAGGCGCTGACGCGCGCGCGCGCCGGCGAGCGCGGGCCGTTGTGGATCGTGACGGCCGAGCAGACCGCCGGCCGCGGCCGCCGCGGCGCCGCCTGGGTCTCGAAGCCGGGCAATCTCTACGCCACGCTCCTCCTGACCGAGCCTTCTCCGAAGGCGGCCGCGCCGCAGCTCTCCTTCGTAACCGCATTGGCTCTGCATGACGCGGTCGCGGACCTGGCGCCGCAATTCGGTCCGGGGCTGAAGCTGAAGTGGCCGAACGACCTCCTGCTCGGAGGGGCCAAGCTCGCCGGCATCCTGATCGAGGGCGAGAGCGACCCGGCTTTCGCTGTCGCCGTCGGCATCGGCGTCAACTGCGCGCACCATCCGGAGGAAACCGCCTATCCGGCGACCGATCTCGCCAATGCCGGCGCTCTGGTATCGCCCCAGGCACTGCTCGGCGCGCTCGCCGACGCCATGGCGCGCCGGCTCAAGCAGTGGTCGCAGGGGCAGGGTTTTGCTGCCATCCGTGCCGACTGGCTCAAACGCGCGGCGGGTCTTGGTCAGGACATCCACGTGCGCCTGCCCGAGCGCGAATTCTCGGGCCGCTTCGAAGGCCTCGATGAGGCCGGCCGCCTGCTGGTGTCCGAAGGCGACAAGGTCACCGCGGTCGGCGCGGGCGAAGTATTCGGAATGGGAGAGACACGGTGATGGCTGGAGCGCCGCAGGACCTGGTATTCGCGCCGCTCGGCGGCGTTGGCGAGATCGGCATGAACTTGTCGATCTACGGCTACGGCCCGCAGAACAAGCGGCAGTGGCTCGCCGTCGACGTCGGCGTGTCCTTCGCCGCCGAGGAGCATCTGCCCGGCGTCGACCTGATCCTGCCGGACATCCGCTTCCTCGTCGAAGAGCGCAAGAACCTCGCCGGCATCGTCATCACGCACGCGCACGAGGACCATTTCGGCGCGCTGCTCGAACTGTGGCCGCGGCTCAAGGTCCCGGTCTATGCGACGCCGTTCACCGCCGCTCTGATCGAGGCCAAGCGGCGCGGCGAGCCCGGCGCGCCGGAGATCCCTGTCACCGTGATCCCGGTCGGCGGCCGGTTCACGGTCGGCGCTTTCGACGTCGAGCTCGTCACCATGACGCACTCGATTCCCGAAGCGAACGCGCTGATCCTGCGCACGCCTGCGGGAACGGTGCTGCACACCGGCGACTGGAAGATCGACCCGACGCCGATCCTCGGCGACCCGACCGACGAGGCCAAGCTCCGCGCGCTCGGGCAGGAGGGCTGCCTCGCGCTGATCGGCGACAGCACCAATTCCGTGCGCGAAGGCCGCTCCCCCTCGGAAGCTGACGTTGCCAAGACGCTCACCGAACTGATCAAGGGGGCCAAGGGCCGCGTCGCGGTGACCACCTTCGCCTCCAATGTCGGGCGTCTGCGCTCGGTCGCCGAAGCCGCGCGCGCCTCCGAGCGCGAGGTGATCGTCGTCGGCCGCGCGATGGACCGCGTCTCGCTCATCGCCCGCGAACTCGGCCTCTTCGGCAATCTGCCGGACTTCCGCCCGATGGAGGCCTACGGCTATCTGCCCCCGAACAAGGTCGTGGCCTTGTGCACCGGCAGCCAGGGCGAGCCGCGCGCGGCGCTCTCGCGCATCGCCGAGGATCAGCATCCGGAAGTGACGTTGGCGCGCGGCGACACGGTGATCTATTCGGCGCGCATGATCCCCGGCAACGAGAAGGCGGTCGGCCGTGTCCTCAACGGCCTGATCGAGCAGGGCGTCGAGGTCGTCACCGACCGCACGCATCTCGTGCATGTGTCCGGCCACCCGCGCCGCGCCGAGGTCGAGGAGCTGATCTCCTGGGTCAAGCCGCAGATCCTCATCCCGGCGCACGGCGAGGCGCTGCATCTCTCCGAGCACGCGAAGATTGCGCGCAAGATGGGCGTTCCCGAGGTGATCCAGTGCCGCAACGGCGACCTTGTCCGCCTCGCGCCGAAAGCGGGCCTCATCGACGAGGTGCCGGCAGGCCGCATCTACAAGGACGGGCGGCTGCTGGTCGATGCGCAGCAGCGCACGGTCGCCGACCGCCGCCGGCTCTCCTTCGCTGGCTCGGTTTCGGTCGCGCTGGCGCTGACCGAGAAAGGCGAGCTCGCCGACGATCCGTCCTACGACCTGCTCGGCATTCCCGAGCGCGACCGCGACGGCGGCTTCATGCACGAGGTGGTGCACGACGCCGTGCTCGAGACGTTTGAATCGCTGCCGCGCGGCAAAAGGCGCGATCCGGACGCGGTCGCGGAAGCCGTGCGGCGCGCCGTCCGCGCCGCGGTCAACGATCGCTGGGGCAAGAAGCCCATGTGCCACGTGCACGTGCTGGAAGTATGATCGGCGGGAGCAGAGGGGACTTCATGATCGGCCGTTTGAACCACGTGGCCATCGCCGTGCGAGACATCGCCAAGGCGTCCGCCGTCTATCGTGACACCCTGGGCGCGCAGGTGTCGGCGAAAGTCGCGCAGCCCGACCACGGCGTCTACACCGTGTTCATTACGCTGCCGAACACCAAGATCGAGCTGCTCGAGCCGATGAGCGAGACCTCGCCGATCGCCAAGTTTCTCGACAAGAATCCGGACGGCGGCATCCATCACGTCTGCTACGAGGTCGATGACATCAAGGCCGCGCGCGACACGCTCAAACGCCAGGGCGCGCGCGTCCTCGGCGACGGCGAGCCGAAGATCGGCGCGCACGGCAAGCCGGTGCTGTTCCTGCATCCGAAGGACTTCTGCGGCACTCTCGTCGAACTCGAGCAGGCGTAAAATGGCATGAGCATCAGCACAATCCTCGCGATCTACTTCCTGGTGTGGTGGCTCACGCTGTTCGCCGTGCTGCCGTTCGGCATGAGCCGGCAGGCGGAAGAAGGGCACGACCCGGGCACCGATCCCGGCGCGCCGCTCGTGCACGTAATGTGGCGGAAGGTGATGTGGACCACGATCGTTGCGACGATCGTCTTCGGCCTCTTGTACGTCGTCTATGTGAGCGGGGTGCTTCAGGCGCCGTTCGACTGGCTGATCAAGAACTTCGGTCCGCCGCTGCGCTACTGAGGCGAGAGAACAATCGCCGCCGCACTCCGGGCAAAAAAAGAGCAGGGCTTTTGGCCCTGCTCGTCTCGCAATCAGTGTCCTTAAACCCGATTCTTCTTGTCGCTGAGATCGGGGCGGCTGCGGGTGATCGCGCCGAGGACTTCTTCCCTCCCAAGACTTGGACCGCGCAGCGGAGCCGGTCTTATCGTTGCCGGAATTCTCCTCTCCATCGGATGGGCGAAACACTATCCTGCGATCCTACCCCTGTCACGCAGTTTTCTTGCGCTCACGGCGTAATTACGATCGGTCCATCGAGGACGACAATCTCGCCCGACGGCGCCGTGATGGTCAGCAGCAGCGTCCAGATGCCGGGCAGGGGGATTTTGATACCGCCTGAGGCCCAGACCGCGTCGGCGACATGTTTCGCCTGGAAGACGATCGTCGCCGCGTCCTCCTCCGGCGGTCGCAGTGTGACCTTGACGGCGCGGGCCTCGTAGGGGGTCGAGTCCTCATTCGACAAACTGATCCGGACGGCCACCGTCCCGGGTTTTCCCGGCGTGACGGTGACGTCGGCCATGGCGACGTTGGTGTGGATGTGCACGAAGGCCGCGTCGCTTGCTATGGCGCCGCTGTCGTGGCGATGGCCGCCCGGTTCGAGCGTGCCAAGGATCGCGACGAGAAACAGGACACCCGCGCCGAGCACGAGTTCGATCACGCTGTTCCGCAGGAGGGCGTGGCGGACGTCGGGCTGCGCCAGACGCGGTGTCAGGCGGAACCGGTTGACGGCGGCGATCGCGACGAGAGCGCCGAAGAGGAGGAGTTTGATCGACAGCAGTCGGCCATAGACGGTGGTCAAGAGGTCGCCCGGACCGGACAGCAGGAAGGCGCTGTTGATCACGCCGGTCGCAATCAGCGTGCCGACGCAAGCGATCCCCACCCAGGAGAAGCGGCCCGTCGTGCGAATGGCGTATCCGCCGAGCCCCGCCGGGTCGCGGTTCGATGCCGCGAGCACCATGACCAGCGCCGGCAGGCCGCCGAGCCAGCACGCCGCCGCAACGAGGTGCAAGGCGTCCGCGGCAAGATGCGCCCAGCCCCACGGGCCCGCCTGCGCGCCCGCATGACCGGCCGGCGCAATGAGGACCAGGAGGGCGAGCGCAAGAATCGCGCGCGAGCGGTCGCCCCATAGCGGAAGCATGACGAGGAGCGCGAGCAGGATCCGCGCCGAAGCAAGCCGACCGAATTGCGTGCCCGCCGCCACCGTCCATATGTCGTGCTGCCACAGGTCGGGGAACGATGTTCCGACGATGTTGGCGGCGACGATGGCGAGCCAGCCGAGTCCCGACAGCGCGGCGAGAGCGGCGCCGATTGCCACGAGCCGCCGCCAGCGCCGGTGCAGGTCGTCACTGACGGCAGTCAGCGCGCCGGCAAGAACGACGAAAACGGCGGTTCCCGCCGCGACGACGCAGGCGGCGAGGTGAACGAACCGCGCCAGCACCAGGGGGTTGGTCAGCCAGTCCATGTGGTCACGGCGCGACTGTGAAGGAAAGGCGGCCCTGCGAACGGTGCGTGTCGACCGACAGGACCCGCCAATTGACCGAGTAGGTGCCGGGCGGGAGCGGCTTCACGGCGATCCGCAGCTGCGCGGTGTTGCCGGCGACACCTTGCGCCGCGCCCGTCTGCATGGCGACGCCCTTTGCGTCGCGGACCTCGATGCTGCTGAATTTTGCCTCGACAGCCTCCGTGAACGTCAACGTCACCTCCGTCGGCGGCGTCGTCACCGTGCCGCCGGCCGCTGGGCTCGCATGGTCGAGATGCGCGTGGGCGTAAGCCGAGACCGGCATGGCGAGCGCCGCGACGCAGGCGAGGGCTAGAACTGTAATTCGGGTCATGGCTGCCTCACGTCCGCGGCAAGAGCTTGACGGCGGGGGCGGGATCGCCCTCGGGGGACTTGCCTGGCATCGGCACCTCGATCCACCGGTGTTCGCCTTTCTCGCACGTCTGGACGACGGGGAAATACAAATTCTGCCCCGCACTCAAATCGGCAGCGATGAACACCGAGAGCACGAACTCGTCGTAGAACGCGTCGGGCAATCTGCCGCCGCTCCAGGTTACTTCCTTGACGCCCTGATCGAACTTGGCGCCGTGGAAGTAGCTGTAGCTCCTGGCGTAAGGGCCGCGCATGGTTTCGATATCCCAGCCTGTTTTGACCATCGGTTTCACTGCAATCACGCCTTCCGGAATTTGAACCGTGAGCTGGATCGTCGAGGAGCCGTCGCAGCCGTGCGGGACCTTGAAGATGGCCTTGTAGGGCGCGCCGACGGGTGCGGCGTCCTGTTCGAGGGTGACATGGGCGGAAGCGGGCAGAGCAATGAATGCGCTCAGAAGCGCGCAGCCCAGAACATGGATGCGGAGCATTAAATGGAATCCTTGCGGGAGCAGATGTGATCGACGCGACGCGCGGCATGATCCGCGCACGGCTTCACACCGCCTGCGGCGGACCTCTGGCGCGTTTTGGGTCTGAGGCCAGGCTCGCGCGCGCCGAGGTCGATACGGGACGCAGCACGTCGAGGACGCGGGCAGGCGCCAAGGTCGCCGCGAGCGGCGACACGGGAGCGGCCGGCGGCGCGGACGTCGTGCAGAGGTTACAATGCTCGCACGCATGCCCCGGCTGCGGGACGCCAGTGTCCTGCTGGCCGGCGGAGCCGGCGGGCACGCTGTGGCAAATGACCGAAAGCGGGTCGGCAGAGGCGGCGGCCGCCGCCACCGGCATCAGGCCGGCCAGAACGACGTGCAGGGCGACCGCATAGATCGCCAGCACCCCCGTGATCGTCCGCCAGCCCGCCCGCATGTCGAAAGCCGCCTTTGCCCCCGTGTCCTATAGGATAATGACCGTGTAGCGACACGCTTTATTCCATTGGATGCGGTTGCGGCGCAGGCGTTCCCCCTTGTGTTTCCGCCGCCGATCCGCTTTCACTCCCCACGCCGTCCAACCCTCGAATCCCGCCGGTTTTCCATGCGCCTGTCCCGCTATTTCCTGCCGATCCTGCGTGAAAACCCGAAAGAGGCGGAGATCGTCTCGCACCGGCTGATGCTCCGCGCCGGCATGCTGCGCCAGGAGGCGGCGGGCATCTATGCCTTCCTGCCGCTCGGCCTGAAGGTGCTGCGCAAGATCGAGCGGATCGTGCGCGAGGAGCAGGACCGCTCCGGCGCGATCGAGCTCCTGATGCCAACGATCCAGTCGGCCGACCTGTGGCGCGAGAGCGGCCGCTACGACGCCTACGGCAAGGAGATGCTGCGCATCAAGGACCGGCACGAGCGCGACATGCTCTACGGCCCGACCAACGAGGAGATGATCACCGAGATCTTCCGCGCCTATGTGCGGTCGTACAAGGATTTGCCGCTGAACCTCTACCACATCCAGTGGAAGTTCCGCGACGAGGTGCGCCCGCGCTTCGGCGTGATGCGCGGCCGCGAATTCTTGATGAAGGACGCTTACTCGTTCGACCTGGACGAGGCCGGCGCGCGGCATTCCTACAACAAGATGTTCGTCGCATACTTGCGCACCTTCGCGCGGCTCGGGCTCAAGTCGATCCCGATGCGCGCGGAGACGGGGCCGATCGGCGGCAATCTGTCTCACGAATTCATCATCCTGGCGTCGACCGGCGAGTCGGAAGTGTTCTGCCACAAGGACTATCTCGACATGGCCGTGCCGGGCGCGGACGTGAACTTCGACGATGCCGCGTCCTTGCAGAAGATCGTCGACCAGTGGACGTCGCAATACGCAGCGACCTCCGACATGCACGACAGCGCCGCCTGGGACCTCGTGCCGGCCGACAAGCGCGTCTCGGCTCGCGGCATCGAGGTCGGCCACATCTTCTATTTCGGCACCAAGTATTCCGAGCCGATGAACGCCGTGGTCAACGGTCCCGACGGCAAGGAGACGCCGATCCACGGCGGATCCTACGGCATCGGCCCGACGCGGCTCGTCGCCGCGATCATCGAGGCCTTCCACGACGACGCCGGCATCGTTTGGCCGGAGCAGGTGGCGCCGTTCAAGGTCGCGCTGCTCAACCTCAAGCAGGGCGACGCTGCCTGTGACGCCGCCTGCGGCGACCTCTATGCGCAGCTCACGGGGAAGGGCGTCGAGGTCCTCTACGACGACCGCGACGAGCGCGCCGGCGCCAAGTTCGCCACCGCCGACCTGATCGGCCTTCCGTACCAGGTCATGGTCGGCCCGCGCGGGCTCGCCGATGGCAAGGTCGAGGTCAAGAAACGCGCCGACGGCTCCAAGGAGACGATGAGCCCGGCCGCGGCGGTGGATCTGCTGACCCGCTGACTTGAAACCAGGTCGCTCCGCAGGCACGGCGGGCTCCCTCTCCCCGTTGGGGAGAGAGTTGGGGTGAAGGGGTAAGTGACTCTCGACCGCTCTAACCCCGTCACCCAGCGCGCGCCGACCTCTCCCTATGGGAGAGGTGAAGCGGCATTGTCCGGGGGGCGAGGAGCACACTGCATACCCCCATACGTGCGCGCGGAAAAAACCTGTGTGCGGACAAAGGCTTTCGCGTGGCGGCGGGCTTGAAAGCGCCAGAATCGTGTGAAAATCCGGGTTCGGTGGGAACCAGGCAGCGAAACAAGCAACAATGACCGAACCTCAGGGGACGCGGCCCTTCTCCCCGTTCGAATGGATGCTGTCGCTGCGCTATCTGCGCGCGCGCCGCAAAGAGGGATTCATCTCGGTCATTGCCGGGTTCTCGTTCCTGGGCATCATGCTCGGCGTTGCCACGCTCATCATCGTCATGGCCGTGATGAACGGCTTTCGCCACGAGTTGCTCGACAAGATCCTCGGCCTCAACGGCCATCTCCTGATCCAGCCCTTGGAGAAGCCGCTCACCGACTGGGCCGACGTCGCCGCCCGGCTCGACAAGGTGCACGGCATCAAGCTCGCCGCGCCGATCGTCGAGGGGCAGGCGCTCGCATCCTCGCCGTTCAACGCCGGCGGCGTTTTGATCCGCGGCATCCGCCTTCAGGACCTCGAGAAGCTTCCTTCGGTCTCGAAGAACATCAAGCAGGGCACGCTCGCCAACTTCGACGACGGCGGCGGCGTCGCCATCGGCCGGCGGCTCGCCGACCAGCTCTCGCTGCGCGCGGGCGACAATATCACGCTGGTCGCGCCGCGCGGCGCGGTGACGCCGATGGGCACGACGCCGCGCATCAAGATCTACAAGGTTGCGGCCGTATTCGAGATCGGCATGTCGGAATATGACAGCGCCATGGTGTTCATGCCGCTGAAGGAAGCGCAGGCCTATTTCAACCGCGCCGGCGACGTCACAGCGATCGAGGTCTATACCGACAATCCCGACAAGGTCTCCGACTATCGCAAGGCCGTGCAGGACGCGGCCGGACGGCCGATTTTCATGATCGACTGGCGGCAGAGGAACGCCACGTTCTTCAACGCGCTCCAGGTCGAGCGCAACGTCATGTTCCTGATCCTGACGCTGATCGTGCTGGTGGCGGCGCTCAACATCGTCTCCGGCCTGATCATGCTGGTGAAGGACAAGGGCCAGGACATCGCCATCCTGCGCACGATGGGCGCGACGCAGGGCTCGGTGATGCGCGTGTTCCTGATCACCGGCGCTTCGATCGGCGTCGTCGGCACGCTGGTCGGATTCCTGCTCGGCGTCGTCGTGTGCCTCAACATCGAGAACATCCGCCAGTTCCTGTCCTGGCTGACGAACACCGAACTGTTCTCGCCCGAACTCTATTTCCTTTCGCACCTGCCCGCCGACATGGACACGGGCGAGACCAGCGCCGTCGTCATCATGGCGCTGGTGCTCTCGTTCCTCGCCACGCTCTATCCGTCCTGGCGCGCGGCGCGCCTCGATCCGGTGGAGGCGCTGCGTTATGAGTGAGACGACGGTCGAGGTCGAAGTCGCGGTCGAGGAGACGGCCGAACGCCAGCCTGTCCTGTTGCTCCAGGACGTTGAGCGAACCTATCGCCAGGGCGAGGAGGCGCTGCACATCCTGCGCGGCGCCGAACTGGCGATCTGGCCGGGGCAGTCGGTGGCGCTGGTGGCGCCGTCCGGCGCCGGCAAGTCGACGCTGCTGCACATCGCCGGCCTGCTCGAGCATCCCGATCAGGGCGAGGTGTTCATCGACGGCCGCCCGACCGCGATCCTGCCGGACTCGGAACGCACGCGCATCCGCCGCAACGAGATCGGCTTCGTCTATCAGTCGCACCGCCTGCTGCCGGAGTTCTCGGCGATCGAGAACGTCATGCTGCCGCAGATGATCCGCGGCCTGTCGCGCGGGGAGTGCGAGAAGCGCGCCAGCGAACTGCTCGCCTATCTCGGTCTGCGCGGCCGGCTCAAGCATCGCCCGGCGGAATTGTCTGGCGGCGAGCAGCAGCGCGTGGCGATCGCGCGCGCCGTCGCTAACGCGCCGCGCATTCTCTTTGCCGACGAGCCGACCGGCAATCTCGACGTCCACACCGCAGACCACGTGTTCAACGCGCTGCATCAGCTGGTGCGCGCTTCCGGCCTCGCCACCATCATCGCCACGCACAATATGGAGCTCGCCGCCCGCATGGACCGGCGCGTCACCTTGCGCGAGGGGCGCGTGGTGGAGTTGGACTAGGGCTGCACGGCAACGAGAACAATGCCGTCGGTCGGCTCGGTCGGCGAGGCGAGCAGCGGCCCGAGGTTATCCTTGATCCACGGCATCAGCGTCTGCGTCGACGTCTGGGCCACCGTCTGGTTCGTGAACAACGAAATTGCGACGATCGTGTCGTCGCCGCCGGCGATCAAGTAGTAGCCGCGGAACCCGTCCATCTTTTTCATGACCGGCACGGCGCCGGCTTCAACGCGCTTGGCGAACTCGCCGGCCATGCCCGGTTTCACCTTGCCGCGGCGTATCGCGGCGAAAAGCTGCTGTCCCATGTTGTGATCCCCCGGCCGCTCCCCATAGCGGCATGCGAGCATCGGATGCAGCCGGTTCCACCTGCAAGACCTGGAGCCATAAAAAAGCGGGCTGCTGCTGTTGGATAGCGGGCATTCAGGGGCGCGGAAGGCCGCCGCCGAAAACGAAGAGGCCGCCAATCGGGCGGCCTCAACGCAGCAATTTTACAATCTCAATTCCAGCCCGAGCGCTTCTCGCAATCTTTCATGGCGGCTGGATTGGCTTTTTCCCATTGCGTGACGGAACGCGTTTCGTGTTCGTCCATCTTCGACACCATGCAGCTGCAATACATGGTCTTCTGCTGCATCGTTCCGGAAATTCCGGCGCTGTCGGCGATGCACTTGTTGATCCATTTGACGTCGTCGGACTGGGCGAACGCATTGCTTGCGATCACGCAACCGGCGAAAGCCAAGGCCGCTATTGCAAATTTCATGGCGAAGCCCCCGTATCGCGCAGGCCGGGATGACCCGCGACCGACGGGACAGGCTAATGGGCGTATTTCACCATCGCCAGAAGTATAATTGTGCGCGGCATCCGACATTTGCTTTGCGCCGGAGCCGCCACCATCGCCACGCATAACATGGATCCCGCCGCCCGCATGGACCGACGCGTGACGTTGCGCGAGGGGCAGGTGGTGGAGTTGGAGGGGCCGCGCCGACCTCGTCCCGCGCGGCCCATGAGCCTTAATTGATGCAGACGCCGATGACCTGGACCTGCGTGTTCGACGGCGTGCCGTCGGTGTTCATCATCGGCGCCACGAAGATCGCCCCGTCATAGCCGGGACCCTTGGCCATCGTGTTGGCGACCGACCAGCCGATGATCGTCGGCTGGTTCTTGTCGTCGGCCGTCTTGTACTGCGTGAAGGTGTTGTACACGGCCTGCGCCGACGGCACGTCAACCGCGATGTAGCTCTTGTACTTGGCGGCGCAGTTCTTCGAGCCGGGATGGATGGCGGCAGCCTGCTTCTTGCCGTCGCTCTGGCCGGGGGTCTTGTACGGCGACTGGAAGCCGGTTCCGGACGGCTCCAGGCAGGCGCCCTTGCGCGGCCTGACGTAGAGGCGCCAGGAGTTGCCCGCGTTCTGGGGATTCTGGTTGTAGATGGCGATGTATTTGGCGGTCGCGCCCTTCGCTTCCACGTTCGGACAGTTCGCCGATGCGGCGGTCGATCCAAGGCCAAGCGCGGCGATCGCAGCAGCGGCAAGTTTCAGGCGGGTTTCCATTGTGGCGTTCCCTCGTGGTCGGAGTTGAGCCGCCCGCACGCCTTGGGTCATCGATGCCCGAGGGTTCAGCGGGGTGCTAGCTAAGCGAGTAAAGATTAACAGATACACTCGATACGAGTCCAATATCCTGATACCATCTGCTGATGGACCGCTCTGAATTTTCTGCCCTGCTCTGGGCTTACGCCGAAAACGCTCGTCTGTTCAGAGGCTTCCGGCGCTGGCAAGGAAACATTTACCGAGGCGTGGAATCCGTTTGACGTGAGAACAAAGAACGAACTATGTTCTCTATCCGTTCAGGGAGGAAGACATGATCAAGACCTTCGTTCAGGAAGCCGCTGCACTCGCGTCGCTCGCCCTTTTCGTCAGCATGATCGCCGTCTGGACCCAGGTGCTCGGGGCCTTGTGAGAGGCCGTAGTTCCTGACGTCGATCCGTCACCCTGAGGTGCCCGCGCACAGCGCGGGCGACGGCCCGGGCCGTTCATCCTTCGAGGTTCGCCCTGCGGGCGAGCACCTCAGGATGACGGGGACAGGGGAGCGGCCGGTGGCCGGCCGCGGTGGACTTGGCGGCCCGTCGTCCCCACTCTGGCGTGATCAAGGAATCACCCGAAGAAGACGCGACAATGCCCGGCCCGAACTTCGTGCACCTGCATGTGCACTCGTCCTATTCGCTGCTCGAAGGCGCGCTGCCGATCGGCAAGCTCGCCGAGCTGGCGAAGGCCGACAAGCAGCCGGCGCTGGCGCTGACCGACTCGGACAACATGTTCGGCGGTCTGGAATTCTCCGAGAAGCTTGCCGGCTACGGCATCCAGCCGATCGTCGGTTGCGCGCTGGCCATCGACTTCGCCGACACCGATCACGGCGCACGTGGCGTCGTCCAGGTCGAGCGCTCGCGCCTCGTTCTCCTCGCCGCCCGCGAGGAGGGCTATCGCAGCCTCATGCGGCTCAATTCGCGCGCCTTCCTGGAATCGCCGTCCGGCGAGCCGCCGCGCCTCAAGCTCGACTGGCTCGAGGGCGAGACCGCCGGCCTCATCTGCCTGACCGGCGGGCCGAACGGCCCGCTCGACACGGTCATCGCCGCCGGCCAGAGCCATCTCGCCGCCTCGCGGCTCGAGACGCTGATGCGGCTGTTCGGCGACCGGCTCTATGTCGAATTGCAGCGGCACGGCACCGCGGCCGAGAAACGCGCCGAGCCGGTGCTGATCGATCTCGCTTACAAGCATCACCTGCCGCTGGTCGCGACCAACGAGCCGTTCTTCGCCGCCGCCTCCGACTACGAGGCGCATGACGGATTGATCTGCATCGCCGAAGGCAAGCTGATCGCCGAGACCGAGCGGCGGCAATTGACGCCGCAGCACCGCTTCAAGACCCAGGCCGAGATGGCGGCGCTGTTCGCCGACCTGCCGGAGGCGCTCGCGCACACGATCGAGATCGCGCATCGCTGCGCCTATCGCCCGCGCACGGCGAAGCCCATCCTGCCGCGCTTCTCCGTCGACGAAGACGAGGCCGCGGTGCTGCGCAAGGAAGCGGAGGAGGGGCTGTCGCGCCGTCTCGCCACCGCCGGCATGGCCGAAGGCGTCAGCGAGGACGAGTACCGCCAGCGCCTCGACTTCGAGCTCGGCGTCATCGAGCGCATGCAGTACCCCGGCTACTTCCTGATCGTGTCGGACTTCATCAAATGGGCGAAGGCGCAAGGCATTCCCGTGGGTCCGGGCCGCGGCTCGGGCGCGGGCTCGCTCGTCGCCTATTCGCTGACCATCACCGACCTCGATCCGCTGCGGTTCAACCTTCTGTTCGAGCGCTTTCTCAATCCCGAGCGCGTGTCGATGCCGGACTTCGACATCGACTTCTGCCAGGACCGCCGCGACGAGGTGATCCGCTACGTGCAGGAGCGCTACGGCCGCGACCAGGTGGCGCAGATCATCACTTTCGGCACGCTTCAGGCGCGCGGCGTGTTGCGCGACGTCGGCCGCGTCTTGCAGATGCCCTATGGGCAGGTCGACAAGCTCTGCAAGCTCGTGCCGCAGAACCCGGCCAATCCGATCAGCCTCGCCAAGGCCATCGACGATGAGCCGAAATTGCAGGCCGAGGCCGAAGCCGACGCCACGGTCAAACGGGCCTTCGCCATCGCCAAGAAGCTCGAAGGCCTGAACCGCCACGCTTCGACCCACGCCGCCGGCATCGTCATCGGCGACCGGCCGCTGTCGCAGCTCGTGCCGCTCTACCGCGATCCCAAGTCCGATATGCCGGTCACCCAGTTCAACATGAAATGGGTGGAGCAGGCGGGCCTCGTGAAGTTCGACTTCCTCGGCCTCAAGACGCTCACGGTGCTCCAGACCGCGGTGAAGCTCGTCGCGCGCCGGGGCATCGACATCGACCTCGGCCAGATTCCGCTCGACGACAAGAAGACTTACGACCTGCTCGCGCGCGCGGAAGCGGTCGGCGTGTTCCAGTTGGAAAGCGCCGGCATGCGTCGCGCGCTGCTCGACATGCAGCCGGACCGGTTCGAGGACATCATCGCGCTGGTCGCGCTCTATCGCCCCGGTCCGATGGCGAACATCCCGACCTACTGCGCGCGCAAGCACGGGCTGGAGACGCCCGATTACATCCACCCGAAGCTGGAGACGGTGCTGAAGGAGACCTTCGGCGTCATCGTCTACCAGGAGCAGGTGATGCAGGCGGCGCAGATCCTCGCCGGCTACTCGCTCGGCGAAGCGGACCTGTTGCGTCGCGCCATGGGCAAGAAGATCAGGAAGGAGATGGAGGCGCAGCGCGAGCGTTTCGTCTCCGGCTGCCTGAAGAACGACATCGCCAAGGGCCAGGCCGACGCGATCTTCGACCTGCTCGAGCGCTTTGCCGAATACGGCTTCAACAAGAGCCACGCGGCGGCCTATGCGCTGGTCGCCTATCACACCGCCTGGATGAAGGCGAACTA
>DASTGR010000385.1:0-7258 GCA_035718885.1 Pseudolabrys sp. | reverse complement strand
ATGGACAAGGACCACAAGAGCGAGGAATACGACCAGGCGCCGATGCCCTACGCCATGTTCTTCGACAATAACGGCCACGCGATCCACGGCACCTACGAGAAATCCATCGGACGTCCGGTCTCGCATGGCTGCGTGCGCCTGTCGGTCGCGAACGCGTCCAAGCTTTGGGACCTGGTGAAGGCCGAGGGCATGGCCAATACCAAGGTCGTCCTCAACGGCCGGATCCCGACCGGCGGCGCGCTGGTCGCCAGGCGCAACGACGCCGGCCAGCCCCTGTCGATCGAGCCGCAGCAGAGCGACGCCGATGTGACCGGCTCGGTGCCGGGCGACAACACCTATTCGCGCAACTGGGACAATAACGACGACGGCTATTACGCCCAGCAGCCGCGCTATGACGACGGACCGCGTTATGACGGCGGCACGCGCTACGCCTATCGCCGGCCCTATGTCGTGCGCCGCGACTATCGCGACGACAATCCCCCGCCGCCTTTCCCGTTCTTGTTCGGGCGCTAAGCTGGCCGAAAACCTGTGCTGACGCCCCGTGGCGCCATTGCGCGCCGGGCGGCAAGCGGTCACCTTCGGCCGCGATGACCGATACCACCGCGGCCCGCCTGACCACCGACGAGCAGACCGCCCGCCGCATCGCGTCCTTCCTGGCCGAGAGCCTCGACGCCGAAGAGGCCGCTTGTGCCGCCTTCGAGAACGATCGCGGCCAGTGGGAAATCGCCGTGCACATGCATGGAGCGCCCGACAAAGCGCGGCTACGCGAACTCGTGCGCGTGGCTGCCGGCGATGAGGCCGCGCAAGCCTTACGCTTCGAAACCGTGAGCGACACCGACTGGGTGCGTCAGAGCCTGGAAGGACTGAAGCCGGTGCGCGCCGGCCGCTTTCTCGTCCACGGCTCGCACGACCGCGCACGCGTGCATGCGAACGACCTCGGCATCGAGATCGAGGCCGCGCTCGCCTTCGGGACCGGCCACCACGGTACCACGCGCGGATGTCTCATGGCGCTGGACGGGTTGGCGAAGCGATGGCATGGCGCGCTTATCCCTCCCCTGAAAGGGGAGGGTCCGGCGCGCAGCGCCGGGGGTGGGGTCACGTCGCAATTGAAAATGCCCCCACCCGCCGCCTGCGGCGGCACCCTCCTCCGCAAGCGGGGGAGGGATAAGCGTATCCTCGACATCGGCACCGGCACTGGGGTGCTGGCGATTGCGGCGGCGAAGCGCCTCCGCACGCGCGTCGTGGCCAGCGACATCGATCCCGTCGCGGTGAATGCCGCGCGCAACAATGCGCGACTCAATCACGCGCCGCACATCGCGTTCATCCATGCACCCGGCGCAAGCGCCCGCGCCATCACGCAGCACAAGCCCTTCGATCTCGTCTTCGCCAATATCCTGCTCGGGCCCCTCACCCGCCTCGCCGTGCCCATCCGACGGCTGGCGGCGCGCAATGCACGCGTCGTGCTCTCGGGCCTCTTGCCCGCGCATGCCAATGCGGCGCTGGCGCACTACACGGCGCAGGGTTTCCGTCTGGAGCGGCGCATACCGCTCGACGGCTGGATGACGCTGGTGCTACGCCGGCCCGCAGGCGGCAGGCGCCGGTCGCCACGAGCACGCGGTCTTTCGGCTTAAGGCTTCTGCACCGTTCCGATCGGGACCGGCAACCTGATGCGCACCGAGATCGATTTCTGCGCCGAGCCGGTGCACGGTGGCCAGCCAAGGAAGCCTTGCTGGCCTCCGTCGGCAACAACTGTGACCGTTCCCGCCTTGCTCGGCTTCAGGAAGAAGCCCGCCGCCGGGAAGCTATCCACCGCGTAGCTCGGGTGGACGACCTCGACCATGTTGTTGGAGTACTTGAGCGAGACGCGCACCATGCAGCCGCGTCCGAAGACGTCCTTCATGATCGTGCCGGACACGGTGGCGAGCAGAGTGTCGCCGTAGCCGATGACCGGCTTGTCGACCGAAACGCCGGTCACTTTTCCCGCCGCCCATGCCGGCGAAATCGCCAGCGCCAGCAGCGAAGCGACAACAAGCATCCGACTCCTGATTGTCATGACATGCCCCCACGCCATTCGACCGCGAACGCGAGACGTTGCGCGGTCTACAATCTACACCTTATACGATAGTTTTTGTTTTGTACAACCCGATACCGGAGGCCGGCACTGTCCCTCGCAGGTGGACCTCGGGCCTGCACCGGACGGTCGCGCCGGCGCGCATACGGTGCGATAGCGCGGCTTGCCCGAGAGGCGCGGGCCGCTAGAGTGCCGGCCATGTTTGAAGCCAAGTTCCAGACTTTCGAGGACGCGAGCGAGCGCGATCAAAGCGCGGGCCGCGTCGCCGGCCTGCGCGCGGAGCTCAAGCGCCGCGGCCTCACCGGTTTCGTCGTGCCGCGCGCGGACCGCCAGCAGAACGAATATCTGCCGGCGAGCGAGGAACGTCTCGCCTGGCTGACCGGCTTCACCGGCTCGGCCGGCGCCGCTGTCGTGCTGGCCGACAAGGCCGCCGTCTTCGTCGACGGACGCTACACGGTGCAAGCCGACGCGCAGGTCGACAAATCCGTGTTCGCGATGGAGCATCTGGTCGACACGCCGCCATCGCAATGGCTGGCGAAGAACGCGAAGGCCGGTGACAGGATCGGCTATGACCCCTGGCTGCACACCAATGAGAGCGTCGAGCGGCTGAGGCAGGCTGCCGCCGATGCCGGCGCCGAGCTCGTCGCCCTCGACACCAATCCGATTGACGCCCTGTGGCGTGAGCGCCCGGCGCCCCCGTCCGGTCCTGTGACGTTGCGCGACATCAAGCTTGCGGGCGAGAGCGCAGCCGACAAGCTCACGCGGATCCGCAGTGAACTGGAAAAGACGAAGACGGACGCATTGGTCGTCTCCGATCCGCAAAACGTCGCCTGGACCTTCAACATCCGCGGCTCCGACATCGCCCACACGCCGCTGGCGCTTGCCTTCGCACTCGTCCCACGCGGGGGGCGGCCGCGGCTCTATGTCGAACCGGGCAAGCTCGACAATGCGACGCGCGCGGCGCTCGAAGACATCGCCGACATCGGCGCGCTGGACGATCTCACCCGCGACCTCGCCGGTCTCAAGGACAAGACGATACGCCTCGATCAGGCGAGTGCTGTCGAAGCGCTGGGCAAGATCGTCGCCGATCACGGCGGCAAGCCGGTGCGCGCCGCCGATCCGATTACCCTTATGAAGGCGGTGAAGAACCACGCCGAGATCGCCGGCACACGCGCTGCCCATTTGCGCGACGGCGCAGCGGTGACGCGCTTCCTCGCCTGGCTCGACCGCGAGGCGCCGAACGGCGCCCTCACCGAGATCGACGCCGTCGCCGCGCTCGAGAGTTTCCGCCGCGACACCGGCCTGCTGAAGGACGTGTCGTTCCCGACCATCTCCGGCGCCGGGCCGAACGGCGCAATCGTGCACTACCGCGTCACGCGCGAGTCGAACCGCAAGCTCGGAATGAATGAACTGTTGCTGATCGATTCCGGCGCGCAGTACGAGGACGGCACCACCGACATCACGCGCACCGTCGCTATCGGCAGACCGGCCGACGAGATGCGCGACCGTTTCACGCGCGTGCTCAAGGGCCACATCGCCATCGCCACGGCGATCTATCCCGAGAACACGACCGGCGCGCAGCTCGACACGCTGGCGCGCGTTTCGCTGTGGCAGGCCGGGCTCGACTTCGACCACGGCACCGGCCATGGCGTCGGCAGCTATCTCTCGGTGCACGAAGGCCCGGCGCGCATTTCGAAGCTCGGCCATGTCGCGCTTCGCCGCGGCATGATCCTGTCGAACGAACCGGGCTATTACAAAACCGCGGCTTACGGCATCCGCATCGAGAACCTGGTGCTGGTGATCGCCGCGCCGGAGCCGTCCGGCGCCGAGAAGCCGCTCAACGCATTCGAGACGCTGACACTGGCACCGATCGACCGCCGGCTGGTCGATGTCCGCATGCTCTCCGACAAGGAGCGGCACTGGCTCGACAGCTATCACGCGCGCGTTCACGAGCAGATCGCGCCGCTGGTCGATGCTGACACGCGCAAGTGGCTGGAACGGGCGACACGGCCGCTCTGAATACTCGTCCGCTGCGCGCTTGCTGCGTCCGCGGTTGCCGCATACGCTCTCTCGCATTCGGAGGGGCGCGACCATGTCGACAACTACAGACACCGGAACGTCGCGGCCATACGGCCTGTTCGCGCTGATCGCGCTCGCCTGTCCGCTCTATTTCCTTATGATCGCCAACGCGCTTAACACCGTCGCCGGCGGCGGCGAGGCGAGTATGGCGAACGCGTTCGAGGCACTGTTCGTCATCACCGGACTCTGGATCTTGCTCGCCATCATCGTGACGGTCGGCGGCGTCATGGGCGCGATGCCGCGCTGGGCGGCCGTCTCCGCGATCTTCCTCATTCCGGTGTCGGCAGTCGCGGCGTTCACGGCAATCGACATGTGCTCGCGCCACATGAAATGGGCTGTCGTGTTCCCGGCATTGCTGGCGCTCATCATCGTCGCCTACGCCTATTGGGCGCGATCGACCCAGCTTCACGACGCGTGGCCGCCGAAGCGCACGAGCCAGATGGCTTGGGGGGCGGTTCTTGTGCTCTCGCTTTTGCCGTTCGCGCTTGCTTCGGTCTACTGACCGATAAGCTTCAGCCACTCGTCTTCGGTCAGCACCGCGACGCCGTGCTTCTTGGCCTCAGCGAGCTTCGAGCCGGCGCCAGGGCCGGCCACGACGTAGTCGGTCTTCTTCGACACAGACCCCGACACCTTGGCACCAAGGCGTTCGGCGGTGGCCTTGGCCTCGTCGCGCGTGAATTTCTCAAGCGAACCGGTGAACACCACGGTCTTGCCGGCGACGGGTGAGTCCTTCTTCGGCTTCTCGGCGTCGAGGACCTTCACCTCTCTCGCCAGCCGTTCGATCGCGGCCAGATTGCGCTTTTCCTTGAAGTAATCCGCCGTCGCCTCGATGACGGTCTCGCCGATCTGGTCCAGCGCATCCATCTCGGCGACAGCCTCCTCGTCGCCCTTGGCCACTTTCAGCGCCGCATCGTGAAAGGCGCCCCACGAGCCATAGCCGCGCGCCAGCGACAGCGCCGTCGTGTCGCCAACGTGGCGGATGCCGAGCGCATAGATGAAGCGGTCGAGGCCGATTTCGCGGCGGCTGTTGATGGCGTCGAACAGGTTGCGCACCGAGACTTCGCCGTAGCCCTCTTCCTCCAGCAGTTCCTTTTTGTGCTTGCGCTCCAGCGTAAAGATGGCCGCGGGCTCCTTTACCCAGCCCTTCTCGTAGAACAGCTCGATCTGCTTCTCGCCAAGGCCGTCAATGTCGAAGGCCCGGCGCGACGCGAACAATTTCAGATGCTCCACGGCTTGCGCCTTGCAGATGAAGCCGCCGGTGCAGCGGCGCACCGCATCGAGCCGCCCCCCGGCCGCGTCATGCTCGCGAACCGCTTCGCTGCCGCAGACGGGGCACTCCGTGGGAAACTTGTAAGCCTTGGCGCTCTTCGGCCGCTTGTCGATGACGACGTCGACCACCTGCGGAATGACGTCGCCGGCGCGCTGGATGACGAGCGTATCGCCGATGCGGATGTCGCGGCCTTCGCGCAGCGGCTCGCCGTCGCCGCCGATCCCCTTGATGTAGTCCTCGTTATGCAGCGAGACATTCTGCACGATGACGCCGCCGACGCCGACCGGCTCCAGCTTGCCAACCGGCGTCAACGCGCCGGTGCGGCCAACCTGTATCTCGATGTCCTTGAGCACGGTGATAGCGCGCTCGGCCGGAAATTTGTGCGCGATGCCCCAGCGCGGCGTGCGCGAGACGAAACCGAGCCGCTCCTGCCAGTCCAGGCGATCGACCTTGTAGACGACGCCGTCAATGTCGTAGTCGAGGTGCGAGCGTTGCTCCTCGATCCTGCGATGGAAGGCAATCAATTCGTCGACCGAATGGACGAGTTTGGTCAGCGGGTTGGTCTTGAAGCCGCATGACTCGAACCACTTGATCATGCCGGTCTGCGTATCCTGCGGCATCTCGCTCATCTCGCCCCAGGCGTAGGCGAAGAAGCCGAGCGGACGCGAGGCGGTGATGGCCGGGTCCTTCTGACGCAACGAGCCCGCAGCGGTATTGCGTGGGTTGACGTAGAGCTCGCCGCCCGCCGCCTTCTGCCGCTCGTTGAGCGCGAGGAAGGCCTTCTTGGTCATGTACACTTCGCCGCGCACCTCGGTGACCTTCGGGATGTTGCGGCCCTTGAGGTGCTTCGGCACGTCGTCGAGCGTGCGGATATTGGCAGTGACGTCCTCGCCTTCCTGGCCGTCGCCCCGCGTCGCCGCGGTGACGAGTTCGCCGTCCTCGTAGCGCAGCGACATTGACAGGCCGTCGATCTTCGGCTCGGCGGAGAAATCGAGCCTGGCGCCCTCGTCGAGCTTGAGGAAGCGCCGGATGCGGCCGACGAAATCGACGACATCTTCCTCCGCGAAGGCGTTGTCGAGCGACAGCATCGGCACCGCGTGGCGGACCTTGGCGAAGCCGCGCGCCGGCGCGGCACCGACCTTCAGCGACAACGACTCCAGCGTGCGCAGGTCGGGGAAGCGCGCCTCGATGGCGTTGTAGCGGCGGCGCAGCTCGTCGTACTCGGCGTCGGTGATCGAGGGCCGATCCTGCTGGTAATAGCGTTTATCGTGCTCGCCGATTTCCTTGGTGAGCCGGGCGTGCTCTTCGCCCGCCTGCTTCTTGGTCAGCAGGTCGACAGGCGTCTTGTCGGTACGAACTTTGGATTTGGCCATGAGATTGACGTTACACCGCCGCGGCGGCGGGCGGCACCCTACCCCGCCGCCTTGATCAGCCGCTCGGCGGCGGCGCGGGCCTCGTTGGTGATCTCGGCGCCGGCGAGCATGCGCGCGATCTCCTCGCGCCGGCTCGCAGCCGCCACCTCGGTGACGCGCGTCGCCACGCGCTTGCCCTTGTCGAGCGCGTCTTTCGAGATGACGTAGTGACGCGACGCCTGCGCGGCCACCTGCGGCGCGTGTGTCACCGCCAGCACCTGCACGCCGCGGCCAAGCCGCGCCAGCCGCGCGCCGATCGCCTCGGCGACCGCGCCGCCGACGCCGGTATCGATTTCGTCGAAGACGAGCGTCGGCGCCGAGCCGCGGTCGGCCAGCACGACCTTGAGCGCGAGCAGGAAGCGCGCGAGCTCGCCGCCCGACGCGATCTTCATCAGCGGCCCCGGCTTGGTGCCGGGGTTCGTCTGC
>DASTGR010000384.1:0-17930 GCA_035718885.1 Pseudolabrys sp. | reverse complement strand
CGACGGTGTAGCCTTGAAAATTGCGCCGCAGGCGGTTCGTCCGCGCGGCGAGGCTAAGCGAATCGCCGGGCAGGGCGAAATGGTCGAGCCCGACCGCCTCATAGCCGGCGGCGGCGAGCGTCTCGGCTGCGGCCTGCGCCTGCTCCAGCCGCTCCGACACGCCGGGCAGCTTCGCTTCGTCGATCAGACGCTGATGCGTCTTGAACCACGGCACGTGCGCGTAGCCGAACAGAGCCAGCCGCTGCGGCGCGAGAGCCGCGGCGCGCGCCGCGCTGTCGCGCACATGCGCGACGGTCTGCCCAGGCAGGCCGTACATGAGGTCGATGTTGAGGTCGCGGATGCCGGCGTCGCGAAGCCATCCGGCCGCGCGCTCGACCAGCGCGAAGGGCTGGATGCGGCCGATTTGCCGTTGCACGTCCTCGGACGTGTCCTGCACGCCGAGGCTGGCGCGGGTGACGCCGATCGCCTTCAGCGCGCGTACCAGCGCCGGATCGATTCGGCGCGGGTCGAGTTCGATCGCATGCTCTTTCAGATCCGAAAGGTCGAATTGCGCGGCGAGCGCCTCGGCGATCGACCGAAGCCAGCGCGGGCCCAGGATCGACGGCGTGCCGCCGCCCCAGTGCAGGTGCGTGAGCCGGCGGCCTTCGAGCAGCCGCAGGAGAGCGATCTCCTTCAGAAGCTCCTCGGCGTAGGCGTCGACCGGCCCGCGCTTGCGCACGGCGCGCGTGTTGCAGCCGCAGTAATGGCAAAGCTCTTCGCAGAAAGGCACATGGATGTAGAGCGAGAGGTTTGCCGCGCGCGGCAGCGCCTCCAGCCATTGGCGGTAGCGCGCGGGCGTCACGGCGGCGCTGAAATGCGGTGCGGTCGGATAGGAGGTGTAGCGGGGGACGTTGCGCTCGGCGAGCGCGAACGCAACGGTCACGGGTGGCGGGGAACCCATTCGCTTTCGTCGGCCTTCACGTAGCTCCGCTTCACCGCCGCCCAGGCAATCATGTGCGAGCGCCGCTCGCGGTCGATCTCGCCGGCATGCGCGCCATAGGCGTGGTTGAACGCCTCGCGATAGATGTCCTGGGCGTGCGCGGGGAGATGGTTGCGCACGGAAACCGGCAGATCGAGATTGTTGCGATAAGGCATGTCGCCGCGTCCCGGTCGGCCGCTCCTTAGCACTCAGGATGGGCCGTTACTCGATTGAACTCATTGCGCTAAATCAACGAGCGCGTCGTGTGTTCCACACGCTGCCCCGAATTCGCCGGATGCATGGCAGGCTGGAAAAGGATGCAGAGCCGTGCGAGCCTCCCGGCAGACGTCGGCTGTGCACAAGCCGGCACGCGCGGTTCCATTGGCTCGACTTGTTGTGCCCGAGCCTGCACGTTGGCGACTCATGAGATTTCGAGAACAGGAGACGTCTGGAATGGTCGGCAAGGTCGCGTGTGTCGTCGCCGCAGTGGCGGCATTGAGTCTGTCATATGGTCCGGCGAATGCCGGCGGGCGGCATCATCACAAGGACAAGGTGGCGCTGACTGTTGCCGGGATCGGTGCCGGCGCGGCTGCGACCGCCACCTACTTTGCTCTCAACGACTGGAACTGGAAGTGGGACAGTGCCCGTCACGGCATCACCGCGACCGGCGCCTATGTGGGCACGACAATCGGTTGCGCCGCGGTGTCGCCGATGATTGCGACGGCGCTGCTCGATCGTCCGCTGAAGTATCGCGAGGCGCACGAGCTGCTCGCGGGTTGCGTCGTGCCGGTGGTCGGTCCGTGGCTCGTCGAGAAGGCCTACGACAACCACATCCTCTGGGCGCCGGACGAAGAGCCGGCCAAAGCCAAGCGGAAATGGAAGAAGCACGCGCACAAGTAGGGCGCGGGAGTCTGGAAATCGAAACGCCGGCGTCCTGCGACGCCGGCGTTTTTCGTTTGCTCGGGGCTAGGCCTTCTTCGCCACGAACAGACCCTCGCGCAGGCGGAAGGTGGCGGGCTCGCCGTCGCCTGTCGGGTGCAGCGACGCCTTCACCTCGGGCGCGGCCAGCGTCAGCATCGCCAGCAGCAGGGATCTCGTGGTCGCGTCGTAGCGCGCCGCCCAGGTCTTGAACTCGAGCGTCTTGTCGATCTCCTCCTCGTGGGCGATGGGAAGCCGGGCGGTGGCGAAGGCCGCGCGCCATTCCTCCATCGCCCAGGCGCGCAGGTGACTCGGATCGCGCAGGCGTTCGAACGCGTTGATGTAGTCGCCGACCGCGCCCGCCGGCACGACATTGTCCACGATCGCGGCCGTCGCACCTGGCTTGAGCACGCGACGCACCTCGGCGAGGAAGTCCGGGATCGAGTCGAAGTGATGCGGCGCGATGCGGCAGGTCACGAGATCGAAGCTTGCGTCCTCGAACGGCAGTGCCTCGGCCTTGGCATAGGCGACGCGGACATTCGACAGCCCGCGCTTTGCGGCCTCCGCCTTTACCTGATCGAGCATCTCCTGCGTAATGTCGGTCGCCCAGACGCGCGCGACATGCGATGCGAACGTGTAGGCGACGTGGCCGCCGCCGGTCGCGACGTCGAGGACGCGCCAGTCCTTGCCCGGATTGGTCAGCGCGAGCAGGCGCTCGAGGCTCTTGCCCTGCGCCTGGGACTTCGAGGTGAGATACTGCGCGGCGTGTCTGCCGAACTGCTCCTGCACGAGGGTCTTGTTCATGGCGCGGCTTCCACGTTGGCGAGCCGCAGTCATAGCCCCTTCGCCGAAGCCCCGATACCGGCCTCGTTCGTCACACAGCTTGTCCAAAATGCGAAGGGCGGCACCTGCCCGATGCCGCCCGTCCGCGAGAGAACTCGGCTAGAAATGCCAGTTCACGCCGGCGCGCACCATGTGGATATCGCGCTCGACGGCATCGATCGGCGTGCTCGAAGCCGTGATCGTGTAGGTCGTCGCCGTGCCGGGAAAGGTCGCATAGAGATATTCAACCTTGACCGACCAGTGCGGCGCGAACATCGTTTCGAAGCCGCCGCCGAGGGTCCAGCCGGTGCGCCAGTCCTGGCCGCCGGTAACCGCGACGCCTTCCTTGTAAGCTTTGATTTCGCCATAGGCCAAACCGCCGGCGGCGAAGATCATCGTGTTCGGAATGACGACATAGCCGACGCGGCCGCGCGCCGTACCGAAGCTGCGCAGTTCGGTCGGGCAGACCTGATTATGCGCCAGGCCGCAGATCGTCTCTTCGCCCTTGATGCCGGACCACGCCAGATCCGTTTCGACGCCGACGACCCAATTCGACATCTGCCAATTGTAGCCGAACGTGCCGCCGACAATGCCGCCGTTCTGGCCGTAATAGCCGTCTGAGATGTTGGTTTTGGTGTTGGTCTGGGCGGCGCGCGCACTCGCCCAGCCACCCTCGACGCCGACATAGAACCCCGTCCACGGTGCGACCGGCTCCGCCGCGGACGCGGCCGGAACGAGCGCGCAAGTAAGAGCCGCGGCAATGGCCGCGAATTTCCAATTCCACATGATGGTGACGCCCCCAGAAGAAGTGCGACAGTAAAGCGCAGGGAGCGGGGTTCTGGAATTTCTGCGACGTAAAATCGTACTACTTATCAACGCGCGATATATGTCCGGAAACAGGCATAGCGAGGCGCGTCCGGCATGAGAAAGCCCCGCATCCTCAGGATGCGGGGCTTTCGGTCTTAGGCGCCTCAGCCGGTCAGTGCACGATCATGCCGGTGAAGACGTAGGCCTGGAGCATGACGAGGATGCCGACCAGGCAGGCCAGCACGATCGAATGCCAGAACACGAAGCGCAGGATCGTGCCCTCGTGTCCGAACCAGTTGGTGGCGGTCGAGGCGACGACGATCGATTGCGCGTCGATCATCTTGCCCATGACGCCGCCCGAGGAGTTCGCGGCGCTCATCAGGATCGGCGAGATGCCGAGCTGCGTCGATGTGATCTTCTGGAGGTTGCCGAACAGGATGTTCGACGCCGTGTCCGATCCCGTCAGTGCCACGCCCAACCAGCCGAGCAGGGTGCCGAAGAAGGGATAGAGCACGCCGGTCGCCGCGAAGGCGAGGCCGAGCGTGGCGTCGATGCCCGACAGACGCGTCAGCGTGCCGATGGCCAGCATCGCCGAGATCGTCAGCAGCGAATAGGCGCAGACCTTGAGCGTGCGTCCATAAGCGGCGACGAGCCCGCCGGGCGAGAAGCCCATCAGCAGACCAGAGATGATCGCGGCGATCAGCATGCCCGACCCGGTGTAGGACAGCCATGTGAACGAGAACACGGCGCCTTCCTTGGTCGGTGTCGCGGCGATCGGCGCGACCTTGTTGATCATGTTGTGCAGCTCCGGAACGGCATAGTTCCAGGTGGCCCACGGATTGACCGCGCCCTTGAAGGCGTTGGTGCCCCAGATCAGCAGCACGACGCAGACGATGATCCACGGCATGAGCGCGAACCACATCTGCGACGACGTGACCGGCTTCATCGGCTTCGGCGCCGGCATGGTCGCGGCGGACTCATCCTTTGTACGCAGCGCGGCGGAGAGCCACAGCTCCTTTGGCTGCCACACCTTCAGGAACAGGATCAGGCAGGCCATCGAGACGAGCGACGCGCCGATGTCGACGATCCAGGGATTGATGTAGTTCGAGATGACGAATTGCGGGATCGCGAAGGAGACGCCGGTGACCAGCACGGCCGGCCAGACGCCCTTGACGCCCTTCCAGCCGGAGAAGGCCCACACGACCCAGAACGGCACGATCAGCGAGAAGAATGGAAGCTGGCGGCCGACCATGGCGCCGAGCAGGAACGGATCGAGCCCGGTGACGCTGGCGAGACCCGCGATCGGCGTGCCGAGCGCGCCATAGGCGACCGGCGCGGTGTTGGCGATAAGCGACAATCCCGAAGCGGCGAGCGGCGAGAAACCGAGGCCGATCAGGATCGCGCCGGTGACAGCGACCGGCGTGCCGAAGCCCGACGCGCCCTCGAAGAAGGCGCCGAAGGAGAAGGCGATCAGCAGCAATTGCAGGCGGCGGTCGGTGGTGACGCCGCCGATCGTGTTCTGCAACGTCTCGAACACGCCTTTCTCCACCGTCAGCCGGTAGAGGAAGATGACGTTGAGCACGATCCAGCCGATCGGGAAGAAGCCGGTTACCACGCCAAGCAGAGAGGCGCGGATCGACATGCCCGCCGGCATCGTAAAGATGAAGATGGCCACGCAGTTGGCGACGACGAGCGCGATCACCGCCGCGATGTGCGCCTTCACCTTGTTGGAGGCGATCAGCACGAGCAGCGTGACGACGGGCAACGCGGCCGCGATCGTCGACAGAACGGAATTGTTAAACGGATTGTAGACTTGGTTCCACATCGCGGGGCCCCCCGGCTTGTCCATTACGCGAGGGCGCATCATTGGCCTGCGGCGGTAAAATGCGAGAGGCGCAAGCGAAATGCCCCGCGTTGTCCCCTAAAATCTGTGTGAATTTTGCAGGTGCGAAATTCGGCTAGTGCGGCCGACCGTCCGGGTCGTCGTAGCCGTGGCGGGCACTGTAGAACATCAGCGCCATCAGGCCGCCGCCGATGCCGAGCGAGAACAGGACGCCGCCGCCGATCGCAAACCAGCCCCAGAACGGCACGGCGTCGCCGAACTGTGTCCACGTCGTCGCGGCGAACCAGAGCGCGGCGATGAGCAGCGCGAATAAAGGAACGACGATCCAGAGCGATTTCATCGCGCCACTATAGGCGCGTCGGCATGTGCATGCATATGAAAACGCCCGGCCGGGGCCGGGCGTTTCGCAGAGTTGATCGCTCGCTTACTTGCCGGCCGGGGCCGGCTTGCTCATGCCGCCGGGCGAGGCCATGCCGCCGCCAGAGCCGGTCGTGGTGTTCGACTGGACCTGGAAATAGGCGAATTTCGGCGCGTTCGAGAGCTGATCCTTGGTGTAAGTCACCGTGATCTTCTCGATCGAGGACGAATTCTGCTTGCGCTTGATCTGCAAGGACTCGAACGGCACCGCGACGTCCTTCTGGCCGACGCCGAGGAACCCGCCGACGCCGATCACAGCGGCCTTGATCGCGCCCTTCTCGTCAACAATCAGGTCGTCGATGCTGCCGATCGACTTGTCGTCGGGGCCGTAGACGCTGGCGCCCACCAGCTTGGACGAGCGCCACTCGCTCGAATCCTGGTTCTGCACGAAGCCGGCCTGCTTCTTGTCGGCCTTGGTGTCGGCCGCCGCCGACGTGGCGGGCGCCGGAGCCGGCGTCGCCGACGATTTGTCATTTATGGGCGGCGCGGTCTTCTCAGCCGGGGCGGCCGGAGCGGATTGCGCGGTGGTCGGCGGCTGCGCCGCAGGCGGATTGCTCGACTGCGCATAGGCCGGTATGGCGAGCACGGTTGCCAGTGCCGCCGCGGTCAAAGTGTGTTTGATCATTGTGCCTCCTCACGTTTTCCGGGAGAGATCCATCGAACGGATCATGGCAAGCGCGAGCGGTCGCCCACGCCGCGTAAGGGAAAACGCGGGGCTCCTTCGCCGTGTTCCTGATGATCAGGGGGATGTGAGCTTCGGTCGCAGCGACGCGCTGCGTCTGCATGGAAGATATGCAGGGCCGGGTGCCGAAACCGAGGGAACCCGTCAGGAAGCCTTCTGCGCGCCTGCGGCAGCGACATCCTGATCAGCCGGCGTCGCCGATGGACCGGCCGCCTCCTTCTGCTCGGGCTGCCCGGCCGGCGCGTCATCCAGTGCGACGCCGCGCCGGACACTTGAGCGCAGCATGGCGAGTTCGTGCTGGAGGCGGGCATTGTCCTTACGTGCGCCTTCCAACGCGCCTTCGACGACGGCCCGCTCGAGCCGCTCGCGCTCGAGCGCATCGGTCAGGTCCTCGACGCGACGTTCGACGCCGACGCGGCTGACCTGGATGTCGGCCTCGAGTTGTCCGTTGCGTGCCGTCAGCGCGGCGACCGCTTCTTCGGCGCGGGAGAGGGTCATCTCGCGCGTCTTCAAGGATTTGGCGAGTTCATTGGTGCGGTCGGTGAGGGCGTTGCGCGCGGTCTCGAGTTCGCGGATCTGGCGTTCGCGCGCCTCGTGTGCCGCCTCGATCTGTTGCAGGCGACGCTCCGCAGCGCCGCGCGCAATATTGGCCTCGACGGCCTTGCGGTCGAAGCCACGCACTTCTTCGGTGCGAGCCATGAGGTTCGCCCGCGTGTCGGCGAGCAGGCGTTCGGCGGTCGCCGCGCGCGAGACGAGCCCTTCGAGGCGCATCGTCAACGTGTTGCGCTCGGACTGATGCTGCTCCTTGGCTTCATCGAGCGCCGCGGCAAGCCGGCCGCGCTCGCTGTGCGCCTCGGCGTGACTCGCCTCCAGCTTGGCGAGCTGGGCGCGAATGGCGGTCAGCGCGTTATCGCTGTCGGTCAGGCGACGCGTGAGCCTGGCGTTTTCGGCGAGCGACTGCTCGATCTGGTGTTGCAGCGAGGTCTTCTCGTCCTCGGTGAGAACGAGACGCTCGCGCGCGGCCGCGAGCTCGCCTTCGAGTTCGACGGTGCGCTTGCCCGCCGTGTCGAGGTGCTCCTGGATGGTGCGGCGCGCCTCGCTCGCCGAACGGCGCTCGGCGGTTTCCTGCTCGAGCTGGCGCTCGAGTTCGGCGATATGCGTCTCGCGCGCCTTCAATTGCTCGGCGGTTTCGTTGCGCGCGCTCTCGAGCGTGCGTCCGGTCTCGCGCGCGAGTTCGAGATCGCTGCGCAGGCGCGCGACGTCCGAATCGAGCTGCGTCGCCTTGCGCTCGACCTGATAGAACTCGCCGCACAGTTTGTCATAAGCCGCGCGCTGCTCTTCGAGCCGGCCGGCAAGCGACAGGGTCTGCGACTTTTCCGTTTCGAGCGCGCGCAAGGTGGCGTTGAAGGGCAGGACCAGCTTGTCGAAGGCCTGCTTGAGCTCGTCGAGCTCGCCGATCTTGCGGCCGGCATCGGTCAGGAGGTTGCGCAGCACCTCGTTCTCTTCGCCGATGCGCGCGCCGGCATCGACCGATGTCTCGCCGGCCTCACCCGGGCCGTTGCCACGCAAGGGCATGGCTGGCAGAGGTATGATCTTGTCGGCGCCCGGCTCGTTCCGGCGGCTGAAGATATCCGACAACTTGGCCATGTGACGCTCCCCGAACAGACGCTACGGTCGCAACGCATTCCGATCACGCTACCGGAAATTAACCTATTATACACCGGTACCGATGGGAACAATCGCGACGGCGGTGCGAGGCTGCGGACACCGACCAAGCGACAACATGGTTAACGGCGCGCGGATGGCGGAACAGACAATTGAAGACGATGCGATGATATCCGGGCCAATTGCCGCGCCCGCGCTGTCATATTCCTACCGGCCCTCGCTGCTCGGGGCCGAATGGAACCTGACGCTCGAGCCGGATGGCCTTGCCTGGAGCGCCGGTCCGCGCACCGGTTTCACGCGCTACGCGGCGATTTCACGCCTGCGCATGGCCTACCGGCCGATGAGCATGCAGATGACGCGCTTCATGACCGAGATCTGGGCGCCGGGAGATCCGCCGTTGCGCATCGTTTCGAGCACCTGGAAGAGCATGGTCGAGCAGCAGCGGCTCGACGAAGCCTACACGCGCTTCGTCACGGAGCTGCACGCGCGCATCGCCGCCGCAAACAGCGCGCTCATCTGCGAGCGGGGCAGGCCGGCGCTCATTTACTGGCCAGGCGTTCTCGTCTTCGTCGGCGTGTCGCTTGCACTGGCGCTGCTCATGCTGCGCACCTTGCAGGCGCACGCGGTGCTGCCGGCGGTGCTGGTCGGCGTCTTCCTGGCGATGTTCGTGTGGCAGGGGGTCGCGTTCTTCGGCCGCAACCGGCCCGGCGGATATAACGTCGCGGAGCCGCCGCGCGATCTTCTGCCCGGCTAGTCCACGCCGTCCAGTATGCGCGGGCTGACGAAGCGCTCGAGCCGTCCCGACTGCGGATGGAGCCGGCTCCAGTCGTCGACCGCGAAGTCGACGATGATGAGGCCGGCGGTCGGCAGCTTCTCGGTGAGGCGCTCGCGCGCGTCGATGTCGCCCGACGCGATCAGCATCAGCGCAACCTCGTGCAGCCCGGGATTGTGCGCGACGACGAGCAATGTATGCGCGCTCGCCGGCGCATCCTTGACGACAGCGAGGATCGCGTGCGGCGTCGCCTCGTACAGCTTCTCGATCGTGGCCGCAGCCGGCGCCGGCTTGAAGCCGGACGACGTATGTTTCCACGTCTCCTGGGCGCGGCGCGCCGGCGAGACCATGACCCGATCCGGCGTGAGCGCATGCGTCGCCATGTAGGCGCCGATGCGCGCCGCATCCTTGCGTCCGCGCTCGACCAGCGCGCGGGAAAAGTCCTTCTGACCCGGCGTGACAGGTTCGGCCTTGGCGTGGCGCAACAGGATGAGACGGCGCATGGCTCGATAACGGGTTGCGGCGGCCCCGGTTCTCGGGAAAGGAGAGAGGGTCGCTTTCGAATCTGCGCCAGTCTAGCATGCGGCCTCTGCGCCCAGCCGCTCAGGAAAACCCCGGAATGCCCGAGCTTTCAACGACCTGGTACGAGGCCACGCGCGTCGCCTCGCCGGAGCGCGGGCGGCTCAATTTCGATCTCGACGTCGATGTCTGCGTCATCGGCGGCGGGCTCGCCGGTTTGACCGTCGCGCGCGAAGTGGCCGAGCGCGGCTGGTCGGTCGCCGTGCTCGAAGCCAACCGCATCGCCTGGTCGGCGTCCGGCCGCAACTCGGGCTTCGTGGTGCCCGGATTTGCCGAGGACGTCAGCGGCATGATCGAGCGTGTCGGTCTCGATCACACCAAGGAGCTCTGGGCGCTGTCGGAGCGGGGCCTCGCTTATGTCCGGCGCACGATCGACGAAACCGCCATGCCGGGCGTCGATCCGGTTCCGGGTTGGCTTCATGTCTCCAAGACCGACACTGCCGCCGTGCAGCGCGCGGCGATGGAGCGCCTGCGCTGGATCGGCGCGGACGTCGAATACTGGCCGACGGAGCAGGTGCGCGCCGCATTGCCGAACCCCCGCTACTTCGGCGCGCTGCATTTCCCGAACGCGTTCCACATCCATCCGCTCAACTACGCGCTCGGCATGGCGGCACTGGCCGAGAAGGCGGGCGCGCGCATCTTCGAGGACACGCCGGCGCTGTCGATCGATCCGGCCGGCGTGCGCAAACGTGTCGTGACGCCGGCCGGCCGCTTGCGCGCCGCGCATGTCGTGCTTGCCGGCAGCGTGCATCTCGGACGGCTGGTGCCGCGGCTTGCTGCGACGCTGCTGCCCGTGTCGACCTATGTGCTGGTGACCGAGCCGATCGCCAACCTGTCCGAGGTCATTCAGTATCGCGGCGCCGTGAGCGACGGCGCGCGCGCCGACAACCACTACCGCATCATCGATGGCAACCGGCTGCAATGGTCTGGCCGTCTGCGCACCTGGGATGCGAACGCGAAGCATTTTGTGCGCGCGCTCCTTGCCGACGTCCGACGCGCCTTTCCGGCGCTGGGCGCGGTCGAGGCGTCGCACGTCTGGAGCGGGACGCTCGGCCGCACGATCCATCACATGCCGCAGGTCGGCGAGCTCGAGCCGGGGCTATGGGTCGCCAGCGGCTTCGGTAGCCATGGCCTCAACACGACCGCCATGGCCGGCGAACTCATCGCCCGGGGGATCGTCGAGGCGGATCAGACCTGGCGCCTGTTCACGCCCTACGAATTGGTCTGGGCCGGCGGCCGGATCGGAAAGGCGCTGGCGCAGGGCGTCTATTGGGGCGCCGGGCTCACCGGCGGCGTCGCGCAGGCCTTGTCGCGCCTGAGCGAGCGGAGAAGGGCGCGCAAAGCGCCGCCCGCCGCACCGAGTGAAGCAGAAATGCCACACACGCCAACGTCTTGAGTGGTTGTCACGAACATTTCGCGGGCCTCCGGCATTCCCTCGGCGAGGTCGTGCTAGGGTCATTTAACAGTGCCCGACTGGGTTTCCGGAGTCGTTCGGTTCGGTCGGAATGGGGTTGGAATGCAGCGCGTACGGTTCGTTCTGGGTGCGGTTCTGGCCGGCTTGGCCAGCGTGCCGGCGGTCGCCGCCGATCTGGCCTACAAGCCGGCTTCCACTCAGGCTGTCGTGGGCAATCAGTGGACGCTCACGCTCGGCATCGAGGCCGGGGTGCTCCCGACCTATGAAGGCTCGGACCGCTACATGGTCCGGCCGTTTCCGTTGATCGACATTCGCAAGGCCGGCACGCCGCCGCGGTTCCACGCGCCGCGCGACGGCTTCGGCTTCGGCATCATCGACACCGGCACGTTCCGCGCGGGTCCGACGGCGAAGATCCGTTTTCCCCGCAGGGAAAGCGACGATGCCGACCTGCGCGGCCTCGGCGTGGATTATGCGATCGAGATCGGCGGCTTCGCCGACTACTGGGTGGCGCCATGGCTGCGCACACGCGCCGAATTGCGCCAGGGCTTCGGCGGACATCATGGCGTCGTCGCCGACCTGACCGCCGATGTCGTCTATCCGCTGACGCCGCAACTGACCTTATCCGGCGGCCCGCGGCTGACACTGGCGACAGGCAAGGCCGAGGACCCGTACTTCAGCGTCACGGCGTCGCAGGCCGTCACATCGGGCCTGCCGACCTACACGGCGCATGGCGGCGTGCACTCATGGGGCGCCGGTGGACAGGCGCGCTATGCCTTCTCGCCGCAATGGGCGGCGTACACATATGTCGAATACCAGCGGCTCGGCGGAGATGCGGCAAATTCGCCACTGGTCACGATGCGCGGTTCGCGCGATCAGTTTCAGGTGGGGACAGGCGTCACCTACTCCTTTGACGTCCCGGCCTTGTGGTAGTAGGCCGCTTCCGAACGCCATAGTTCCGAGCCTTCCTTCCATGCGCGCAGTCGCGATCTGCCTTTCCGTGGCGGCCCTGGCGCTTGCCGGCTGCCAGACCGACGCCGTGAGCCTCACGTCCAACGCCTCGGCGCCGAAGCCGAAGACCGTCATCGTCACGGACTTCGCCATGTCGCCCGACATCACCGTGATCGACCGCGGCTACACGGTGCGCCTCTCGCGCAAGGAGGGCAGCGACCTGCCGTTCCACCTGCGCAAGGAGCGCACGCTGGAGCGCGTCAATGACGAGATCGTCGCGACCATCGTCGCCACCTTGCGCGCGGCAGGCCTCGATGCGGCGCCGGGCTCGGCCGACGCCGTGTCGCTCAAAGACGACGCGGTGATCGTCTCCGGCCGCCTGCGCGGCGGTGACGGCCCGGACAAGAAGGGCAAGGGCGCGGGTATCGGCGACGGGCGCAGCGGTGTCGTCGCCGACATGAAGCTCGAGCGCAACGGCACGTTCGGCAAGAAGCCACTCGCAAGCTTCACCGCCGCGCCGCAGGGCAAGGCCAAGATCGACAATGCCGCCGTCGAGGCCGCGCTCACTGCGGAGAGCAGGGCGGCGGGCCGGCTGTCGCCCGATGTCGAGGGGCAGGTGCGCGCGATCGGCCGCGGCATCGGCGAGAAGATCCTCGGCTATGCGCGCGAGCAGGGCTGGCTGGGCGCCGTCGTGCCGCCGGCGGAGCCGGAGAAGAAGAAGGCAGGCGTCTGATGTCGTCCCCGCGAAGGCGGGGGCCCAGACGCCGCAGCGTCTCATGTCTGCCGAGGCGTATGGGTCCCGGGCTTCGCTGGCGCTCGCCCGGGGCGACAACGACGAGCGATTACCGCCCCTCGCGCCGCGCCATGAACGCCAGTCGCTCGAACAGGTGCACGTCCTGCTCGTTCTTGATCAGCGCGCCGTGCAGCGGCGGGATCAGCTTCTTCGGATCGCGCTCGCGCAGCATTTCTGGGCCGATGTCCTCGACCAATAAGAGCTTGAGCCAGTCGAGCAGTTCCGAGGTCGACGGCTTCTTCTTCATGCCCGGCACGTCGCGGATCTCGTAGAACAGCCGTAACGCTTCGGCGACGAGCCGCTGCTTGATGCCGGGGAAGTGCACGTCGACGATCGCGCGCATCGTCTCGGTGTCGGGAAAGCGGATGTAGTGAAAGAAGCAGCGGCGCAGGAACGCGTCCGGCAATTCCTTCTCGTTGTTCGACGTGATGACGACGATCGGGCGGCGGCGCGCCTTCACCGTCTCGCCGGTCTCGTAGACGTAGAACTCCATGCGGTCGAGTTCGAGCAGCAGGTCGTTGGGGAACTCGATGTCGGCCTTGTCGATCTCGTCGATCAGCAGCACGGGGCGCTCGTCGGCGACGAACGAGTCCCACAGCTTGCCGCGCTTGATGTAGTTGCGGATGTCCTTGACGCGCTCGTCGCCGAGCTGGCTGTCGCGCAGGCGCGACACGGCGTCGTACTCGTAAAGGCCCTGCTGCGCCTTGGTGGTCGACTTGACGTGCCATTCGATCAGCGGCGCGCCGATCGCCTTGGCGACCTCGAGCGCCAGCACGGTCTTGCCGGTGCCGGGCTCGCCCTTCACGAGCAGCGGCCGCTCGAGCGTGATGGCGGCGTTCACCGCGATCTTGAGATCGTCGGTCGCCACATAGCCGCTGGTGCCTTCAAAACGCATGTTCCGTCCTTCCCGCCGCGCGGATTTCCGGCATTCATATAGGCGGGAGGGGCGGCGGCAAAGGGCCTAGCCGCGCACGGACTTTTCCAGCAGGTCCTGAAGCGCCGCGACCGGCGCGCGGTCGAAATAGAGGCGGTGCTTGTTGGCCGCCATGCGCGCGACGATCTCACGGCGCAGGTCCTGATTTTGCGCCAGCCGCACGGCAATGGTCGCGACCTCGTCGGGCGTCGCGGCGATGGTCTCCGGCACGCCAAGCAGGTTGAGGATCGCGGCACTGTGCCGCCCGCGCATCATCGGCCCGGCATAGGTGACGATCGGCAGGTCGTGCGCGAGGCTTTCCAGTGCCGAATTGCAGGCCGACCAGCCGAGCGAGTCGAGCAGGATGTCGGCGAGCCCTGCGGCGGCCACGAACTTGCCCTGGCTCATGCGGGGCAGGAACACGCAGTGCCGGTCGGCATCGAGGCCGTGCGCGGCGAAGGCGCGGGCGAGCCGCGCCTGCACAAATTCGGTCACGGCGCTGCCGTGGTGGCGCACGAATGCGATCTGGCAGTCGCCGGCTGCCTTGGCGATGCGCGCGTAAATATCGTCGTGCTGCGGCAGGTACTTGTAGAGCGACTGCGCGCTCCAGAACACGGTCGCGCTGTCGCGCAGGCCGAGCTCGGCGCGGGTCACGGGTTGCGGCGGCGTGTTCACCGGCTCGTAATAGATCGACAGGTTCGGCAGCCGCACCAGCTTCTCGGTGTAGTGATCCTGCGCGTTCGGCGCCTCCATCAGGTCGCTCGACAGGAAATAATCGAGCGTCGGCAGGCCGCTGGTTTCCGGATGGCCCCACGACGTCATCTGCACCGGCGCGAGGCGCTGCGCCGCGAGTTGCAGCGACTGCGTGTCCATGAGGAGACCGGGATAGATGAGCGCGTGCGGCGCATCGGCGAGGATCTCGGCGCGCCAGCCCGCGACGTCATGCGGACGATGCACGAAGCGGTCGCACATTGCCGCCGCCTGGTCGGTGTTGCCGTCGCGGGTGACGCCGAGGTGATAGCCGAAGATTTCAAACCGGCTGCGGTCGAGTTGGCTGAGCCAGCCCTTGATCGGAATCTTCCAGTTGGAATGGGCGAAAAAGTGCGCGCTGACGATGCCGAGGCGGATGCGTTCGCCGGGCGCAGGCTTCGGCGGCAGCGGCGCGGCGCTGAATTCGCGCGACACCGCTGCATGGACCATGCCCCCATAGACTTCTTGGAGCGGCCGGTCATTGCCGCCCTGATAGGCGAGCAGGAACGGCTCCTGCGCGCCGATGGCAGGGATCAGATCGCCCGAGAGCCTGTCGACGGCAACGTCATCAGCCAGCGCCTTGAGCTTGCGCTCGTAGGACGCGCGCCGGCGGCCGATCTCGGCCTCGTCTTTATAGACAATGGCGAGTTCGGCGATGCAGTCGGCGAAGCGCGCGCCGGCGTGACCGGGCTTGAGCGCCAGAGCCTGCGCGAGATCGGCTAGCGCGTCGTCGTTCCGGCCGAGATCGATGAGATGGCGGCCGCGCAGGTACCAGGTTTCGGCGTCGTCCGGTTTCAGGCGCAGCGCGGCGGTGAAGGTGTCGATCGCCTCCTGACCGCGATCGAGCTGGAGGAGCACGCGGCCGCGGTTCTTCATCGCGTCGGCGAAGTTCGCGTCGAGCTCGATCGCGCGCGCATAGGCGGCCAGCGAGTCCTCGAATTTTTGCAACGCCTCGAGCGAGGCGCCGCGATTATTGTGCGCCTTGGCGAAGTCGGGCCGGAGTTTGAGCGAGCGGTCGAAGCTTGCGAGCGCCTCCTGGTGACGGCCGAGCTCGCGCAGCGCCGAGCCCATATTGTAGTGCGCGTCGGCGTAGTCGGGCTTGAGCGCGATCGCCTTTTGCAGCGCCCCGATCGCTTCCTCGTGCCGGCCGAGCGCCGACAGCACCGCGCCGCGATTGTTGTGCGCTTCGGCGAATTTCGATTTCTGCTTCAGCGCCTGGTCGAAGCTGGCGATCGCCTCGTCGCTGCGTGACAGCGCGTGCAGGATCATGCCGTAATTGAGCAGGATCTGCGGCGAGGGGCGGCGCAGCTTCATCGCCTGCGAGATCAGGCGGAGCGCCTCGGGCAGTTCCCCCTTGGCATGCTTCACCACAGCGAGCATTTGCAGCGCGTCGAAGTGGTCGGAGCGCGCCGCGAGCACGGCCGCATAGAACTTCTCGGCCTCCGCGAGCCGCCCCTGCTCGTGCAGGCGAAGCCCCTCGGCGAAAGCCTGCGGCACGTTGAGCGCGGGTGCGGCTTGCGGCAGCGGCGGCATCGATGCGGTTCCCCTACCGTCGATGGGTAGAAAAGACCCGGTGATTCGGAAAGGGCTCGCACAGCTGTGATGGCCCGGTGAAGCCAATGTGAAGCCGGACGGCCGGCGAAACGTTGTACGACAGGGGCGAACCCTGACAACGCATCGGGAGACCGCCATGACCACGCTTCACCGCCGTGCCCTGCTCACCGGAGCCGCGTCTTTGGCGGCGCTTGCGCTCGGCGCTGGCCGCGGGAGGGCCGGGGACATGACCACGACGACCGATTTCAAGAATCTCTCCGCCGCCGAGTGGAAGAAGCGCCTGACGCCGGCGCAATACGGCATCCTGCGCGAGGAGGGCACCGAGCGCGCCTTCACCAGCCCGCTCGACCACGAGAAGCGGAAGGGGACGTTTGCCTGCGCCGGCTGCGACCTGCCGCTGTTCTCGTCCGACACCAAGTTCGACAGCGGCACCGGCTGGCCGAGCTTCTATGAGCCCCTGCCGGGGGCGGTGGGGACGAGGACCGACCGCTCTTTCTTCATGAAGCGCACCGAGGTGCACTGCGCCCGGTGCGTGGGCCATCTCGGCCATGTTTTCAATGACGGTCCGAGGCCGACCGGCCTGCGCTACTGCATGAATGGCCTGTCGCTCGCCTTCCACCCGGCCCAGCCGGCCGCCTCGTGAGGGGCAGTTAAGGTTTGCTTCACCATTGGGAAAATATGGTGAAGGAACCCTGAACGCGCGAACCGCTTCGTTTCCGCCTGTCGGGGCAGGGAGGCCGCCGGATGAAACCGGCGCCTGGGACGAGGGGGATTGCCCATGTGCGGCATCGCGGTCGCCATCAATTGGCCGGACGCCGAGAGCGTCGTTGCCCGCCTGATCGGCGGCATTCTGCACCGCGGCGACGTGTCCGATCCGATCCTGCGCCCGAAGCCCGACACCGCCATGGCGACGCGGCGTCTGCGCATCGTCGATGCCGACAATGCGGTGCAGCCGCAATTGTCGTTCGACGGCCAGCTCGCGGTGTCGTTCAACGGCGAAATCTACAATCACGAGGATCTGCGCGTCGAACTGATGGGCATGGGCGTGCCGTTCCGCACCGAGTCCGACACGGAGCTGCTCGCCAACGCGCTCCAGGTCTGGGGCTATGGGGCGCTCGAGCGCCTCAACGGCATGTACGCCTTCGTCGCGCTCGACATGACGACGGGGGAATTCCTCGCGGCACGCGACCCGTTCGGCGTCAAGCCGCTCTACGTGATCCAGGCAGGGCAGAGCTTCGCTTTCTGCTCCGAGATGAAGCCGCTTCTTGCCACGATCGAAACGCACCCGGTGATGCTGCTGCCGCCGGGTTACGCGCTGTCGCGCAAGACCTGCGGCCGCTTCAAGTCACCGGTGTTCCCGCCGAGCGGCGAAGCGAGTGATGCGAGCGCCGATGCGCTCGACTACATCCTGTCCGAAGCCGTGCGCGTGCGGCTGCCGCCAGGACTGCCGGCCGCGGTGCTGTTCAGCGGCGGCATCGACTCGACGCTGGTCGCGCATTATGCGCGCCAGTTCAGGCCCGAGACGCCGGGTTATTTCGTCGGCAACGTCACCGCGCCCGATTTCCGCTACGCCGCCGATTACGCGGCCCAGACCGGATTCGATCTGCGCATCGTGCCGTTCGATCCGGAGAGCGACGACGTCTTCGCCGCCATCGACCGGGTCGTGTCGGTCACCGAATCCTTCGAGCCGAACCTCGTGCGCGGCGCCGTCTGTTCGCTGATGGCGGCGGAGCGCATGCACGCTGACGGGTTTCGCGTCGGCCTGTGCGGGGAGGGGGCGGACGAGCTCTTCTGCGGCTACCCGCCACTCGAAATCGCCTTTGCCGAGAACGATCCCGACGCGCGGGCGATGCGCGAGGAATGTCTCGGCCTGATGCACCGCGTCAGCCTGCAACGCGTCGACCGTTGCGCCATGGCGCACCAGGTCGAGATGCGCGAGCCTTATCTCGATCCGGCGGTGGTCAATTATGCGCTCGGGCTCGCGCCCTCCGCGCTGGTGCGCGACGTCAACGGTCTGGCGAGCGGCAAGTTGCCGCTGCGCGAGGTCTACGACCTCTATCCGGACCAACTGCCGGTGAGCATTCGCGACCGCGGC